>NZ_CATKPC010000016.1:0-87287 GCF_949769265.1 Cellulomonas endometrii | reverse complement strand
GGAGGGCGCCGACTGGGCGCACCCCGAGGGGCCCGGGTCGGACGTGCGCGACCGCGCGGACCACCCCGTCGTCCACGTGAGCTGGGCGGACGCGGCGGCGTTCGCCCGCTGGACCGGTGGCCGGCTGCCGACCGAGGCGGAGTGGGAGTACGCCGCCCGCGGCGGCCTGGCCGGCGCGCACTACCCGTGGGGGGCGGAGCGGGAGCCGGGCGGCGAGCACCGGATGAACGTGTGGCAGGGCGAGTTCCCGGGCCGGAACACCGCCGAGGACGGCTACGTCGGCACGGCCCCGGCGGACGCCTACCCGCCGAACGCGCTCGGCCTGCACAACATGACGGGGAACGTGTGGGAGTGGTGCGCCGACTGGTTCTCCTGGCGGACGTACGCGACCTCCGGACCGGTCGCGCTCGACCCGCGCGGGCCGGCGCTGGGGCTGCAGCGCGTCATGCGCGGCGGCTCCTACCTGTGCCACGCGTCGTACTGCTCCCGGTACCGCGTCGACGCCCGCAGCGCGAGCACCCCCGACTCGACGGCGGGGAACGTCGGCTTCCGCTGCGCGGCGGACGCCTGAGCGCCGGCGGGCGCGCGCCGGGCCTCACTCGGTCCGGGTGATGCCCGGGCCGGGCCCGCTGCCTAGCGTCGAAGGGACTTGCTCGCCCCGCCCTGCCCCGCGGAGGTCCCCGTGCGTCCCGGCCTGTACGCCCGCACCACGCTGCCGATCCCGGACCGCCCCGCACCGGGCCTGACGACGTACGACGCGAAGGACCCGGACACCTCGTACCCGCCGATCGAGCCGCTGCTCCCCCCGCCCGGCGCGCCGCACGTGCTGGTGATGCTGCTGGACGACGTCGGCTTCGGGGCGTCGAGCGCGTTCGGCGGCCCGTGCTCGACGCCGACCGCCGAGCGCCTCGCCGCCGGCGGGCTGCGGTTCAACCGGTTCCACACCACCGCGCTGTGCGCCCCGACGCGGCAGGCGCTGCTCACCGGTCGCAACCACCACTCGGTCGGCATGGGGAGCATCACCGAGACCGCGACCTCGGCGCCCGGCAACAGCTCCCTGCGCCCGAACACCAAGGCCCCGCTGGCCCTCACCCTCAAGCTCAACGGGTACTCGACCGCGCAGTTCGGCAAGTGCCACGAGGTGCCCGTCTGGCAGACGTCGCCGATGGGCCCCTTCGACGCGTGGCCGACCGGCGGCGGTGGGTTCGAGACGTTCTACGGCTTCATCGGCGGCGAGAACAACCAGTGGGACCCGGCGCTGTACGACGGCACGACCCCGGTCGAGGCGCCCGCCACCGCGGAGGAGGGCTACCACCTGACCGAGGACCTGCTCGACCACGCGTGCGCCTGGGTGCGCCAGCAGCGGGCGCTCGTGCCGGACAAGCCGTTCTTCCTGTACCTGGCGCCCGGGGCGACGCACGCGCCGCACCACGTCGCGCCGGAGTGGATCGAGCGGTACCGCGGCCGGTTCGACGCGGGCTGGGACGTGCAACGCGAGCAGACGTTCGCGCGGCAGAAGGAGCTCGGGGTGGTCCCCGCGGACGCGGAGCTGACCCCGCGGCACGACGAGATCCCCGCCTGGGACGCCATGCCCGACGAGCTCAAGCCGGTGCTCGCCCGCCAGATGGAGACCTACGCCGGGTTCCTCGAGCACACCGACGTGCAGGTCGGCCGGCTGATCGACACCCTCGACGACCTCGGCGTCCTGGACGACACGGTCATCTACTACATCATCGGCGACAACGGGGCCTCCGCCGAGGGCACGGTGAACGGCGCCTTCAACGAGATGGCGAACTTCAACGGCATGGCGGCGCTCGAGACGCCGGAGTTCCTGCGCAGCAAGATGGACGAGTTCGGGTCGCCGAGCTCGTACAACCACTACGCGGTCGGCTGGGCCTGGGCGATGGACACCCCGTTCCAGTGGACCAAGCAGGTCGCGTCCCACTGGGGCGGCACCCGCAACGGCACGATCGTGCACTGGCCGGCCGGCATCGGGGACACGGGCACGGTGCGCTCGCAGTTCACGCACGTCATCGACGTCGCCCCCACGATCCTGGAGGCCGCCGGGCTGCCGGAGCCGGTGTCGGTGAACGGCGTCCTGCAGTCGCCCATGGAGGGCACGTCCATGCTCTACGCGTTCCTCGACGGCGAGGCGCCCGAGCGGCACGACCTGCAGTACTTCGAGATGTTCGCGAACCGCGGCGTCTACCACCGCGGGTGGAGCGCGGTCACCAAGCACCGCACGCCGTGGGACATGACGGGGACCGCCCTCCCGGCGTTCGACGACGACCTCTGGGAGCTGTACGACGGCCGGTCCGACTTCAGCCAGGCCCGCGACCTCGCCGCGGAGCACCCGGACGTGCTCGCGAAGCTGCAGCGCCTCTGGCTGATCGAGGCCACGAAGTACGGCGTGCTGCCGCTGGACGACCGCACCGCCGAGCGCTTCGTCCCCGCGCTGGCCGGGCGCCCGACGCTCCTGCGCGGGGACTCCCAGCTGTTCTTCGCCGGCATGGGCCGCCTGTCGGAGAACAGCGTGGTCAGCATCAAGAACCGGTCGTTCTCCGTCACCGCCGAGGTCGACGTGCGCCCCGGGGGCGCCGAGGGCGTGCTGATCGCCCAGGGCGGGCGGTTCGGGGGGTGGGCGGTGCACGTCGTCGCCGGCCGGCTGACGTTCACCTACAACGTGCTCGGCATCCAGGAGTTCGCCGTCGTCGCCGACGCCCCCGTCCCGGCGGGGACGCACCAGCTCCGGGCCGAGTTCGCGTACGACGGGGGCGGGCTCGGCAAGGGCGGCGAGGTGACGCTGTTCCACGACGGCTCGGAGGTCGGCCGGGGGCGCGTCGGCGCCACCCAGCCGTTCGTCTTCTCGGCCGACGAGACCACGGACATCGGCTACGAGTCCGGGACCTCCGTGTCGTCGGCGTACACCGCGCGGACCAGCCGGTTCACGGGGCGCATCGCGTGGGTGCAGCTCGACGTCGGCACCCACGACGACGACCACGTCATCAGCCCCGAGGAGCGCCTCCGGGTCGCCATGGCACAGCAGTAGCGTCGACATCACGGGGCGGAGTCGTCATGAACACAGCGACCGGCACGCAGAGCACCGGGACGGACGGGGACCCGTCCGGGGTCGCCGCGCGCCTCGCCGCGCTGGAGCGGGAGAACGCCGAGCTGCGCCAGCGGCTCGACGGCGCCTCCGGGGGCGGAGCGGTCCCGGCGGCCGTGGGCCCCCCGCGCCACCGGGCGCGGGCGATCGCCGCGGTCCTGCTCATCGCGCTGGGGACGCTGCTCGCGCCGCTCGGCGCCGTGGCCGCGTGGGCCCAGCGGGCGCTCACCGACACCGACCGGTACGTCGCCATCGTCGGGCCGCTCGCGAGCGACCCGGTCGTGCAGTCCGCGGTCGCGGGCCGGCTGACCGACGCGGTGATGGCCGAGATCGACGTGGGCGCGCTGCTCGACGAGGTGGTGGGGGCCCTGGAGGCGCAGGACGTGCCGCCGCGCGCCACCGCCGCGCTCAGCGCGCTGGAGGCCCCGCTGACCGGCGGCGTGCGGTCGTTCGTGCGCGGTGTCGCCGACCGCGTCGTGGAGAGCGACGCGTTCGCGCAGACCTGGGAGCAGGCCAACCGGATCGCGCACACCGAGCTCGTCGCCGTCATGGAGGGCGAGGACGGCGACCTGCTGCAGGTCGCGCAGGACGGGCAGCTGACCATCCAGCTGTCGGGGATGGTCGAGCTGCTGAAGGAGCGGCTGGTCGACCGCGGGCTGGGCATCGCGGCCAGCATCCCGACGGTGGACGCGACGTTCCCGATCATGGAGTCCTCCCAGCTGGTGCAGCTGCAGAACCGGTACGGGCAGGTCGTCGCGCTCGCCACCTGGCTGCCGTGGGTCGCCCTCGGGCTGCTCGCCGCCGGGGTGCTGGTCGCGACGCACCGGCTCCGGGCGCTCATGGTCGCCGGCCTCGCCCTGGCGGGTGCGATGGTCGTGCTCGGCATCGGCCTGACCATCGCCCGCGGCCTGTACCTCGACGCGCTGAGCGGCACGGTGACCCGGCTCGACGCCGCCGAGGTCGTGTTCGACCAGACCGTCGCGTTCCTGCGGACCACGCTGCGCACGGTGGGCGTCCTGGGGCTCGTGGTGGCCCTGGCGGCCTACCTCGGCGGCGGCAGCGCGTCGGCTCGGAGCCTGCGGGCCGGGGCGTCCCGCGGGTTCGCGCGTGCGCGCACCGCGGGCGAGCGCCGCGGCGTGACGTCCGGGCCGGTCGGCACGTGGCTCGGGCAGCACCGCGGCTTCGTCCGCACGGTGATCATCGCGCTCGCCGCGGTGACGCTGCTGCTCGCCGGCAACCCCACGCCGGGGCTGGTGATCGGGACGGCCCTCGTCGCCGGCGTGCTGGTCGTCGTGCTCGAGCTGCTCGCCCGGCCGCCCCGCGAGCAGGAGGCGGCCCCCGCGTAGCGGCCCGCCTACCGGTGGGTGCCGTCGAGGTAGCGCTGGATCGTCGGGGCGACCTGGTCCACCAGCTCCTCGTGCGACAGCCGGACGACCGGCGGCAGCTCGATGACGTGCCGGGCGACGGCCACGCCGAGCAGCTGGGAGGCGGCGAGCCCGACGCGGCCGATGCGCTCGTCGTCCATCCCGGGCTCGCCCTGCACCCGGGTCAGGATGATCTCGCGCAACATCGCCGCCGCGCGGGCCGACGTGGTGGCGGACCGGACGAGCGCGAGCAGGATCGGCCGGGTGCCCGGCTCCTCCCACATCCTCAGGTACGTGTCGGTGGCCGCGCGCCCCGCGGTCGACGAGTCGTCGGCCATGGCGGCGGCGACCCGCGCGGGGATGGTCGTGCGGTCCGCCAGCACGGACGCGAACAGCGCGTCCTTGTCGCCGAAGAAGTGCCGGACGAGGCCGGGGTCCACGCCGGCCGCCGAGGCGATCGCGCGGATCGACGCACCGTCGTAGCCGTGCTCCGCGAACAGCCGCAGCGCGGCGTCCAGGATCGCGTCGCGCGTGCCGCTGTCGCCCGCACGCCGGCCCGTCGGCCGCCGCGGTCCCGTGGTCGCCGCCATGCCGCCCACTATTCCACACTTGTGGAGTTCCCCACCTGTGGAGTTCACTGGAGGCAGCCGGGCCGCCGGGCCCACCGCACGAGAGAAGACTCCCCATGAGCAGCTCCGACGCCGTGATCGAGGTCCGCGGGCTGACCAAGTCCTACGGACGGTTCCGGGCGCTCCAGGGCGTCGACCTGCAGGTCGAGCGCGGGCAGGTGCACGGGTTCCTCGGCCCGAACGGCGCCGGGAAGTCGACGACCATCCGCGTGCTGCTGGGCCTGCTGCGGGCGGACGGCGGCACGGTGCGCCTGCTCGGCGGCGACCCGTGGACCGACGTGGTCGCGCTGCACCGCCGCCTGGCGTACGTGCCCGGCGACGTCTCGCTGTGGCCGGGGATGACCGGCGGCGAGGCGATCGACCTGCTCGGGCAGCTCCGCGGCGGCCTGGACGAGCGGCGGCGCGCGGAGCTGGTCGACCGGTTCGAGCTGGACCCGACCAAGCGCGGCCGGCAGTACTCCAAGGGCAACCGGCAGAAGGTCGCCATCGTCGCCGCCCTCGCCTCGGACGCGGAGCTGCTCGTGCTCGACGAGCCGACCTCCGGGCTGGACCCGCTCATGGAACGGGTGTTCCAGGAGGTCGTCGTCGAGGCGCGCGACCGCGGGGCCACGGTGCTGCTGTCCAGCCACATCCTGGCGGAGGTGGAGAGCCTCGCCGACCGGCTCAGCATCATCCGCGACGGCCGGATCGTCCGGTCCGGGACCCTGGCCGACCTGCGCGGGCAGACCCGGACCACCGTGCACGCCACGCTGGCGCGGGTCCCCTCCCCCGCCGACCTGGCCCTGTTCAGCGACGTGCGCCTCGACGGCGGCACGTTCTCGGGCAGCGTCGAGGCCGCGCGGATCGGCGAGGCGGTCGACGCCCTCTCCCCCAGCGGGTTCACGTCCCTGACCGTCGCCCCGCCCTCGCTGGAGAGCCTGTTCCTGCGCCTGTACGGCGGCGCGCCGGCCGAGGCCGGGGCAGCGGGCGCGGACGCGGCGGGGGTGGCGCGATGAGCGCGCTCGCGGCGTCCCTGACCGGGACCCGGCCGCTGCTGCGGGCCTCGCTGCACCACGACGGGCGGGGGTTCGCGCCCTGGGTCCTCATCGCGACCGGGCTGTCGGCGTCGTCCGTCCTCGTCTACCCGCTGGTCTTCCCGGACCAGGCCGGCCGGCAGGCGCTGTCCGGCGCGATCGGGGCGAACCCCGCGCTCGGGCTGATCTTCGGGCCCGCGTACGACCTGAGCACCGTCGACGGGTTCAACGCCTGGCGCAGCCTCGCGCTCGGCGGGTTCCTCGTCGCTCTCGGGGCTGTCCTCGCGGTGACCCGGGCGACGCGCGCCCAGGAGGACTCCGGCCAGGCCGAGCTGCTCGCCTCGGAGGTGCTGGGCCGCGCCACGCGCCTGGTGTCCGGCGTGGCGCTCGCGCTGATCGGCTCCCTCGCGGCCGGGGTGGTCGCCGGCGTGGTCACGGCCCTGTGCGGCGGGGACTGGGGGTCGTCGATGCTGCTGGGCGCGACCTTCACGGCCAGCGGCTGGATGTTCACGGGCGTCGCCGCCGTCACCGCCCAGATCGGGTCCGACGCCCGCACCGCGAGCTCGCTCGCCGTCGGCACCCTCGGCGTGCTGTTCCTGCTGCGCGGGTTCTGCGCGTCGCTCAGCGCCCCGGCCTGGACCCTCTGGGCGAACCCGCTGGGCTGGACGCTCCAGACCCGCCCCGCGAACGGCGACCGCTGGGCGCCACTGCTGCCGGCCGTCGCGCTGACCGTGCTCCTCGTCGCCGTGGCCTTCGTCCTGCAGGGCCGGCGCGACTTCGGCCAGGGCTCGGTCGCGCCGCGCCCCGGGCCCGCGCGCGGCACCACCCGGACGACGTGGGGCCTGGCCGTCCGGCTGAACCGCGGGCCGCTCGTCACCTGGACGGTCGCGTTCCTGGGCCTCGGCGTGGTGTTCGGCTCCTTCGCCACCTCGGTCACCGACATCCTCGGCGGTGACGCGTCCGTCCAGCAGATCCTCGCCGCCGGCGCCACGACCCCCGACGAGCTCACCGGTGCGTTCGTGCGGACCATCCTCGCCCTGATCGGCATCCTCGCCGCCGTCCCGGGGGTGCAGGTGCTGCTCCGGGTCCGCGCGGAGGAGCTGGAGGACCGGGTCGAGCCGGTGCTGGCCGGCGCCGTCGCGCGCGCCCGCTACTACGCAAGCCACGTCGCGCTCGCGCTGGCCGCCTCGGCCCTGTTCGTCGTCGTCGCCGGCACGCTCCTGTCCGCGATGGCCGCCGGTGCCGACATCGGCGTCTCGTTCGGCGACGCGTTCGTCCAGGCCCTCGCGACGGTGCCCGCCGCGTGGACCGTCGTCGCCCTGTCGGTCGCCGTGGTCGGCGCGCGCCCGGCGGCTGCCCTCGCGGCCTGGGGCGGGGTGCTGGTCTCGTTCGTGCTGACCCTGCTCGGGCCGACGTTCGGGCTCGACGACTGGGTGCTCGGGATCAGCCCGTTCTGGCACGTGCCCGAGGTCGCCGCGGCGGACCCGGACTGGACCGGGGTCGGGTGGATCACGCTGGTCACCGTCGCGCTCGTGGCCGTCGGGTTCCGGGGGTTCCGCCACCGCGACCTCGCGCGCTGATGGCGACCGCGCGGGTGCCGGGCCGCCGCGGGCGCGCGATGCTGGGACCCGCGTCGTCGCACCCGGCGGCGACCCGACCCACCCCGGAGGTCCCCGTGCAGCAGCGCAGGCTCGGCCCGTACACCGTCTCGGCGATCGGCCTCGGCGCCATGCCGGTGTCGATGAACCAGGACGAGGTCTACCCGGAGCCCGCCGACGCGGTCGCGATGATCCAGGCGGCGCTGGACGCCGGCGTGACGCTCATCGACACCGCCGACATCTACGCGCCGACGTGGGACCAGATGGGTCACAACGAGCGGCTGGTCGCCGAGGCGGTCCGCACCTGGGGCGGCGACGCGTCGCAGCTCGTCATCACCACGAAGGGCGGCATCACCCGCGCGGAGGGCGAAGCCTGGGGCCGCGACGGGTCGCTGGAGTACCTGCGCGGCGCCGTGGAGAAGTCGCTGCGGGCGCTCGAGGTCGAGGCGATCGACCTGTACCAGTACCACCGCCCCGACCGCTGGATGGTCTACGGCGACGTGATGGAGAACCTCGCCACGCTCAAGCGCGAGGGCAAGATCCGCGAGATCGGCATCTCGAACGCGAGCGTGGAGGAGATCGAGATCGCGCAGCAGGTGCTCGGCGATGGCGGTCTGGTCAGCGTGCAGAACCAGTTCTCGCCGCGGCACCCCGGCAGCTACGACGAGCTGCGGTACTGCGACGAGCACGGCATCGCGTTCCTGCCGTGGAGCCCGCTCGGCGGGACCGGCGGCGGGGCCCGTCAGGTCGGGGACCGGTTCTCCGTGTTCCGCGAGGTCGGCGAGCGGCACGGCGTCAGCCCCCAGCAGGTCGTGCTGGCGTGGGAGCTGTCGCTGAGCGACAGGCTGATCGCGATCCCCGGGGCGCGGCGGGCGGCGTCCATCACGGACTCCGCCGCGGCGGCCGACCTGGTGCTGTCCGCCGACGAGCTCGAGCGGTGCTCGCGGGCGGTCGGGCTCGAGGTCGACTGAGGCTGAGGTCGTCGGCGGCTCAGCCGGTCAGAACCGGCCGCCGCCGCCGCGCCGCCCCCGGCTGGAGGACCCGCGGGACCGCGAGCTGCCGGACCGCGTGCTGGACCGGGTGCTGCTGGAGCGGCGGCTGCTCGACGAGCGCGACCGGGACCGGGACGACGAGGACGACGACGCTCCCCAGGACGAGCCGCCGCCCGAGAACAGCCCGCCGCCCCAGCCGCCGGACGAGGGTGCCTGCGCCCGCTCCGCAGCCCGGGCCGCGGCGGTGATGTCGTTCCGGGCGTGGCGGCGTGCGGCGTCGACCGCCGCGAGAGCGAGGTCCACAGCCGCCGCGCCCGCGAGCGGGTCGGTCTGCGTCCCGGCCGTCTGCGCGTGCGCGTGCGCCTCCGCCAGGCGCTGGCGTGCCGTGGCGCCGACGACCCCGCGGTTGGCGCGGACGATGTTCTCCGCCGTCTCGAGCTCGCGCTGGAGGCGCGGCAGCTGCTCGGCGAGGCGCTGCCGGGCGCGGAGCACGCGCTGCTCCTGCTCCCGGTGCGGGGCGAGGGCGGCGTCGAGCGCCGCCTCGGCCTGGGCGAGCGCGACGAGCGCCGCTAGCGGGTCGCCGCCGGTCAGCGACGGCCGGGCCGCCGCGAGCACCTCCCGCGCGCGCGTCGCGGCGGCGGCCACGCCCGGGTCGGCCGCGCCCAGCCGGTCCGCGTCGGCGAGGTCGCCCGTGAGGGATGCGGCGGCCCGCTCGACGCGCGCCGGTGCCGCGTCCAGCTCGGCCGCGACGCCGCGCACCTGCGCGATCAGAGCGTCCCCGCGGTCCAGCAGCGCGTCGGCCTCCCCCACCGCCGCGACCGCCGCGGCCCGGTCGGTGTCGAGCCGCGCCTGGCCGGCGGCGACGACCTCGGTCGCCTGGGCGGCCGCGGCCGCTGCCTGCTGGGGGTGCTCGGCGACCGCGGCCGTCGCCGAGGGCGCCCACCGGGTGCGCAGGAGCGCCACGTGGTCGGCGGCGGCGCGGGCACCGGCGGCGACGTGCTCCGCGCGGGTGGCGAGCTCGGCCAGGTGCTGCGGCGCCCGCGCGTGCAGGTCGCGCAGCCCCGCGAGCGCCGCCCCCTGCTCGGTGAGCGTCGCCTGGATCGACTCGCAGGTGGCGACCACGCCGGTGAGCGCGGACCGGCGCGCGCCGTCGTCCTCGAGGTCGTCGGCCGCCGCGCGGGCGGCGAACGCCGGGGTCAGCCGGTCGCGGGCGGCCGGGAGGGCGGCGCGGAACGGCCCGAGCTGCTCGTCGCCGAGCTCCGCGGCGGCGTAGTCCAGCTCACGGGCCCAGACGGCGAGCGCGTCGTCGGTGCGCACCAGGGCGGCGGACGCGGCGTCCTCCAGCGCGTCGAGCTCCGCCCGGGCCCTGCGGCGCCGCCGGACGACGACGACCACGGCGACCACCGCGGCGGCGAGGAGCGCGACGAGCGCGGCGATCCCGAGGACCCGCGGCCACGCGCTGGGCCGGACCGCGTCGGCGTAGCCCTGCGCCGCGGCGACGGCCGCACCGTCCCAGTCGTCGTCGCCGAGGCGCGGCTCGATGCGGTCGGCCTCCACGTCCCGCAGCTCGGCGTCGCTCAGCGGCAGGTCCGGGTCCACCGACACCTGGTAGGTGCGGTCCTCGACGGCGACCACCAGCAGCAGGTCGTCCACGCCCAGGCGGGACAGCTCCGCCGTCTCGGCCGCCCAGGTCTCCGGGTCGGCACCGTCGAACGAGTCGATGTACGTGACGAACAGCTGCAGGTCGGTCGTGTCGGCCAGCTCGTCCAGCGCCGCCTGCACGGCGGCCGGGTCCCGCAGGACGCCCGCGGTGTCGGTCACCTCTCCGGCGAGGTCCTGCGGGGGCTCCGCCGACGCGGGGCCCCCGGCGGCGAGGACGGCGGTCAGCGCGAGCGCGGCCGCGGCACCGGCTCGGGCGGCGGGACGTTCGAGAGGCACGACGGGGCTCCAGGATCCGGGGTGCGCCGACGGCACGTCGGACGAGACCAGACGGTACCGTCGCCTGGACGACACGACGTGGAGGACGGGACATGGCCGGACACCGGATCTTCTCCATGAGCTTCGCCAGCATCTACCCGCTCTACGTGGCGAAGGTCGAGCGCAAGGGCCGCAGCAAGGACGACGTCGACCAGGTCATCACGTGGCTCACGGGCTACGACGACGCCGGGCTCGCGGAGGCCGTCGCGGACGAGGTCAGCATGGAGGCGTTCTTCGAGCAGGCGCCGGGGCTGAACCCGAACGCGTCCCTCATCACCGGGGTCATCTGCGGCATCCGCGTCGAGGAGATCGACGACCCGCTCATGCAGAAGATCCGGTACATGGACAAGCTGGTGGACGAGGTCGCGCGCGGCAAGAAGATGGCGTCGATCCTGCGCGGCACGGGCGCCGCCGCCGGCACCGGCGCGTAGCGGTCAGCGCACCGCGACCCACACCACCGCGCCCAGCGTCCCGAGCGCCGCAGCGCCCGCGACGACCAGCGCCCCGACCAGCCGGGCGCGAGCGCGCGCCGCCCCGACCGCGGAGACCCCGCGGTCCGACAGCACGCGGTCCGCCCGCAGCATGACGACCACCGCGCTCGCGACGACCACCGCCGCGACCCACAGCACCGCCGACGCCTGAGTCAGCACGGCCCACCCCTTCCCCCTGCCACAGCGCGCGGGAAGGTGGACTCCCGCGGACCGACACCCTGGCACACCCGACCCGTCGGTGTCACCGTGGCCGCGGTGCGCGGACGCGCCGGGCGCCTCAGCGGTGCGTCGGCGGTGGTCCGTCAGCGGTGGTGCGGCGGGTGGTCGTCGGTGAGGTGCTCCGCCTGGTGCAGCACGTTGCGGACCAGGGCGTCCACGTGCTCGTTGGCGTGCCGGTAGTACACGGTGACCCCGTCGCGGCGGGTGTGCACGAGCCGGCCGGAGCGGAGCTTCGCGAGGTGCTGCGAGACGGCGGGGACGGGCCGGCCGAGCAGGTCCGCGATCGCCCCGACGGAGAGCTCGCGCTCGTGGAGCAGGTCCAGGATGGCCAGGCGGGTGCGGTCGGCGAGCAGGCGCAGCACGTCGACGGCGGTGTCGAGGCGGGGGTCGGCCGGCTGGGCGTCGGCCGGCGCGGGCGCCTCGGAGGGCTCGGCTGTCACGCGCTCAGCCTGCCACGTCGGCCACCAGCCGGGTCCGGGCGTGCCGCGGCCAGAGCAGGGCGGTGGCAAGCGACGCCGCGGCGGACACGGCCGCGAGGACCAGCGCCGCGGACCCGAGGCCGAGGCCGCCGAGCCAGCCGGCGAGCGGGTAGGTGACCAGCCAGCACGCGTGCGACAGCGAGAACTGCGCGGCGAACACCGCGGGCCGGTCCCGCTCGGGCGTCGAGCGGGCGATGATCCGGCCGACCGGCGTCTCCGCGGCCGCCCACCCGGCCCCGACGAGCGCGAACAGCGCGGCGACCAGCACCAGCCCGCCCGTGCCGGGCACGGTGAGCGCCGCCGCGACCGCCGCGGTGGCCACGGTGACGACGCCCGCGCCCCCGAGCATGAGGGCGCGCTCGGGCAGCGCCGCGAGCGCCCGCGGGAGCAGCACGGCCACGGTGATCGAGCCGGCACCGAGCGCGGCCATCAGGACGGCCGCGGTCCCGTCGCCGCGCTGGTAGGCCTCCCGGGCGATGAGCACGTACTGCACGAGCACGTAGGCGCCGCCGGCCGCCACCGCGAGGTTGAGTGCGAGCACGGCCCGCAGCGCGGGGGTGCGCACCATGAGCTCCACGCCCCGCCGCACGCGCACGCCGAACGGCTGCGCCTGCTCCTCGACCACGCCCGCGCCCAGCCGGAGACGCGACACCAGCAGCGCCGAGACGGCGAACCCGGCCGCCGTGCCGACGAACAGGTCCGAGCTCGGCACGAGCAGGAGCAGCGCCGCGGCGAGCAGCGGGGACAGCACCATCTCCAGGTCCTCGGCGAGCCGGGACAGGGAGAGCGCCTGGGTGTAGCGGTGCTCGTCGGGCAGCACGCGCGGCAGCACCGCCTGGTAGGCGGGGGTGTGCACGGCCGAGGCGGACTGCATGACGAGCACCAGCACGTAGACCTGCCACACCGACGACACGAGCGGCAGCCCGAGGACGACGACGACCCGCACGAGGTCCGCGACGACCAGCACCCGGCGCGGGGGCGCCGCGTGGACCAGGGCTGCGGCGACCGGCGCGACCGCCACGTACGCGACCATCTTGATCGCGAACACGGTGCCCAGCACGAGGCCCGCGCCCGCGCCGGCGAGGTCGTACGCGAGCAGTCCCAGCGCGACCGTCGCCAGGCCGGTGCCGGCGAGGGAGACGACCTGGGCGACGAGCAGGCGGCGGTAGGTGCGGTCGGCGAGAGCGGGGATCACCGACCCATCATTGCGTATCTACGTCATCACGCAAGCATGCAGGGATCCGCGAGGCTCAGCCGCAGCCCGCCAGGGCAAGGTCGGGATCCACCTCGACCGGGTGCAGCTCAGGCCGGGCGCGCAGGAACTGGGCCGGCCGGGCGAGCGCGCCGCCCGACCACGGCACGTCCGCGGACACCTCCACCACGAGCGGGGCGATCCGCGTCGCGATGGCGGACGCCGCACCGCCGGGCGGCGCGAGCGGCGTGATCTGGCGGCCGAGCGCGAGGGCCGCCGTGAGGCTCAGGGACCCGGAGCGGCCGACCGGCACCAGCTCGCGGCCGACCGGCAGCGCCAGCAGCAGCGCGCCGGGCTGCGTCGCCGGCCCCATGACCGCCGTGGCGACGAGGTCGACCGCCGAGGCGTGCTTGACCTTGCGCCAGTCGCGCGTGCCGGGGCGGTAGGCCTGGTCGAGCCCCTTGGCGACGAGCCCGTCGACCCCGGACCCGGCGAGGTCGCGGAACCACCGCGCGGCGACGCCCACGTCCCCGGTCAGCGCGGACGTCGTGAGCGGGTCGGTCCAGCCGGCGGCGAGCTCCTCCAGGGCCATCCGCCGCTCGATGAACGGCTGCACCCGCAGGTCGGCGCGCTCGCGCTGGATCACGTCGAACGCGATGAACGCGGCCGGCACGAGACCGGTCAGCGCGGCGGGGTCCGGCGCGGCGACCCGGCGCTGCAGGGCACCGAAGTCGACCCGGCCGGCGCGCCGGGCGACGAGCTCGCCGTCCAGGACGGTGCCGGGCGGGACCTGGTCCGCCACCGCGGACGCCACCTCCGGGAAGGCCGCCGTGAGGTCGGCGCCGTGCCGGGACCGCAGCAGCGTCCACGGCCCGTCGGCCAGCGCGAGCAGCCGCATGCCGTCCCACTTGGGCTCCCACGCGGTGCCGCCCGGCAGGCCGACGGTGTCCTCGAGGGCGTGCGCCACGCGCGCCAGGGCGAGACCGCTGGGATCCTCCGGCGTACGGGGCACGGCGGTGACCTTACGCCCGATTCGCGGCGAAATGTCGGGGTCTGACCGATTCGTTGCCGACCCGCGCCACGACGGCGGCGCCCGCCAGCACCGCGAGCCGGCCCAGGTCCGGGACGGCGAGCGTCAGCACCGCGCCGTCGTTGACGCTGAACCCCGTCACCAGGCACCAGCAGCCCGCGACGGCGACTGCCGCGAGCGGGAGCGACAGCGGCCGCGCCAGTGCGAGCAGTGCGACGGCCACCGCCCCGGTCACCGGCCACGCGCCGAGGTGCAGGAGCTGGCCGGCGACGACGACCGTGAGCGCCACGGCCGCGACGCCGAGCACCCGCACGACACCCGCCAGGTCCCCGTCCCGCGCGGCGCCGACCGGTGCCGGGCTGCCGCGGTGGTGCGTCCATGTCGTCATGCCTCCAGCCTCCCGCCGACGGACGCCGCGGGACCCGGTCCTGACGGAACGCGAACGCGACGGGCGTCGACCCTGACGGGTTCCGGACGCGGCGGGCGTCGCGGCGGCGGTCAGGCGGGCTCGGCCGGGGCGTCGGCGGGCGGCTCGACGCCCTCGGGCACGAAGCGGTAGCCCATGCCCTGCTCCGTGAGCAGGTGCCGCGGGCGTGCCGGGTCGCGCTCCAGCTTCTTGCGCAGCTGCGACAGGTACAGGCGCAGGTACCCGGAGCTCGTGACGTGCTGCGAGCCCCAGATCTCGGACAGGATCGTCTGCCGGGTGACCAGCCGCCCGGGGTTGCGCACCAGGATCTCGAGGATCTGCCACTCGGTCGGCGTCAGGTGCACCGCGCCGGCGCCGCGCCGTGTGACGACCCGCAGCGCGAGGTCCACGGTCACGTCGCCGAACCTCACCACCGGCTCGTCCCCCTCGGCCACGCCACCCGCCCGCCGGGTCAGCGCGCGCAGGCGCGCGAGGAGCTCGTCCACGTTGAACGGCTTGGTCACGTAGTCGTCCGCGCCGGCGTCGAGCGCGTCCACCTTGTCGGCGGACCCCGTCCGGCCGGAGACGACGAGGACCGGCGCCTGGGTCCAGCCCCGCAGCGACTGGATCAGCCCGATGCCGTCCAGGCGCGGCATCCCGAGGTCGACCAGGTAGAGGTCCGGGCGGTGCTCGACCGCCTGGTCGATCGCGTCGGCGCCGTCCACGGCGACGAGCACCTGGTACCCGCGGGCGCGCAGCGTGATGCGCAGCGCGCGCAGGATCTGCGGGTCGTCGTCGGCGACGAGGATCTTCATCGGGCGGCCGCCCCCTCCGCAACGGTGACCGGCAGGCTGATGACCATGGTCAGGCCCCCGCCCGGCGTGCTCTCGGGGGTCAGCGTGCCGCCCATGCCCTCGGTGAACCCGCGGGACAGCGCGAGGCCCAGCCCGAGGCCGGTCGTGTTGTCGATGTCCCCGAGGCGCTGGAAGGGGACGAACAGGTCCTCGTGGCGCTCGGCCTCGACGCCCGGGCCGTGGTCGACCGCGCGGATCTCGACGCGGTCGCCGAACGCGCTCGTCGTCAGCCGGGGCCGCCGGCCGGGCGGGCTGAAGTGCACCGCGTTGGCCAGCACGTTCACCACGACGCGGCGCAGCAGGGCCGGGTCGGCGTGCACCCGGGGCAGGGACGGGTCCAGGTCCAGCTCGACCTGCTCGGGCCCCAGGTGCAGCTCGTCGAGAGCGGGCAGGATCACGTCGTCGACGTCGATCGCGGCGCAGGACACGCCCAGGACGCCGGCCTGCACCCGGCTGACGTCGAGCAGGTCGGTGACGAGCACGGTGAGAGTGTCGAGGCTCTCGTGCGCGGTGGCGAGCAGCTCGGCCCGGTCGGCGGGCGAGAAGTCCACGTCGTCGGCGCGCAGGCTGTCCACCGCGGTCGCAGCGGCGGTGAGCGGCCGGCGCAGGTCGTGGCTGACGGCGGACAGCAGCGCGCTGCGGACCTGGTCGGTCTCGATCAGCGGCGCGATCTCCCGGGCGGTCGCGGTCAGGCGCTCGTGCTCCAGCGCGGCCGCGGCCTGGGTCACGACCACGGGCAGCAGCCGGGCGGCGGACCGGTCGAGCGGCGATCCGTCGAGCTCCAGGACCGCGTCCTGCGCGACGGGCACCCGGGTGGTCGGGCGGTCGCCCGTGGGCTCCCCCTTCTCCACCCGCAGCACGTCGCCGACGCGCAGCCGCACGGCGTCCAGGCCGAAGGCCTCCCGGGTGCGGGCCAGCAGCGCGCCGAGGGCGTCCTGCCCGCGCAGCACCCCGCCCGCGATCGTGAGGAGCAGCTCGGACTCCGCGGCGGCCCGCTGGGCGACCCGGCTGCGCCGCGCTGCCTGGTCGACGACCAGGCTGACCAGCGCGCCGTTCGCCACGTACAGGGCGAGCGCGAGGACGTGCACCGGTTCCGCGACCGTGATGGTGTGCACGGGCTCGACGAAGACGTAGTTGAGCGTCAGGCCGGACATGAGGGCCGTGAACAGCGCCGGCCACAGACCGCCGACGAGGGCGATCACCACGACCAGGAGCTGGTAGGCGAGCACGTCGCTGGCCAGGGACTGCTCGCTGCGCGCGACGACCAGCAGCCAGGTCAGCAGCGGTCCGCCGGCGAGCGCGAGCAGGAAGCCGAGCAGCCGCCGCCGCACGGTCAGCGCGCCGGTCAGGCGCGGCAGCGCCAGGCGCGTCCCGGCCGCGGCGTGGTTGACGATGTGCACGTCGATCGGCCCGGCCTGCCGGATCACGGTGGTGCCGATGCCGGGCCCGGTGAGTGCGGCCTTGAGCCAGCTGCGCCGGCTGATGCCGATGACCAGCTGGCTGGCGTTCTGCCCGCGCGCGAAGTTCACGAGCGTGTCCGGGATGTCGTCGCCGACGAGCTGGTGGAACGTGCCGCCGAGCTGCGCCGTCAGCGCGGCCTGGGCGGCGAGCGACCCGGGGTTCGCGTCCCGCAGCCCGCTCTGGGCGCTGACGTGCACGCCCAGCAGCTCCCCGCCCGCCGACCGCGCCGCGATCCGCGCCCCCCGGCGCAGCAGCGTCTCCCCCTCCGGGCCGCCGGTCAGCGCCACCACGACACGCTCGCGGGCCTCCCACGGAGCGTCGATCGCGTGCTCGGCCCGGTAGGTCCGCAACGCCGAATCCACCTCGTCCGCCAACCACAGCAGCGCCAGCTCCCGCAGCGCGGTCAGGTTCCCCAGCCGGAAGTAGTTCGACAACGCCGCGTCCACCCGCTCGGCCGGGTACACGTTCCCCTCCGCCAACCGGTCCCGCAGCGACTGCGGCGCCAGGTCCACCAGCTCCACGTCGTCCGCCCCCCGCAGCACCCCGTCCGGCACCGTCTCGCGCTGCGGCACCCCCGTGATCGTGCGCACCACGTCGTTGAGGGACTCGATGTGCTGGACGTTCACCGTGCTCACCACGTGGATCCCCGCGTCCAGCAGCTCCGCGACGTCCTGCCAGCGCTTGGCGTGCCGGGACCCCGGCGCGTTCGTGTGCGCCAGCTCGTCCACCAGCGCCACCTTCGGCCGCCGCGCCAGCACCGCGTCCAGGTCCATCTCCGACAGCCGCACCCCGCGGTGCTCGACCTGCGCCCGCGGGACGACCTCCAGCCCGTCCAGCAGCGCCGCCGTGGCCGCCCGCCCGTGGGTCTCCACCACCGCGACCACCACGTCCTTGCCCTCGCGGACCATGTCACGGCCCGCCTCCAGCATCGCGAACGTCTTGCCCACCCCCGGCGCGGCACCCAGCAGCACCCGCAGCCGACCCCGCTGCACGGCTCAGCCCCGCTCGACGGGGGCCAGGTCGTCGAGCGACAGGTTCAGCTCGAGGACGTTCACGCCCGCCTGCCCGAGGTACCCCAGGTCCGGACCGGTCGTCGCGGCGCGCACGAGCTCCCGCACCTCCTCCTGCGGCAGCCCGCGCTCCGCGGCGACCCGCGGGACCTGCAGCTCGGCGTACTCCGGGCTGATGTGCGGGTCCAGGCCCGAGCCGGACGCGGTGAGCGCGTCGACCGGCACGGCGGCCGGGTCGACGCCCTCGAGTGCGGCCACCGCGGCCCGGCGGTCCTCGATCGCCGCGACCAGGTCCGGGTTCTCGGGGCCGAGGTTGCTCCCGCTGGACGCGGCGGCGTCGTACCCGTCGCCGGCGGCCGACGGGCGGGACTGGACGTACTCCGCCAGCGGGTCGCCGTCGGCGTCGGTGAACGACTGGCCGATCAGCGACGACCCGACGACCGCGCCGTCGGAGTCCGTGACGAGCGAGCCGTCCGCCCGGGCGGGCATCAACCGCCCGAGCCCGGTGACGAGGAGCGGGTACGCCACCCCGAGGATCACGGTGAGGACGAGGACGGCGCGCAGGGCGACGAGCGTGTGCGGCCAGGTGGTGCGGGGGGAGCTCATGGCTGTCCTTCGGTGCGAGACGGGGTTCAGAAGCCGGGGAGCAGGCTGACGACGAGGTCGATCAGCTTGATGCCGAGGAACGGGGCGATGACGCCGCCCAGGCCGTAGACGAGCAGGTTGCGCCCGAGGATCGACGTCGCCGCCGCCGCGCGGTACCGCACCCCCCGCAGGGACAGCGGGATGAGCACGACGATGATCAGCGCGTTGAAGACGATCGCCGAGAGGATCGCGGACGCCGGGGACGACAGCTGCATGACGTTCAGCGCGGCCAGGCCGGGGAACACCCCGGCGAACAGGGCCGGGATGATCGCGAAGTACTTGGCCACGTCGTTCGCGATGGAGAACGTGGTCAGCGCGCCGCGGGTGATGAGCAGCTGCTTGCCGATCCGCACGATGTCGATGAGCTTGGTCGGGTCGGAGTCGAGGTCGACCATGTTCCCGGCCTCCTTGGCGGCCGAGGTGCCGGTGTTCATCGCCACGCCGACGTCCGCCTGCGCGAGGGCGGGCGCGTCGTTCGTGCCGTCGCCGGTCATCGCGACGAGGTGGCCGCCCTCCTGCTCCCGCCTGATCAGCGCGAGCTTGTCCTCCGGGGTCGCCTCGGCGAGGAAGTCGTCGACGCCCGCCTCGGCCGCGATGGCCCTCGCTGTGAGGGGGTTGTCGCCCGTGATCATCACGGTGCGGATGCCCATGGCCCGCAGCTCGGCGAACCGCTCGCTCAGGCCCTCCTTGACGACGTCCTTGAGGTGGACGACGCCGAGCACCCGGCCCGCGCCGGACCAGTCCTGGGCGGCCACCACCAGCGGCGTGCCGCCCTCGGAGGAGATGCGCTCGACGTGCGCGTCCAGGTCGCGGCGGACGGCCGGGTCGAGCGGGCCCTCCTCCTCGAGCCAGGCGACGACCGCCGAGCCGGCGCCCTTGCGGATCCGGGTGACGTCGGGCAGGTCGACGCCGCTCATCCGGGTCTGCGCGGTGAACGGCACGACCTCCGTGCCGTCCGCCAGGGTGACGACGTCGCCCGCCACGCCCCGGTCGGCCGCCAGCTCGACGATCGACCGCCCCTCGGGCGTCGGGTCGGCGGCGGACGCCTGCGCGGCGGACCGGACCAGGTCGTGGGCGTCGACGCCGGCCAGCGGCAGGAACGCCACCGCCCGCCGGTTGCCGTAGGTGATCGTGCCGGTCTTGTCGAGCAGCAGGGTCGTCACGTCGCCGGCGGCCTCGACCGCGCGGCCGGACATCGCCAGGACGTTGCGCTGCACGAGCCGGTCCATGCCCGCGATGCCGATCGCGGACAGCAGCGCGCCGATCGTCGTCGGGATGAGGCACACCAGCAGCGCGACCAGCAGCGGGACGCTGACCGAGGCACCCGCGTACGAGGCGATGGGGTTCAGCGTCAGCGCCACCACCACGAACACGATCGACAGCGAGGCGAGCAGGATGTTCAGCGCGATCTCGTTCGGCGTCTTCTGCCGGGCGGCGCCCTCGACCAGCGCGATCATCCGGTCCACGAACGTCTCCCCCGGCTTCGAGGTGATCCGCACGACGATCCGGTCGGACAGCACCCGGGTGCCGCCGGTGACGGCCGACCGGTCGCCGCCGGACTCGCGCACCACGGGCGCGGACTCGCCGGTGATGGCCGACTCGTCGACCGAGGCGATGCCCCAGACGATGTCGCCGTCGCCGGGGATCAGCTCGCCCGCGGTGACCACGACCACGTCGCCGAGCGTGAGGTCGGGCGAGGCGACCTCACGGGTGCGGGCACGCTCGGCGCCCGGGTCTCCCGCGGGGTCGTACGCGTCGACGACCGTCGCCGTCGTGCTGGACCGCGTCTGGCGCAGGCTGTCGGCCTGGGCCTTCCCGCGACCCTCGGCGACGGCCTCCGCGAGGTTCGCGAACAGCACGGTCAGCCACAGCCACACGGCGATCGCCGCGGTGAACGTGACCAGGGTCTCGGTGCCGCCGGACTGCTCCGGGCCGCCGGTGAACGGCTCGACGACAGCGAGCACGGTGGTGAGCGCGGCGCCGACCTCGACGACGAACATCACCGGGTTGTGCCACATGGTGCGCGGGTCGAGCTTGCGGAACGCCCCGGGCAGCGCCTCGCGGAGCTGGGCGACGCCGAACGCGCGCGCGTCCGGCCCGGCGGGGTGCCCGGCGGGGTGGCCGGCGACGGGGGCCGCGGGCCCCGGGTGGGGGTTGCCGTGTCAGTCATGAGGTTCACAGACCTTCCGCCAGGGGACCCAGCGCGAGAACGGGGAAGTACGTCAGGGCGGTCACGACCACGGTCACGCCCACGAGCAGGCCGACGAACTGCGGCCGGTACGTCGGGAGCGTCCCGGCGGTCGACGGGACCGTGTCCTGCGCGGCGAGCGAGCCCGCGAGCGCCAGGACCAGCACGATCGGCACGAACCGCCCGAGCAGCATCGCGACGCCGAGCGCCGTGTTGAACCACAGCGTGTTCGCGGTGAGGCCGGCGAACGCCGAGCCGTTGTTGTTCGCGGCCGACGTGAACGCGTACAGCACCTCGGAGAAGCCGTGCACGCCGGGGTTCCAGATCGACGTCGACTCGACGTCGGCCCGCACCCCCGGGATCGCGAAGGACAGCGCGGTCCCGGCCAGCACGAGCGTGGGCGTCACCAGGATGTACAGGGACGCAAGCTTGATCTCGCGCGGGCCGATCTTCTTGCCCAGGTACTCCGGCGTGCGGCCGACCATCAGCCCGCCGACGAACACCGCGATGACCGCGAGCACGAGCATCCCGTACAGCCCCGAGCCGACGCCGCCGGGCGCGATCTCGCCGAGCATCATGTTGAGCATCGGGAAGAACCCGCCCAGGGCGGTGAACGAGTCGTGCATGCCGTTCACGGCACCGGTGGACGTCAGGGTGCTGACGGAGCCGAACAGCGTGGTCGCGGCGATGCCGAACCGCTGCTCCTTGCCCTCCATCGCCCCGCCCGCCAGCTCGGGGGCCGTCCCCCCGCCGTGCGCCTCGACGACCGTCAGCAGCGTCAGGCTGACCAGGAAGATCGTCACCATCGCCGCGAGGATCGCGTAGCCCTGCCGGGCGCTGCCGACCATCCGGCCGAACGTGCGCGGCAGGCTGAACGGGATCGCCAGCATGAGCACGACCTGGAACAGGCTGGTCCACGGCGTCGGGTTCTCGAACGGGTGGGCGGAGTTCACGTTGAAGAACCCGCCGCCGTTCGTCCCGAGCAGCTTGATGGCCTCCTGCGAGGCGACCGGCCCGCCGGGGACCGACTGGACGCCGCCGGCGAGCGTCGTCACGTCGGTGAACCCGGCGACGTTCTGGATGACGCCCCCGGCGATCAGCACGACCGCACCGAGCACGGAGATCGGCAGCAGGAGGCGCAGGGTGCCGCGGGTCACGTCGACCCAGAAGTTCCCGATGGTGCCGGTCCGGCGGCGGGCGAACCCGCGCACCAGCGTGATCGCGACGGCCATGCCGACCGCCGCCGACACGAAGTTCTGCACCGTCAGGCCCAGCACCTGGACGGCGTAGCCCAGCGTCACGTCCGGCGAGTACGACTGCCAGTTCGTGTTCGTGACGAACGAGACCGCGGTGTTGAACGCCAGGTGCTCGCCGACGGCGGGCATCCCGAGGTCGTACGGCAGCCAGGTCTGCGCCCGCTGCAGCAGGTAGACGAGCAGCACGCCGACCAGCGAGAACGCGAGCAGGCTGCGCACGTACGAGCGCCACGTCTGCTCCGAGCCCGAGTCGACGCCGATCAGCCGGTACAGCCCGCGCTCGACCCGCAGGTCCCGCGACGAGGTGTAGACGTGCGCCATGTAGTCGCCGAGCGGCCGGTGCAGCGCGGCGAGCACCGCCACGACGGTCAGCACCTGCGCGACGGCGGCCCACGCGGACATCAGAACCGCTCCGGCTGCACGAGGGCCCACACGAGGTAGACGACGGCCGCGAGCCCGAGGGCGGCGGCCACGAGGTCGAGGACGATCACAGCCGCTCGACCCCCGCGGCGACCGCGCCCACCAGGGCGAACAGGGCGAGGACGCCCACGACGAAGACCAGGTCCAGCACGAGGAAGCTCCCGAGGACGTGCGTGCCGCGCCGGCCGGCCGGCTGCCGCGGCGGCCCCGCAGGGGGCCGTCGTCCATCACAGACCCGCCGGCGGCCCGCGTCGGCGATCCTCACGGTTCCCATACGGGCGCGGGGCCGTTCCTGACGGATCCCGTGCGGACGGCGCCGGAACAGCGCGCACCGGCCCCCGCGTTGACCCTGCGTCCGACGCCGACGCCGGGCGACCGGCACGCCGACCCGAGAGGCCGCGATGAGCACCGACGACCGCACGCTGACCGCCGACGACCTGGCGTTCCTGCGCCGCTCCCTGCACGGGTTCCTGTCCGTGGCCGCCGGGCCGACGCCGCCCCAGCCGCGCCCGGTGTGGTTCGAGGCGACGGACGAGGGCACGCTCCAGCTGTTCACCGGCCCGGACGCGCTCAAGGTCCGCCGCCTCGCGCAGGACCCGCGCGCGTCGCTCGTCGTCGCCGCCCCGGTCGGCGAGCGCGAGCGCTGGGTGTCGGTCGCCGGGCGCGTCACCGTCGAGCCGGACGGGGCGCACGACCTCGCGTCACGCCTCGCGGCCCGGTACTGGGACCTCGACGACCCCGCCCGGGCCGCGGACCTCGCGGGCATCCTGGCCGAGGACCAGGTCCGGCTGGTGATCCACCCGGAGTCCGTGCGGCGCTACGCGTCCTGAGGCACGGGGAGGGACGACCCCGTCGGACGGGTCCCGTCGGTCACGCGGGCTACGCGACCACGAGCTCCGTGCCGTCGGGCTTGTGGTCCGCGAGCGCCACGCTGCGGACCGCAGGGTCGTCGTAGGTGTTCCAGTAGTACGTCGTCGCGCGTGAGGAGAACAGCCCGGTGTAGATCGTCTTCTCGAACTCGCCCGAGCCCATCGCGGCGCAGCCGTCCACCATGGCCACCTGCTGCAGGGTGTGGAACGCCCGGCTGACGTTCTCCTCCTCGCTCGGCTTCGGCGGGTAGTGCGCGTTCACGTACGCGGCGCGGACGAACCGGGAGGGCGAGTAGTAGTCGCCGGGGATCCCGCGCATGTGCGAGCCCGAGCCGAACGGGGTGAGCCGCGCGCGGCCGAGCACCGTCTCCTCGGGGAACTCCGGCGAGGTGTTGAGGTAGTTGCGCAGGTTCTCGTGGTGCCACGAGAACCCCGGCTGGTTCGCCAGGACGTCGACGTCGTCGTCGAACACGTGCATGCCGTCGGCCGTGTGCTCGACCACGATCGCGCGCGTGGCGTCGGCGACGATCCAGTGCAGCAGCGAGCTCGGGTACCGGTCGTTGATCGGCCGGTCGACGACCACGACGTCCGCGAGGGCCGCCTCCACCTCGTCGACGCTGCCGAACTGCGAGCACACCCACAGCGGGAGCTCGAAGGCGGCGACGTTGGTGGCGCCGTCGACCGGCCCCGCCGCGTACTGCGCGTACCCCGGGAAGTTGAGGCCCGCGACGGCGAGGCCCGCGTCGTTCCCGCAGTCGAAGTACAGCGGGGTGTCCTCCTCCACGATCCCCATGCCGATGGTCGCGTGCCGGATGCTCGGCACCGCCCCGAACGGGGACCGCGGGGCGTACCCCGTGGGTGTCACGACCACCCGCTCCCCGTAGCCGCTCGTCCAGTCGAGGTTCCGGGCGAGGTAGACGTGGCCGTCGCCGTCCGAGAACCGGATTCCCGTGCACATGGAGCTCCCCTGTCGTCGATGACGTGGTGCGAGACCCATGATGCGGCGGGCGCGACGCCGCGGACCTCACACCGTGCGGATGAGTCACGCTCGTCGCCGCACCGCCGCACCGCCGCGGCGGCCGGCGTGTCACACTCGGCCGTGCTCACATCCCACGACGCCCGCGTGCTGCTCATCGAGGACGACCCCGGCGACCGGCTGCTGGTCGAGGAGGTGTTCGACGAGCACGGCGTCTCGGGGAACCTGCGGAGCGTCGAGGACGGCGTCCAGGCGCTCGACTTCCTGCACCGCCGCGGGGAGTTCGCCGACGCCCCGCGCCCCGACCTGATCCTGCTCGACCTGAACCTGCCGAAGGTCAACGGCCGCGAGGTCCTCGACCACGTGAAGCGTGAGCCGGGGCTCGCCTCGATCCCGGTCATCGTGCTGACCACGTCGGCCGCCGAGGAGGACGTCCTGCGGTCGTACGCCTCGCACGCCAGCGCGTACGTCACCAAGCCGCTGAACTGGGACGAGCTGAGCCACGCCGTGCGCCGGATCGGGCAGTTCTACCTCGACGTCGCACGCCTGCCGCGGCGCACCGCGTAGCGCGGCGCATCCTGACTCGCACACCGCCAGACGTCCAGATCGTGCCGGGCAAGCGAGACGAGGTGCCGCCTGACCGTCCCCGCCTGACCCTGAGGAGACCCCGATGAGCGAGACCAGCCAGCCCTCCGCCCTGTTCGTCTGCGTGCACAACGCCGGCCGCTCCCAGATGGCCGCGGGGTACCTGCGGCACCTGTCCGGCGGCGCCGTCGAGGTCCGCTCCGCCGGGTCGATGCCCGCCGAGCAGATCAACCCCGTCGCCGTCGAGGCCATGCTCGAGGAGGGCATCGACATCCGCGCAGAGCGCCCGAAGGTCCTGACGACCGACGCGGTCAAGGCGTCCGACGTCGTCATCACGATGGGCTGCGGCGACGCGTGCCCGATCTTCCCCGGCAAGCGGTACGAGGACTGGGCCCTGGAGGACCCGGCCGGCCAGGGCATCGAGTCGGTCCGGCCGATCCGCGACGAGATCCGCCGCCGCGTCGAGGTGCTGCTCGGCGAGCTGGGCGTCGAGCCTGTCACCGCCTGAGCCGTCCGACGACGAGAGGGCCGCGCCCCCGGGGTGCGGCCTCTCTCGCTGCGCGGATCAGGCCGGGCAGCAGGCCTGCGCCACGCGCGCCGTCCCGGTGACGCGGGAGCGCACCCGCTCGGCGATCGCGGCCAGGCGCCGGCGCGCCCGGACGACGCAGCCCGGGAAGTCCTGCGCGGCGCGCCGCAGCTCGAGCTGCCGCACCAGCTCCCGCTCGTCCTGCCGGTAGATCGTCAGGTACACCTCGGGGTCCATCACTCCTCCTCGGGTGCGGGCTTGCGAGCGCGGACGACCGCGCCGTGCATCCCGTCGGCGACGGCGTGCGTGAACTCGACCTCGGTGTCGACGAAGCCCGCCGCCGCCAGGCCGTCCAGGTACTCGGTGCGGGACAGCGCACCGGCGATGCACCCGACGTACGAGCCGCGCTCGCTGCGCTCGTCGGGCGTCAGGTGGTCCTCCGCGACGACGTCGGAGATGCCCACGCGCCCGCCGGGCACCAGCACCCGGAACGCCTCGGACAGCACCGCGGGCTTGTCGGTGGACAGGTTGACCACGCAGTTCGAGATCACGACGTCCACCGCGGCGTCGTCGAGCGGCAGGTCCTCGATCGTGCCCTGGCGGAACTCGACGTTGGTCGCGCCCGCCTTCGCCGCGTTCGCGCGGGCCAGGTCCAGCATCTCGTCGGTCATGTCGACCCCGTAGGCGAAGCCCGTCGGGCCGACGCGGCGCGCGGACAACAGCACGTCGATCCCGCCGCCGGACCCGAGGTCCAGGACGCGCTCGCCCTCGCGCAGCTCGGCCACCATCAGCGGGTTCCCGCACCCCAGCGAGGCAGCCAGGGCCTCGGCGGGCACCGCGGCCGCGTCCTCGGTGCCGTACAGCGACGCGCCGAACCGCTCGTCCACCACCAGGTCCTGCGGCCCGCAGCCCCCGCCGCCGCAGCAGCCGCCGTCGGCGCCGCCCTGCACCGCCGCCAGCGCGTACCGGGACCGGACCTGCTCTCGGATGTCCTGCACCATCACTCCCCCTAAGGGATCGATCACCGTCGATGTGATGAGCCTGACACCAGACATCGACGGCTGTCAACATCGACAACGGTCGATGTGTGAGCGAGGATGTCGTCATGGCTCTGGACCTGCTCCCGATCAGCACCGCGACGTCGACCGCCTGCTGCAGCCCGGTCACCGGCACCACCATGTCCGCCGAGGACGCCGACCGGACCGCCCGCACGCTCAAGGCGCTGGCCGACCCGGCGCGCCTGCGGCTGCTGTCGATCATCGCCGCGCACGAGGGCGGCGAGGCCTGCGTGTGCGACCTGACCGAGCCCGTCGGGCTGTCCCAGCCGACCGTGTCCCACCACCTCAAGGTGCTCACCGAGGCGGGGTTCGTGACCCGGGAGAAGCGCGGGGTGTGGGCGTACTACACGCTCGTCCCGGGCGCGGTCGAGGACCTGACGGGCCACCTCGGCACCCACCTGCGGGTCGCCACCGCCTGACCGGCGTCGGGCGTGGTCAGCCGGCGGCCTGCGCGCGGTCGAGCACGAGCTCGTAGCCGTCGACCAGCTCGGGGCACAGGTGCAGGACGGCGTTGTCCCAGAGCGGTCCGACCAGGGCCGGGTCCTCCGCCAGGTACTGCTCGTAGACCGCGACCGCCTCGTCCGGCGACGCCTCCGCCACGCTCAGCGTCGCGCAGATGAACACGCCCTGGTGGAGCAGCTCGTCGGCGATGTCGGACGAGTCCCGGCCGAGGTCCTCCCCCACGGCCACGACGAACGCCGCCGCGACCGCGGCGTCGAGCGCCGGCCCGGACCCGGGGCTCGGCTGCGGGCCGGCGGTGGGCGCGGCAGTGGTCGGAGCGGCGGTGGGAGCGGCGCTGGAGGACTCCGGCGCACCCGCTTCCGCGCCGTCGTCGGTGCAGGCCGCCAGCACCAGCACGGCCGTCAGCGCGGCGCCGGCCGCGAGGGGTCTCATGGGTCCATCCTCCGCCCTGGGACGACATGGGCTGGCTGCCCGAGGTCGCGACCCGTGCTGCACGACGAGCACCGGCGGCGACGCGTGGCGGAACGTAGCCTGCCGTCGTGAGCCTCCGCACCGCCCCCGGCCCGTCCGGTGCTCGTGGCCACCGACGAGGAGTCAGGACGGGTGGCGCACATGCGCGAGGTCGTCGGGCCCGGGCCGTCGCCGCGCCGGATGGCCGCGCAGGGATCGCCCGACGACGTCCGCGCGCGGGCCGTCGCCACCGGGCAGGCGCTCTCGGCCGTCGGCGTCGGCCTGGACCTGGCGCCCGTGCTGGACCTCGACGACGGGCCCGCCGCGGGTGTGATCGGTGACCGCTCCTTCAGCGCGGACCCGGAGGAGGCCGCGGCGTACGGGCTGGCCTACGCGCGCGGGCTCGCCGACGCGGGCGTCGCCTCGGCGGTCAAGCACTTCCCCGGCCACGGGCGTTCGTCCGTCGACTCGCACCGGGAGTCGTCGCTGGTCGAGGCCGGCCTGGACCAGCTGGTGGCGACCGATCTCCTGCCGTTCCAGCGCGCCGTCGACGCGGGCACTCCCGTGGTCATGCTCAACCACGTGCAGTACTCGGCGCTCGACCCGGAGCTGCCCGCGTCCCTGAGCCCACGGGCCTACACCCTCCTGCGCGAGATGGGCTTTCGGGGCGTCGCCATGACGGACTCGGTCGGCATGGGCGCGGTGAACCGGCGCTGGGACTTCCCCGACGCGGCGGTCCGGGCGGTCGCCGCCGGCGCCGACGCGGTGCTGGCGACCGACGGCAACCACGCGGTCCGCATGCGGGACGGGCTCGTCCAGGCGGTGCAGGGCGGCGTCCTGCCCGAGGCCCGCCTGTCGGAGGCCGCGGCGCGCGTGACGGCGCTCGCCGGCGGCGACCCCGTGGCGTTGTCGTGCCTCGACGTGGATCTGCCGCAGCTCGCGCCGGACGCCGGATCGGGCGCCGGCTCCGGGGCCGCGAGCTCGAGTCCGTGACGCGACGGGCAGCGGCGGCCGCGACGCGCGGCTGACGACAGGCTGCGGCGAGCACCCGCCGTTCGGTGCACCGAGGCGCACGACGGGTCGCCCGACCGCGTGGTGACGGCTCCGACGGCGCACCGCGGACGCGGTACCGTCGACGTCGTCGCCGTCGGCGCGTCACCGCGCCTCGGCCGCGACACGGGAGTTCCCCCGAGCGATCACTGATCGATCCCCTCACCTCCCGGGCCTCTCCGCGGACGTCTCCGACTGCTCGCCGTGACCGGAACGGTACGGTCACGTGACCGTCCCGTGCTGTCCTCGCAGGTCAGGGACCCGAGAGCATGCAGACCTCAGACGATGGAGGGGTCACATGCGCGGTCGGTGGTTGAGGGATGCTCGTCCCGGCTCCTCGGGGCGTCCACGGGATCGCGTGGTCGCTGCGGCGGCCGCGGTGGCGGTGCTGGCGATGCTCGGGGCGTGCAGCGAGGGAGGGTCGAGCGACGCCTCCTTCGGGCAGGAGATGGCACAGGACGACGCCTTCGCCCCCGATGACTGGCGCGACGTCCCGACCGAGCCGCAGGAGGAGTACGACGACTCCCCGGAGCAGCCGTTCCAGGACGTGACGACGAGCCCGCTGTCGACGTTCGCCTCCGACGTGGACACCGCGTCGTACAGCAACATGCGCCGGCAGCTGACGCAGGGCGCCGAGCCGGAGGGCGTGCGGATCGAGGAGCTGGTCAACTACTTCGACTACGACTACCCGGCCCCCGCGGCGGACGCCGCCGACCCCTTCACGGTGACGACGCAGGTCGCGCGTGCGCCGTGGGCGCCGGAGCACCAGCTCGCGATGATCGGCGTGCAGGCGACGGACGCGACACCGACGAGCGAGGGCAACAACATCGTCTTCCTGCTCGACGTGTCCGGGTCGATGGACGAGCCCGACAAGCTGCCGCTGCTCGCCGAGTCGTTCGCGCTCCTGGTCGAGCAGCTCGACGAGGACGACACCGTCTCGATCGTGACGTACGCCGGCAGCAACATCGTCCTGGCGGACTCGGTGCCCGGGAGCGAGCGCGAGGAGCTCGTGCGGATCCTGAGCGAGCTGCGGGCCGGGGGGTCGACCGGCGGGGCGTCGGGCCTCCAGACCGCGTACGAGCTCGCGACGAAGAACTACATCGAGGGCGGCAACAACCGGGTCGTGCTGGCGACCGACGGCGACTTCAACGTCGGGCCGTCGACCCCCGAGCAGCTCACCGAGCTGATCCAGGAGCACGCCGCGACGGGCGTGCACATCTCGGTCCTCGGGTTCGGCATGGACAACCTCAAGGACAACACGATGGAGGCGATCGCCGACCACGGGAACGGCAACTACGCCTACATCGACACCCTCGACGAGGCGCGCAAGGTCCTCGTGGACGAGTTCGACTCCACGATGTTCGTCGTCGCCCAGGACCTGAAGGTGCAGGTCGAGCTCAACCCCGCGGCCGTCTCGCAGTACCGGCTGCTGGGCTACGACAACCGTCGCCTCGAGGACGAGGAGTTCGACGACGACACCAAGGACGCCGGCGACGTCGGTGCCGGGCACTCCGTCACGGCGTTCTACGAGCTGGTGCCGGCCGGTGACGAGGACGGTGACGACGACCTGGACTACCAGGACCACGCGACGTCGGGCTCCAGCGACTTCCTGACCGTGCACGTCCGCTACAAGGACCCCGGGGCGACCGAGAGCACCGAGGTCGTCGTCCGCGCCGGCGCCGACACGTACACCCGCTCGCCGACCGACGACTTCCGGTTCGCCTCCGCTGTCGTCGAGTTCGGCCTGGTGGCGACCGGGTCCCAGTACGCCGACGGTGCCGACACCGCCCGCGCCCGGGACCGTGCCCTGGAAGCCGTCGGGGAGGACCCCTACGGCCTGCGCACCGAGTTCGTCGGCCTCGTCGAGAGGTACGAGAGGATCGCCGGCTGACCGGCCCCGTTCGAACGGCGACATGACGAGGCGGTACCTTCGACGTCGTCGCCTCGAAGCAGCCTCGCAGCAGCCCCGGACGACGCGGGCGTCGTCCTGAGGGCTCGAGGGACGAACCCCGTGGCCGGGCCTCTGGGACATGAGGGGATTAGCTCTGACCTGGCGAGCCGGCTCCCTCCGTGAGCAAAGAGCGGCCTCACTCAGACTGCGGTCACACCGGCGCAGAACGCCGAGGCCATCGAGTAGCGAACGCCCGCCGCCTCTTGAGGGAACGTAAGTCCCGCGTCATCGTTCGGCAGGGTGAGAGCGTCCTGCTACAAACAGATGCGACATGGCACAAACGGAACGATGGACGACTTGGCGCGTGCGCTGTTGGGGTTCGCGAGTCGGAGCGTGCGGCAACCAGCCCGGTGGGCGTGTCGCGATGAAGTCCGCACGTAGGGGCCCAGCGCGCCGACTCCCGGTCGGGGACTGACCGAGCCTTCGCCACCAGGTGCCGCGCGACGCCGCTCGCTCGCGAGCCGTTTACCGACAGCCATCGCGTACGCGAACCGCCCGCTCGGCCCGACGTGAAGCGCTCGTCGGGCAACGCCGACGCACTCCTCGGGATCCTCGATCTCGATCGAGTACTCGAGCAGCTCAGCTACTCGCACCCGCCAGGCCGGTGGCAGCTGTATTGGTGTTGTGGCGTCGTCCCAGGCGAACCACGCCGAGGCGAAAGCGTCCGCCGACGCCACCTGGGGCGCGAACTTGAGTTCGGCGAGGATGGCGCCGAGGGACTCGGGATCGGGCACATGATCATCATGGCTCAGCGCATTGGTCCAAGAGGAGCGGTCCGCCGCAGGTCGCGCACTCATCTCGGACGTCCGAGAGGGTGAAGTCCTCACCCGCACTGGCTTGCGGCGCCTAAGGTGGCCGAATGGCACCCCGACCGCGCTGGTGGCACATGCTCCAAGCATCCAAGAACGAAGCACGGCTTGCCGTCGACCTGTACAACCGCTCGGGACAGGAACGTCAACTCGAGGCGTTCGTCGTTCACATGAACTTGGCGTGGCTCAAACTCCTCCAGGCGTCCGCCGAGAAGAACGGCGGCGACCTCTACATCCGCGACGCACGTGGCCGACGGGTTCGCCATGCCGAGGACGGCGACTGGAAGCACCGGCCGCTGAGCTCACTGCTCAACGACCGGTTCGACCAGCACGACCCGGTACGCCGGAACATCGAGTTCTTCGTGGCCATTCGCAACCGGATCGAGCATCGGTACGAGAGGGACATCGCCTCCCTCGTCGCCGGCAAGACTCAATCGCTGCTCCTCAACTACGAGAACGCAGTGGTGCATGACTTCGGGACCGACGAGGGGCTCGCACAGGAACTCCGCTTCCCCCTCTTCATGTCCGTGCTGACCGACTCCGCAATCGAGGCGGCGAAGCGCGTGCGCAGCCGTGTTCCCAAGTCGGTCCTCGAGTGGGTACAGGACTTCGAGACAGGGCTACAGCCTGAAACCCTCGCCGACCAGCAGTTCGAGTTCCGGGTGTACCTGGTCCCGCACACTGGTCCACGGTCGACAGCCGACGCGAGCATGAGCTTCATCCGGGCGGACGAACTAAGTCCGGAGCAGTCGGATGCGCTCGACCGCTTCCAGACGATCATCCGCGAGAAGAACGTTCCGGTCGAGGACCTTGGCAAGCTGCTTCCGAAGGAAGTGATGGAGAAGGTCAATGCCCGGGTCGGGGTGAACTTCACCATGCACGCCCACACGCAGGCGTGGAGGTACTTCGATGTCCGGCCTCCGGCTGGCAGCGTCAATCCCGCGCGGACCAAGCCCCAGTTCTGCCACTACAACGCTGCCTTCGGTGGCTACGCGTACACGCCCGCGTGGGTCGACTATCTCGTGCGCAAGGTCAGCGATCCATCGACGTACGCCGACATTCTCGCGTGGCAGCCATCTACCGAGAGCCCGCAGCAGCGTCCGTGATCAACGACGCCGCGGACTCGCCCTCAGCTTTGGTTGCATCAGACACACCTTGCAGGGGACCTGCTTGGCGCACTGCTGTGCGTCCGTCCTGGGCGGGTGGCTGCTCGCACGGCTGACACGCCACTGGCTGACGCCCGCGCTCGCCCGCATCGCCGGGCTGTCGCCGACGTTGCAGGCAGCAGCGGTGCGAGCGACGCGGTGGTTCCTGATGCTGCTCGGGTTCGGGATCGGGCTGACGCCCCCAGGCCGAGTCCATCGCCGTCAGGGCGGGGTCGGTGCTCGACGTGTCCAGCCACGCCCGGACCTGCCCGACCGCTGCAGCGAGCGGCCGCGTGAGCCGCTGCTGATGCGTGACTCCTACGGGCCCAGCTCCTTCCGAGCCTCGTCTCGCGCACTGCGCAGCTCTCGGAGCGCATCGGAGCGCGTTCGGGCCCGCCAGCCGTCTGGGTCGGCCACTGGGTCTGGGATCAGCGCCCCTCCACCCTTGGTCCAGTCGGGGGTCACGGCTGCAACTGCGTCGACGAACACTGAGTACACCTCGAACACGTCACCAGCGAGCTGCCGAAAGTAGGAACCGTCAACGGTGAACTCGGAGGCGTCGTCGGGGCGCTTGGGTATGCGCCTTGCCCCGAAGTGAACGACGTACTTGCTCGCGACGTCCCACACCTCACCGAGCCGGGCCGTCGCCGCGTTTTCCGGGGCTGCCCAGGTGATACCGAAGTCCGCGGGGCCAAAGTCCCCGCCCTTCGTCGTTCGAACGAGAAACTCGGCGAGCAACCGGACGTGCACGTAGAAGGCGTCGAGCATGCAGCGCGCCGTCCGGAACTCCGAGGAGTCCAAGGCCTCGTCGTAGTGGGCCGCGATCTCGGCGACCATGCGCACCGAGTAGCCCACGTGACGGGCGCGGACGACTGTGGGGTCGAGTTGGAGCCGCGTGAAGCTGTCGGGCATGCAACCCATGATCGAGCACGCGGCGGACCCTCGTACGCGACTGGCGGGACACTTCGCCGAGGAGCATCAGGACGGAGCGTCGACCCTCGGCGCGAGCGGCGCTGCGCGCCTTCCCCGGGTACAACGCCGAGGGAACGAGACTGGTCACGTGAGCGACTCTGTCCCGCCCTCGCCTTGGTGGGGTGTTCCCCAGCCGGCTCCATCGCAGGCACGCTTGGTCGTGTCGACGCGAACGTTGAGCGGGGCGATCGAGGAGGCCCTGATCCACACGTTCACGCGGTCCGCATTGGAGGTCGTCCTCGCCGACGAACTCCGCTTGACGTGGCGCGACGGGGAGCAGGCACCGGCGGAGGCGGAGAGCAAGCGCGACGTCGTGCGCGGGTACATCGCTGGGTGGTCCGCCCCCGAGATGGTGGCCTTCGCAAGCCGCCTCGCTGCGGAGGTCCCGATCTCGGCCCACCTCGTCGACCCGCTGCGCGAGCTCATCGCGGAGTACGAGCGAGGCGGCGGTGTCGGCGGCCCAACGAAGAACCTCATCTTCGCGGCGAACGGCCCCAAGCCGGAGATCGTCCTACGCGACGCGGTCAACAACGACATCGAGATCGTCGCGAACGCGGACTATTGCCTCGTGTACGCCGAGCCGATCCCGCCGGAGGGCCTGAGCTTCGCGCACCTGATCCGGTGGTGGCGCGATCGCGATGCGATACCGCCGGATGTCACCGACCGCGAGGTCGGCCTGCGCCTGCACAACCGCTTCCTCGAGTCCTTGGACAGCCCGCCCGAGCGTGTGCTGTTCGAGGCGTACGCCAGGCGGTACAAGACGTCCTTCGACATCCCCGCACTCATCCCGCAGGTGTACCTGCACTACGACCCGTACGACCAGCGCATGCGGCGGGCGCTCAAGAGTCCGGCGCCGCTCGCGCGGCAGCGTATGGACTTTTTGCTGCTGTTCACCGACCGACGGCGGGTCGTGATCGAGGTCGACGGCAAGCAGCACTACGCGGACGGCACGACGGCAAGCCCATCGCGCTACGCGGCGATGGTCTCCGAAGACCGACGGCTGCGCCTCGCCGGCTACGAGGTCTACCGCTTCGGCGGCCAGGAGCTGACCGGAGCTCCTGCAAGCAGGGCCATGGTGGAGAGCTTCTTCGAGCAACTCACCCAACGCATGTCGTAGGGCCCTAACGCAGACGACGATCCACAGATCGCGCCGATGGCGGATGATCTAACGCATGAGAGGCCTCGCCAGCCCATCTCAGCATCACGGCCGGGCCTTCGGTCGCCACGACCGCGGGCGTCGAAGCGGCGACACCGTCGGACTGCGCGGTCCCGCTGTCCGACTCGGCGGCGGCCCGGCGCATCGACCAGTGCGCGAACCCCGCACCCGCGAGCGCCAGCAGAGCCAGGAACGGCCCGACCGCGGGGATCGTCGCCAGCGCCGCGGCGATCAGGACCACGAGGACCCACAATGCTCCGACGGCGCATCCGCGTCCGCTGCCGCTGTCTACCGTTGCCACGCGGAGGACCGTACCGACGCCGAGCCCGTTCCCGTGTGACCGCGCCGTGCAGCTGCTTCAGATGCCGTCGGGCGGGTGAGGAGGACGACGTGACCGAGTACCGCGCTACCGTGCGAGTAGAACTCGTGGATGACATGCCCACGTTCGCCGAGGTGGTCCTCGAGTCGACAGACCGAGCGATCAGGTACGCGACGTGGCCCGCGGACAACTCGGCGATGACATCGCTCGACGGCGCCGCCCAACGGTCGGTGGAGTCACTCGCCGCACGGGCATCGCGCCTTGGCGAGGAGATCCTCCAAGAAGCGGGCATGGACCTGCGGGGACGCTGGCAGTTCGACCGAGAGACGATCCCGGCGAACGACGGCGGCACCTGCGGATCGGTCGAACTCAGCACACTCGTCTCGGGAGAACCCTGAGCCCGTACGGCCCGCCCGGGCTTGCAGGCAGCGACGCGCGTATGGCCGTTCGGAGCTGCCATGCGGGTCCATACAACGTGCTACTCGGCTCGTTGCGTGGTCGGGGCACGCGAACCGGCAGGCGCTCACGTCGCGCGAAGCCGTCGAGGCGGTCTGCAGGACGCGACCGTCCAGACAGTGTTCGGACGAACAGACGCGCGGACGAGCCGCCCCCGCTCGAGTTCCTGCGCAGTGACGAGGACCGCTGATTCGCCAGCGGCGGTGGTCCCACGACGCGCCCGTAGCACGCTTGCATCGACGTATGTCAACATAGAGACATGTCAAAGCAAGCCGCCCTCAGGGACATCGTCATCGTCGGTTCCGGACCCGCCGGGTACACCGCCGCGATCTACGCGGCGCGCGCGGGCCTGTCCCCCTGCGTGGTGGCAGGCTCCGTCACCGCGGGCGGTGCGCTGATGAACACCACCGACGTGGAGAACTTCCCCGGCTTCCCCGACGGGATCCTGGGCCCGGACCTGATGGACAACCTGCAGAAGCAGGCCGAGCGGTTCGGCGCCGAGGTCCTGTGGGACGACGCCGTCTCCCTCGACCTGGCCGGCCCGGTCAAGACCGTCGTGACCGGCGGCGGCGAGACCATCCGCGCCCGCGCGGTGATCCTGTCCAACGGCTCCGCGTACCGCGAGCTCGGCCTGGAGGACGAGAAGCGGCTCTCGGGCCGGGGCGTGTCCTGGTGCGCGACCTGCGACGGGTTCTTCTTCAAGGACCAGGACATCATCGTGGTCGGCGGCGGCGACTCCGCCGTCGAGGAGGCCACGTTCCTGACCCGGTTCGGCAAGTCCGTGACGATGGTGCACCGCCGTGACGAGCTGCGGGCGTCCAAGATCATGGCCGACCGCGCCAAGAACGACCCGAAGATCCAGTTCGCGTGGAACTCCGAGGTCGTCGGCATCCACGGCCAGGACAAGGTCACGGGCGTGACGCTGCGCGACACGATCACCGGTGAGACCCGCGAGCACGACGCGACCGGCATCTTCGTCGCGATCGGCCACGTCCCGCGCACCGAGCTGCTGGTCGGGCAGGTCGACCTGGACGAGAACGGCTACATCGTCGTCGAGGGCCGGTCCACCCGGACCAACCTGCCGGGCGTGTTCGCGGCCGGCGACGCCGTCGACCACACCTACCGCCAGGCGATCACGGCGGCCGGCTCCGGCTGCGCCCCCCCGCTCGACGCCCCGCATTACCTCGCCGCGCCCCCCGCCGGCGCCCCCGCCCCCCCCGCCGCGAGCCCCCCGGCCGGGAGGCCGCACGGTCGACGCCGCCGACGCGCTGAGCGCCCAGGGTGCCGACACCGCGGCCGCAGCGGCGGTGGCGGTGGCGGTGGCACGGTGAGCGCGCAGACCCCCGACCTGACCGCGACGCGCGGTCGGCTGTCGACGCTCGACCGGTGGCTGCCGGCGTGGATCGGCCTCGCCATGGTGGCGGGCCTCGCGCTGGGCCGGTTCATCCCGGCGCTGGGCGAGGCGCTGGCCGACCTCGAGGTCGGCGGGATCTCCCTGCCGATCGCGCTGGGTCTGCTGGTGATGATGTACCCGGTGCTGGCCAAGGTGCGCTACGACCGGGTCGCCGCGGTGACCGGCGACAAGCGGCTGCTGGTCAGCTCGCTCGCGCTGAACTGGGTCGTCGGGCCCGCGCTGATGTTCGCGCTCGCCTGGGTGTTCCTGCCCGACCTGCCGGAGTACCGGACCGGGCTGATCATCGTCGGCCTGGCCCGGTGCATCGCGATGGTCGTGATCTGGAACGACCTGGCGTGCGGTGACCGCGAGGCCGCCGCCGTCCTGGTCGCGATCAACTCGGTGTTCCAGGTCGTGGCGTTCTCGCTGCTCGGCTGGTTCTACCTGACCGTGCTGCCCGGCTGGCTGGGCCTCGACTCCGCCGGGCTCGATGTGTCGATCGGGCAGATCGCGGTCAACGTCCTGGTGTTCCTCGGCGTCCCGCTCGCCGCCGGGTTCGCGTCGCGGTGGATCGGCGAGCGCACCCGCGGCCGCGACTGGTACGAGGAGCGGTTCATCCCGCGCATCGGCCCCTGGGCGCTGTACGGGTTGCTGTTCACCATCGTGCTGCTCTTCGCCCTGCAGGGGGACGCCGTGACGTCCCGCCCGCTCGACGTGGCGCGGATCGCCCTGCCCCTGCTCGTGTACTTCGCCGTGATGTGGGGCGTCGGCATGCTGACCGGCCGGGGCCTGGGGCTCGGGTACGCACGCTCGACCACGCTGGCGTTCACCGCGGCGGGCAACAACTTCGAGCTCGCGATCGCCGTCGCCATCGGCACGTTCGGCGCCACCTCCGGGCAGGCGCTCGCCGGTGTCGTCGGCCCGCTGATCGAGGTCCCGGTCCTGGTCGGGCTGGTCTACGTCTCGTTGTGGGCCGGCCGACGTTGGTTCACCGACACCGCTCGTCCCGTTCCCGCCGCCGCACCGCAGGAGGTTCGCTCATGACCGCCACGACTCCCACCGCCCCGCCCGTCGACGAGGCGTGCCAGCCGTCCCCTGCCGACCACGCGATGGGCCTGGACGCCGCGACCCAGGTGGCCGGCACCCTCAAGGCCCTGGGCGACCCGCTGCGGCTGCGGATGCTCTCGCTCATCGCGACGTCGCCGTCCGGCGAGGCGTGCGTGTGCGACCTGGCCACGGTCGCCGAGGTCTCCCAGCCGACGGTCTCCCACCACCTCAAGCTGCTCAAAGACGTCGGCCTGCTCACCTCCGAGCGGCGCGGCACTTGGGTCTACTACCGGGTGCAGCCCGCCCTGCGCGGCGCGGTCACGACCCTGCTGGACTCGTTCGCGCCGGTGGCGGCCGAGGCGGCGCACCTCTCACCCCTCACGGGCCTGACCGACGCCGAGACCGCCCTGGCACGGATCGCGGACCGGCTGGTCGCCGCGTTCCCCGACCGCGACCCCGCGGCGGTCCTGACGGTGGTCCGCGAGTCCTACACCGGCCTGGCCCGGTCCTCGGCGGTCCGCTCGCACCTCGTGGTGAACACCGAGCGGTTCGCCCGGCAGCGCCTGGCCGATGCCGAGCGGGCGATCACGTCCGCCGCCGCCCACCGCCCGCAGGTGCTGTTCGTCTGCGTCGCCAACGCCGGCCGCTCCCAGCTCGCCGCCGCGCTGCTGCACCACTACGCCGGCGACGCCGTGGTCGTCCGCTCGGCCGGTTCCGCGCCCGCCGGTGAGGTCCACCCCGGGGTGCAGCCGCTGCTGGCCGAGCTGTCCGCCGACGCCGAGGCGTTCCCCAAGCCCCTCACCGACGACGCCGTCCGGGCAGCGGACGTGGTCATCACCATGGGCTGCGGCGACACCTGCCCGATCCTGCCCGGCAAGCGCTATGAGGACTGGGTCGTCGGCGACCCCGCCCTGGCCTCCGAGACCGGTGTGCGTGCTATCCGCGACGAGATCGACCGCCGCGTGCGTGCCCTGCTCGCCGACCTGCTGCCCGACCTCCACGTTCCCGCCTGATCCCCTGAGGAGAACCCGATGAGCGAGACCACGAAGCCCTCCGCCCTGTTCGTCTGCGTGCACAACGCCGGCCGCTCCCAGATGGCCGCCGGCTACCTGCGGCACCTGTCCGGCGGCGCCGTCGAGGTCCGCTCCGCCGGGTCGATGCCCGCCGAGCAGATCAACCCGGTCGCCGTGGAGGCGATGCTCGAGGAGGGCATCGACATCCGCACCGAGCGACCCAAGGTGCTCACCACCGACGCCGTCCAGGCCTCCGACGTGGTCATCACCATGGGCTGCGGCGACGTCTGCCCGATCTTCCCCGGCAAGCGCTACGAGGACTGGGCCCTGGAGGACCCGGCCGGCCAGGGCATCGAGTCCGTGCGCCCGATCCGCGACGAGATCCGCCGCCGCATCGAGGTCCTGCTCGGCGAGCTCGGCGTCGAGCCCGTCACCGCCTGACTCGGCCCGGCCGCCGTGCGGCCACCCGCGGTTCATCCGGCACCCGTTGACTGGCCGCACCACCCACGCCCGGAAGGGGCCATCCATGCACGTGGTCGTCGTCGGCGGTTCGGACGCCGGGATCAGCGCGGCGCTGCGCGCACGCGAGCTCGACCCGCAGGCCGAGGTGACCGTCGTGGTCGCCGACGCCTACCCGAACTACTCGATCTGCGGGATCCCGTACTACATCTCAGGTGACGTGCCGGACTGGCGCGACCTGGCGCACCGCACCCGCGAGCAGCTCGAGGGTGCGGGGATCGACCTGCTGCTGGACACCGTCGCCACCCGGATCGATGCCGAGGGGCGACGGCTCCAGGTGCTCGGCGCCGACGGTGGCGAGCGCTGGCTGGACTACGATGCCCTCGTCGTGGGGACCGGCGCGGTCCCGGTCCGCCCGCCGATCGACGGCCTGGACGTCCTGGGCGCCGCGGACGGGGTGCACCTGCTGCACACCATGGGCGACACCTTCGCCCTGACGGACTCGCTCGACGCAGCCGCGGTGCGGTCGGCGCTGATCGTCGGCGCGGGGTACGTCGGCGTGGAGATGGCGGAGGGCCTCACCGCCCGCGGCATCCGCGTCACGCAGGTGGAGGCGCTGCCCGAGGTGCTGCCGACGGTGGACCCCGAGCTCGGCGCGCTCATCCGGGCCGAGCTGGTCCGCAACGGCGTGGAGGTCCGCACCGCGACCACCGTCACGCGCGTGCAGCGATCGACGGATGGTGGCGCGCGGCTGCACGTGGCGGCCACCGGCCCGGACGGGGACACGTCCTGGGACGTCGACCTGGTGCTCGTGGTGGTCGGCGTGCGGCCGGACACGGGCCTGCTGGTCGGCGCCGGAGCCGCGACCGGCCCGCGGGGTGCGGTGCTCGTCGACTCGGACATGTCGACCGGACTGCCGCAGGTCTGGGCCGCCGGCGACTGCGTGGTCACCCATCACCGGGTGCTCGGCACCAGCTACTTGCCGCTGGGCACCACCGCCCACAAGCAGGGGCGGGTCGCCGGGGAGAACGCCGTCGGCGGCCGGGCGCGCTTCGCCGGCAGCGTCGGCACGCAGGTCGTCAAGGTGTTCGACCTGGTCGCGGCCCGCACGGGCCTGCGGGAACACGAGGCGACCGCCGCCGGGTTCACCCCGGCGACCACGGCCAGCGCGCCGGACGACCACAAGCGGTACTACCCGGGCGCGGCACCGATCCACATCCGAGTCACGGGCGACGCGACTACGGGCCGCCTGCTCGGCGCCCAGCTCGTCGGGACCCGCGCGACCCAGACCGCCAAGCGGGTGGACACGTTCGCCACGGCGCTGTTCCACGAGATGGACGTCGCCGGCATGGCCGACCTGGACCTGGCCTACACCCCGCCGCTCGGGTCACCCTGGGACGCGGTACAGGTCGCGTCGCAGGCGTGGGTCGCTGAGCACCGGGTCGACGCCGAGCGCGCCTCGCTCGGGCGCGACGCCGCCCCCCGGAAGCCGGCGGTGCTGTTCGTCTGCGTGCACAACGCCGGTCGGTCCCAGCTGGCCGCGGGGTTGGCCGCGGCGTACGCCGGGGACCGCGTGACCGTGCTGTCCGCAGGAACCGAACCGGACGAGGCGGTGTCCTCGACGGTGCTCGAGTCGCTCGACGAGCTCGGCATCGACCGCCGCGATCAGACTCCCCGCCTGATCACCGCCGAGATCGCCGCGCAGGCCGACGTCATCGTCGCGCTCAAGCCGGGACTGGACCTTCCCGACCACCCGCACGTCGAGACCTGGTCGCTCCCGGACCCGGCAGGGTGGACCCTCGACGGCATCCGCGGACTGCGGGACCACATCGACCAGCGGGTCCGCAGCCTGGTCGACAAGCTGCTGACCGACTGACGCGACGACGGCGGCGCACCCCTCGGGGTCCGCCGCCGTCGATCCAGGGCCCTACCTGCACCGCGCGACGTCACGCCGGGCAGCAGACCGCCGCAGGGGTCGCACCGGCTCGCACGCGTGCCCGGAGCCGTTCGACCGCGTCGCGCAGGCGGTGGACCGCCCGGACGACGCAGCCCGGGCAGTCCTGCGCGGCGCGGCGCAGCTCGAGCTGCCGCACCAGCTCCCGCTCGTCCTGCCGGTAGATCGTCAGGTACACCTCGGGGTCCATCACGCCTGCTCGGGTGCGGGCTTGCGGGCACGCACGATCGCACCGTGCATCCCGTCGGCGACGGCGTGCGTGAACTGGACCTCGGCGTCCACGAAGCCCGCCTCCGCGAGGCCCTCGAGGTACTCCGTCCGGGACAGCGCCCCCGCGATGCAGCCGACGTACGAGCCGCGCTCGGCGCGCTCCTCGGGCGTCAGGTGGTCCTCGGCGACCACGTCGGAGATGCCCACGCGCCCACCGGGCACCAGCACCCGGAACGCCTCGGACAGCACCGCGGGCTTGTCGGTCGACAGGTTGACCACGCAGTTGGAGATCACGACGTCCACCGCGGCGTCGTCGAGCGGGAGGTCCTCGATCGTGCCCTGGCGGAACTCGACGTTGGTCGCGCCCGCCTTCGCCGCGTTCGCGCGGGCCAGGTCGAGCATCTCGTCGGTCATGTCGACGCCGTAGGCGAAGCCCGTGGCACCGACCCGGCGCGCGGACAGCAGCACGTCGATCCCGCCACCGGACCCGAGGTCCAGGACGCGCTCGCCCTCGCGCAGCTCGGCCACCATCAGCGGGTTCCCGCAGCCGAGCGAGGCGGCCAGGGCCTCCGCCGGCACCGATGCCGCGTCCTCGGCGCCGTACAGCGTCGCCCCGAACCGCTCGTCGATCACCAGGTCCTGCGGCCCGCAGTCGCCACCGCCGCAGCAGCCGGCGTCACCGCCGCCCTGCACCGCCGCCAGCGCGTACCGGGACCGCACCTGCTCACGAATGTCCTGCACCATCACTCCTCCAAGGGATCGATCGCCGTCGATGTGACGAGACTGACGCAGACATCGACGGCTGTCAACATCGACAACGATCGATGCCTGAGCGAGGATGTCGTCATGGCTCTGGATCTGCTCCCCGTGAGCGCCCCCGCGTCGACCGTCTGCTGCAGCCCGGTCACCGGCACCACGATGTCCGCCGAGGACGCCGACCGGACCGCCCGGACGCTGAAGGCGCTGGCCGACCCGGCGCGCCTGCGGCTGCTGTCGATCATCGCGGCGCACGACGGCGGCGAGGCCTGCGTCTGCGACCTCACCGAGCCGGTCGGGTTGTCCCAGCCGACCGTGTCGCACCACCTCAAGGTGCTCACCGAGGCCGGCTTCGTGACCCGCGAGAAGCGCGGGGTGTGGGCGTACTTCACGATCGTCCCGGGCGCCGTGGACGAGCTCACCCGGCACCTCGCAGGGCACCTGTCCGGAACGGCGACCGCGTGACGGCGACAGGCACGGACGTGCGGCTCGCACCGATGACCGAGGCGTACGCCGACGACGTCCTGCGCATCTACGGGCACGGCATCGCGTCGGGCGTGGCGACGTTCCAGTCGGACGTGCCGACCTGGACGGAGTTCGACGCCGGCCACCTCCCCGAGCACCGCCTCGTCGCGCTCGGCGAGGACGACGCGGTGCTCGGGTGGGTCGCCGTGTCCCCGGTGTCCGGGCGGTGCGTGTACTCGGGCGTGGTCGAGCACTCGGTGTACGTGGACCCCGCCGCGCGCGGACGCGGCGTCGGCAGGACGCTCCTCGAGGCGCTCCTGGTGTCGGCCCGGGACGGGGGCGTGTGGACCGTGCAGTCGGGGGTCTTCCCGCAGAACACCGCGAGCCTCGCCCTGCACGCGGCCGCCGGGTTCCGGGTGGTCGGGACCCGCGAACGGCTCGGGTTCATGAGCCACGGCCCGCTCGCCGGGTCGTGGCTCGACGTCGTGCTGCTCGAGAAGCGGCTGTAGGTCGGCGGCCTCGACCTCCGGTCCCACGGTCTCAGGCGGTCCCGAGGAGGTGCCCGATGGTTCCGGACTCGACGAGGATGAACACACCGAGGCCGATGAACACCACCGGGACGAGCCAGTGCTCGACGCGCTCCAGCGCCTCCGTCACCGCTTCCCGGGTTCCGACGAGGCGGGCGATCAGGCACCAGACCGCGACCAGGACGAGGAACACGATGATCGTGGTGATCGCGTCGCTGGTCGTCATCGTGCGGAACACCGGCGTGTAGATCGCGATGTTGTCACCGCCGTTGGCGATCGTGATGCCGGCGACTCCGAGCAGTCCGACGGCCCGTAGAGCGGACTCGGCCTCGTCGTCGTCGCGACCGCGCAGCGTGCGCACCAGCGCCACCACGCCGAGGGCCAGCGGGATGAGCCCCAGCAGGCCCACCCACTCGTCCGGGATGACGGTCAAGCCGAGCGCGGCCAGGAAGCTGGCCGCGACCAGGGCGATGAAGCCCAGGTACTGCCCCGCGACGATCTGCCAGCTGCGCATCCGGGTGCCACGTGCAGCGGCGGCGAACAGGATGGTGAGGACGACGATGTCGTCGAGGTTGGTGGCGATGAACAGGCCGGCCGCCGCGGCGATCGTGCTCAGCATGCGTCCTGCTCCTGCGCGTCGTCGCCGTAGGTCGAGCACAGGGCGACGGCGTTGCCCGTCGCGGCGAGCAGGACCTCGGCGGCGGCGAGCATGTCCAGCAGCTCGGGGTGCGCCAGGGAGTAGTGCACGCGCCGCCCGTCCATGCGGCCGGCGACCAGACCGCACTCGCGCAGGCAGGTCACGTGGGAGGACACCGTGGACTGCGCGAGCCCCAGGTCGTGGGTCAGCTCGGCGACCCGGGCCTCGCCGGTCGCCAGGCGGCGCACGATCGCGAGCCGGGCCGGGTCCGCCAGGGAACGGAAGAGGGCGACACCCGGGGCGATGCCTTGCGTGGAAGCGGCGGCGCGCTCGCTACTCTTGATCGACATGCGTCGATGATAACCGATGCGCATCGATCAAAAACAAGCGAGGGTGAGTCTCCGGCGGCCCGACACCGGTCTCGGGTCCCGAGTGGGTCACTGGTACACGTAGTTCGTGAAGTACACGGCGACGACCTCGCCCTCGTACGCCTCCTCCAGTTGCGCGGCGAGCTCGGACTTTAGTGCTTCGCGCCCCTCGGGTGTGCTGATCTCCGAGACCGGTCGCTGGGAGAACAGAGCGATCGCCCGGTCGAGAGCCTTCGACGGGTCCACGTCCTCCTCGACCTCCAGGGTCAGCTGCAGACCGAGACCGAGCCGCAGGTAGCGACCGTCTGCCAGGTTGATGCTGACGGGCTCGACGGTCTGGACCGCGCCGAGCTCGACCTCCGGTTCCGGTGCGGCTTCGGCACTCTCGGCCGGGCGCAGGAGGAACCAGGCGGCCGCGCCGAGCACGAGCACCGCGGCGATCGCGACGAGCACCGCCCGCCGTGTCTTCCGCGGCGCGGGCGCCGGGGCCGGTGCCGCACCCGCGTCGGGCGATGCCCCTGCCCCCGGCCGCTGTCCCCCGATCTTCTGCGACCCGCCGATGATCCGCTGTTCCGCCACGTCCGTCTCCTCGCTGCTCCCGACGCGCGATGCTCCGCGCGTGCAGGGACCGGATCGGCCGACGTCGGTCCGGCGGGAGGTGCGCGGCGATGAAGATCCGGCTAAGGACCGGGAGCGCTCAGGCAGGTTCGTCCGTGTCCGACGGGGCGCCGTCGCCGGCGGCTCGCCTGCGCAGCCGCAGCGCGAGCACGGTGAGCCCGGCCGCCGCGACGACGATCGCCACCAGGACGACCACGGAGGTCGGCCCCCACTGCCAGGACATGGGGGCGTCGGACGCGTCGAGCGCGGCTGCTGACGGCGTGCTTGTCTGAGCGGGGGCGGGCGGGGCCAGGTCCGCACCGGCCGGGGGCCCCGGGTGGGTCGGTGCCAGGTCGGGCTCGGTCGTCTGAGCCGATCCGGTGCCGTCGGTGGCCGTGAACGCCAGCTCGCCGGACAGCGGGTGCCCGTCGGCGGACGTGACGCGCCACTGGACGCTGTACGCGCCGGCGAGGCGATCCGCCCCGAGGGGCTGGGACACGGTGACGTCGGTGACGGTGGTCGCACCCTCGCTGACCGTCGACCCGTCGGGGCCGATCACGACGATCTCGGTGCCCAGGGACTGCGGAGGCTCGTTGAAGGACAACGTGACGCTGTCCGGGGCGACGTCGACGGTCGAGCCGTCGGCGGGATCGGACCCGGTCATCCCCGAGTGCGCCGAGGCCGGCGCCGCGGCCAGAGCGAGGGCGCCCAGGGCGATCAGCGAGACCAGTGCGGCGCGGGCGGGCAGAGGAGGCCGTCCGGTGTTCGTGGGGGTCTGGGTCATCGTGAGCCTTCCGGGTGATGCGTGGCTGCGCGCAGCGGGTTCGGCGTGGTGGGCGTGCTGGATGGGTCGATCAGGTCAGGTCGCGCCTGTCGCGGTCGGCGAGGCCTGAGAGGTAGGCGTTGTACGCGTCGAGCTCGACGTCGCCGTCGCGGTCCGCGCGCCGGTCACGCTGGAGTGCGCTGCGCGCCTCGTCGCGGTGCCAGCGGGACAGGACGATGAGCAGGACGATCAGCGTCGGCAGCTCGCCGTAGGACCACGCGAGCGCACCGGCGACCTCCTGGTCGCCGATCAGGTCGACGCCCCATCGCTCCGGCGGGTGCCCGAAGGCGGCCACGAGCGGGGTCGTGGCCATCATCACCACGACGCCGAAGAAGGCGTGGAGCGGCATCTCCACCGCGACGTCCAGGGCGCGCGCGGCGTGGCCCTGCCGGCGTGGCAGGGGATCCCGCGAGAGCACCGGGGCGGCGAACAGCACCCCGGCCACCAGGAGTGTCACCTCGAGCCCGGTGTGCCCGGCCCACGTCGTCAGCAGCGCGGTCGCGGCACCGGTCAGGTACAGCCCGTAGAAGGCGAGCAGGAACAGCGGCACCGTGACGGCCGGGTGCAGCGCGGCAGCCGCGACGCGTGAGCGCAGCGTCGATCGCGCGACCACCAGGACGGCTCGTCCGAGCCCGTGGTGCGGGACCGCGTGCAGCAGGAGCGTCCCGGGGCGCCCGAGAACCAGCAGCGGTGCGATGACCATCATCAGGGTGAGCTGCTGGAACATGAACACCGAGAACATCTCGTAGCCGTACCCCTCGATGCCGGTTCCGGTGAGAACCAGGAGCACCGCACAGCCACCGAGGAAGGCCGCGCTTCTGCCGACCGGCCAGCGGCGGCCCCGCCGCTGCATCCGGACCACGCCCGCGACGTAGAGGACCGCGAGCACGGCGGCGATCGAGGGGAGCAGCGGCACGGGTTGGAACCACGGCGAGAGGTACGCGGCGAGCGACGGCGCAGCGGTGGGCAGCTGCACCGGGCCCGGGAAGTCCGCGGGGAGCATCAGCGGCGGGTCACCGCCCGAGCAGCGGGGCGGGGTTCACGGTCGAGCCGTTGACGTAGACCTCGAAGTGCAGGTGGCACGCACCGGACAGGCCGGTGTTGCCGGAGTAGCCGATGAGGTCGCCCTGGCGTACCTGCTGGCCGGCCGAGACGGTGGACCGGGTCATGTGGTTGGAGCTGCTCATCATCGGCTGCCCGTTGACGGTGCCGTAGTTCAACATGACCTGGTTGCCGAAGCCGGTGCGCCACTGGGCCCACTGGACCGTCGCGTCACGTGGCGCGTAGAGCGGGGTGTTGCAGTAGGTCCGCAGGTCGATCCCGGCGTGCAGGCGCGTGTAGCCGAGGATCGGGTGCAGCCGCATGCCGTAGCTGGACGTCACGTACATCGGGCTGATCGAGGTCGGGTTGGCGAAGATCGCGCCGGACCCGGTGGACGGCGCGGGCGGGGCGGGCGGCGCGCCCGGGCCAGGAGCGGCAGGCCGGGCCGCGGCGGCGGCCTCGGCCTGCCGCCGCTGCTCGGCGATGATCCCCGCCAGCTCGCTCTCCAAGGCGCTGCGCTCACGCTCGGCCTGAGCCTGCTCGGCCTCCGCCTGGGACTTCATCCCGGCCAGCCGCTGCTGCGTGGTGCGTTGCTCGGTGATCAGCCGCTCGATCTCCTGCTCCCGGGTCGCGGCGGCAGCCCGGGCGGCGTCGGCGCGCACCACCTCGGCCTCGGCCTCCGCCTTGAGGTCGGCGATGCGGTCGGTGACGGCGCCCAGCCGGGCCTCGGCGTTGCGGGCGTCCCCGGTGAGGTTCGCGAGCTCCTGGAGCATCTCCTCTTGCGCGCGCTGCGCGGTCGCGGCGGCCTGGTAGCGGCGGTTGAAGTCCTCGAGGTTTTCGGCGTCGAGGACGACGGCGAGCGGGGAGACGTCACCACCGCTCTGATACGCCCTGCGGGCGAGCTGCCCGACGCTGGCGCGCACGTCCTGGCTCCGGGCGAAGGATTCGGCAACGTCCGCCGTGATGCTCTCCTGCTGCTCGGTGGCGTCGATCAACCGGGCCTCGACGAGCGCCGCCCGGCGCTCGGCGCCGGCGAGCTCGTCCTGCGCCGCGCGCAGCTCGGCCTGCGCGGCAGGCAGGCGCGCCTCGGTGGCCGCGAGGTCGGCGACGGCCTGGCCGAGCTCGGCCGACAGCCCCTCGACCGATGCCTGCAGGTCCTCCGAGCGCTGCTGGGCGGCGTCCGCGCGCTGCTGGGTCGACTGCCGGCGGTCGTCGAGGTCGTCGGCGGCTCCGGTGGCCGGTGTGGCAGCCAGCACGACAGCTCCGAGGACGAGCGTCACGGCGAGACGTCGCGGCGTGCGGCGGGTGCGGGAGGAGGGCGAGCGCATGCGGGTGTCCTGTCGTGGTGCGGGGCGCAGCCACGCTAAGACGGTGCCGAGGATGTTCCTGGGTGCCCGTGCGGGTCTTCAGCGTTCCTTCATCTGGCACTGCGCCCGACGGGGAGCCGCACGGTGAACGTCGCACCCTGGTCCCGGCCGCCGCTGACCGCTTCCAGGGTGCCGTCGTGCGCCTCGACGAAGGCCTTGCTCACGGTGAGGCCGATGCCCGATCCGCCGTGGTCGCGGTCGCGGGCGGAGTCCGCGCGGTAGAACCGGTCGAACACGTGGGACAGGTGTTCGGCAGCGATGCCGTCGCCGGCGTCGTGGACGGCGAGCGTGACCGCGTCGCGCTCGGCCCGCACACGGAGCACGACGGTCGCGCCGCTGACGCTGTGCCGCAGTGCGTTGTCGAGCAGGTTCGCCAGCACCTGACCGATGCGGTCACGGTCGACCGACACCGGCGGGGTGCGCGGTGCCGCGTCGACCTGCAGCAGGACACCCTTGGCGGAGTAGGCGGGGTTCGCCGCCGCGGCAGCAGCCCGCGCGAGATCCTCGGGAGCAGCGTCGGCGAGGCGCAGCGGGAGCCTGCGTTCCTCGGCGAGCGAGACGGCAGTGACGTCCTCGGCGAGCCGGCTCAGCCGGTTCACCTGGTCGCGCAGCACCTGCAGCGTGTCCGCGTCGGGGGCGCGCACCCCGTCGTCGATCGAGTCGACGTACGCGGTCAGCGTCGCCAGCGGCGTCCGCATCTCGTGCGCGAGGTCGGCCAGCAGGCGCCTGCGCGTCGAGTCGACGTGCTCGAGGCGCTCGGACATCGCGTTCATCGTGGTCGCGAGCTCGTCGAACTCCGCGCCGAGGCCCGGGACCGGCACCCGCTGGTCGTAGCGGCCTCGGGCGACGTTGCCGGCCACCACGACGATCGGCCGCAGGGACCGGGTCACCCGCCCGGCGATCCACACGCTCAACACGGTCGAGACCAGCAGCGCCAGCAGCAGCGCGGCGGCCAGGGAGAAGCTCCCGGCGGTGCCGAACGCAGCCTCGGCGTGCTCCGTGGCGTCGTTCGGGTGGTTGCCGTGGTGCTGCAGCAGGTTGTCGTGGAAGATGCCCGGCCCGATCAGCCACGCGACCGCACCAGCGGTCAGGACGGTGACGAGGGTGACCGCCGACAGGGCGACGGCCAGACGCAGCGCGACGCCCCACCGCTGCCAGGGCGGACGGCTCATCCCTGCCCCAGCTGGTAGCCGATGCCGCGCACCGTGCGCACGAACCGCCCCGTCGCGGCGTCGTCCCCGAGCTTGCGGCGCAGGTGCAGCACGTGCACGTCGATCAGGCTCTCGTCGCCGAACCAGTTCTCCCCGCGCAGCGCCTCGATCAACGCCCGCCGGGGCATCGCGGTGCCGGCGTTCTCGATCAGGCAGGCCAGCAGGTCGAACTCGGTCGGCGTCAGGTCGACCGGCTCGCCCTCGAGCACGGCCTGCCGGCTCCGCAGGTCGACGGTCAGAGCGCCGACGTCCCTGGTGGGTGGGGCCAGGGGGCCGGGCGTCCGCGCGCGACGCAGCAGCGTGCGGACCCGGGCCAGCAGCTCACGCGGCCGGAACGGCTTGGTCATGTAGTCGTCCGCGCCCGAGCGCAGCCCCTGCAGGACCTCCGCCTCGTCGGCGCGGGCGGTGAGCATGACGACGTACGCGTCGGAGAACTCCCGCAGGCGCCGGCACACCTCGATGCCGTCGACGGTGGGCAGGCCCAGGTCGAGCACCACGACGTGCGGAGCGGTGGAACGGGCCGCCTCCAGCGCGCGGGCTCCGTCGCCCACCACCTCGACGTCGTAGCCGTCCGCCCGCAGGTAGTCCGCGATGACCGCGGCGAGCACGCGCTCGTCCTCGACGACCAGGACGCGCACGGGGTCGGTCTCGGTGGCCATGCCCCACGGTCCCACGAGCGGCCGCCTGGTTCCCGATGCCGCAGCCGCACCCTGCCGCGCCCTTCATCGGATCTTCATCGCCCGATGAGCGCTGCCCCGACCACGCGGACGGACCGTGCGTCGACCCAGCGAGGCACCTGTGAGCGGTACCGGGCGTACGCGCCACCGAAGCGCTCCGTCAACGCCTGCTCCTCCGCCGCGATCTGCCCGACCGAGAGCACCGCGACGAACGCCGCGACCGGCGCCACCGCGCCTGGCGACCGCCGGGCCACCGCATGAGCGAGCAGGGCCCCCGCCATCCCGAGGTACATCGGGTTCCGGCTGACCTGGTTGGCGCCGGTGAGCACCAACGCGGTCGCCCTCGTGGGTGCCACCGGGTCGACGGTCGTGCGGGCACGCCGGAACTGCACGAGCGCGTCGCCCAGCAGCCAGCCCGCGGTGACCGCGACGGGTGCGCCGGCGACGAGCGAGCCCGCCGACGGTCGCGCACCGCGGGCGAGCGCCAGCTGGACGCCGAACGCGGCCACGGCGAGCACGGCCGGCGGGACCGCCGTGGCGGTCCGCCGGTTCACGCGTGCCCCAGGTGCTCGTGCGTGCGGTGCGATGCCGGTTCTATCTGGAACGTCGAGTGCTCCACGGAGATCGGGAAGTGGCTCGTCAGGCAGTCCTGGAGCTGGTCGAGGATCCGCGCGGTGTGACCGTCGGAGAAGCACTCGTCGTCGACCGTGACGTGCGCGGTGATCACGGGCAGCCCGGTCGCCACGAGCGACGCGTGCAGGTCGTGCACGGCCCGCACGTGCTCCACACCGAGGAGGTGCTCGCGCACGGCGTCCAGGTCGAGCCCTCGCGGGGTGGACTCGAGGAGCACGGCGCTGGTCTCCAGCAGGAGCTTGATCGCGCGCGGAACGATCAGCGCCCCGATCAGCAGGCCGGCGACCGCATCCGCCTGCTGCCAGCCGGTGGTCGCGATGACGATCGCCGCGACGATCACGCCGACCGAGCCCAGAGCGTCGTTCAGCACCTCCAGGAACGCAGCACGCAGGTTGAAGTTCGCGGACCTGCCACCGGCCAGCACCGCGATCGCGGTGACGTTCGCGACCAGGCCGATGATGCCGAACACGACCAGCTCGGTGGAGGGCACCTCCGGGGGGTCGAACAGCCGCTGCACGCCCTCGATCAGCACGTAGCCGCCGACCGCGAGCAGGACCGCGGACTGGGCCAGGGCCCCGAGCACCTCCGCCCGCCGGTAGCCCCACGTCCGCCGGGACGTCGCCGGCTTGAGCGACAGGTGCGCCGCGACCAGTGCCATCGCCAGACCGGCGGCGTCGGTCAGCATGTGCGCCGTGTCGACGAGCAGCGCGAGGCTGCCTGTCATCAGCGCACCCACCGCCTGCGCCACCAGCACCGTGGAGGTCAGGCCGAACGCGATCGCCAGCCGGCGCCGGTGGTCGCCGCCGCCCGCGGGCGCGTGACCGTGGTCGTGGCTCATCGGGCACCTCCCGCGACGTGCCCGCACGCATCCGGGCGCGACCCGCCCTGCAGGAGACCTTCCGCCGCCCCGACCAGGGTCGCGAGCCGGCCGGGGTCGGCGATGGCGTAGAGGGAGGACCGCCCCCGCTGCCGGGTGGTGACCAGACCGCAGTCCCGCAAGCAGGCGAGGTGCACGCTGACGGTGCTCTGCGCCAGCCCGAGGTGGTCGGTGAGCTCGCGCACCGAGTGCTCACCGGTGAACAGGTGCCGCAGCATCGTGAGCCGTGCCGGCTCGCCGAGCGCACGGAACAGAGCGGCAGTGGGCGCTGTCAGCGCCGCGTCGTCGACCGGGGGCGACTGGTTATCATCATCGTCGCGTGTGGATGTCATCGTCACGCACCGATGATAGATCGGGCGGGTCGGGCTGCGACAGCCCCCGCTGCCTTCTTCATCGAATCTCCATCTCCGTCGGCGGATGGGCCGTCCGCGCTCGCTTAGCGTGCGATGCCATGAAGACCGACGCCGCCAACCGCCCGCGCCCGCTCGACCCCCGGGTGCGCAGCGCCCTGATCGCGGGCGCACTCGTGGTGCTGTCGATCACGGGACTGCTGGTCTACGCCCTGGCCACCGGCCCCCGCGGACTGGTGCCGCAGCAGGACGACGGCGCCCTCCCGGCGACACGGACCAGTTCGCACGTGCTCGACGACGCCGGCCCGGACGCACCGACCCTCGTGGAGTTCATGGACTTCGAGTGCGAGGCGTGCGGCGCCTTCTACCCGGTCGTTGAGCAGATCCGCGAGCAGTACGCCGGGCAGATCAACTACGTGATCCGCTACTTCCCCATCGAGAGCCACGCCAACGCGATGAACGCCGCGCTGGCCGTGGAGGCCGCGGCGCAGCAGGGTCAGATCGAGGACATGTACCACCGCATGTTCGAGACCCAGACGCAGTGGGGCGAGCAGCAGGCCTCTCAGGCGGATCTGTTCCGTACGTTCGCCGAGGACCTGGACCTGGACCTCGCCGCCTACGACGAGGCCGTCGCCGACCCGGCGACCCTCGAGCGCGTCCAGCAGGACCTGGACGACGGGCAGGCGCTCGGCGTGCAGGGAACGCCGACGTTCTTCCTCGACGGGCAGCGCCTGGAGCTCAGCAGCGTGTCCGACCTGACCGACGCCCTCGACGACGCCCTGAACCAGGCGGGCGGCGCGTGACCGCTGTCGCCGCGACCGCGAGCACGGTCCTGTTCGAGAGCCGTACGGCTGAGCGCCGCCGCGCCCTGGTGCTCGCTGCGCTCGCCGCTGCGGGCCTGGCGGCCGCCATCGCCCTGCTCCTGGAGCGGTTCGCGGTCCTCGAGGACCCCGCCCACGTACCGAGCTGCACGCTGAACCCGGTCCTGTCGTGCACCTCGGTGATGGCGTCCGAGCAGGCCTCCGTCTTCGGGTTCCCCAACCCGCTGATCGGGGTCGTGGGGTTCACCGTGGTCCTCACAGCGGCAGCGAGCATGCTCAGCGGCGCCCGGTTCGGTGAGTGGTTCTGGGTGGGGCTGCAGGTCGGCGTCACGTTCGGCGTGGTCTTCGTGCACTGGCTCGCGTTCCAGAGCCTCTACCGCATCGGCGCGCTCTGCCCCTACTGCCTCGTGGTGTGGGCGGTGATGATCCCGGTGTTCCTGTCCGTGACCCTGCGCAACCTCCAGCGGTGGCAGCTCTCGCTACCGGTGCCGGCGCGCGCGGTGCTCTCGGTGGCGCTCGACTACCGCTCGACCCTCCTGACCTGCTGGTACCTGGCCATCACCCTCCTCGCGCTCCTGCGGTTCTGGTCCTACTGGTCCACCCTGCTCCCGTGAGACACGTCCAGCACCTTCCCGTTGGTACAGCGACCGCTGTACTGTTCAGCACATGCTGACCAGTACGGTGCGAATCGAGGTCCTCACGCGGCTCGGTCGTGCGATGTCCGACCCGAGCCGCGCGCGCATCCTCGCTGCACTGACCACCGGCCCGGCCTACCCGGCGGAGCTGGCCGGACACCTGGGCATGACCCGTTCCAACGTCTCGAACCACCTCGCGTGCCTGCGGGGTTGCGGCCTCGTGCTCGGCGAGCCCGAGGGCCGCCGCACCCGGTACGCGGTCGCCGACCCGCACCTGGCACAGGCGCTCACCTCGCTCGTCGACGTGGTGCTCGCGGTCGACGAGGGCGCGCCCTGCACCAGCGACTCGTGCGACGTGCCGGGTTGCTGCGCCGCGTGCGAGCCCGCGCAGACGGCGCAGCGCCCTCGCATCGACGTGATGGCGGTGCGGGCGTGAGCCGCGAGTGCTGCGGCCCGGACGACGACGCGCCGGGCCTGCCGTTGACGATCGGCGCACCCCTGGCGGGCACCTCTCCTGCACCGCCGGACGCCGACGACTGCTGCGACCCCGCCCCTGCGCCGCAGGAGGACGACGAGGCGTTCGTCGCATGGTGGCGCGACCCCGCGCTGCGCCTACCGGCTGCTTCGGGGGTGCTGCTCGTGCTCGGGTACGGGTTCGAGTGGTCCGGAACGGACGCGGTCGCCGGCACGGTCGCGTTCGCGCTGGGGCTGGTGGCCGGCGCGTGGACCTTCGTCCCGGGAGCCCTGCGCAGGCTCGCCCGACGCCGCCTCGGTGTCGGGCTGCTGATGACGATCGCCGCCGCGGGCGCGGTGCTGCTGGGCCACGTCGCGGAGGCGGCGGCGCTGGCGTTCCTGTTCTCCATCGCCGAGGCGCTCGAGGACCGGGCGATGGATCGCGCCAAGCACGGCCTGCGTGCCCTGCTGACCCTCATCCCGGAGACCGCGCGCCTCTCCCGGCTCACCGGTGAGGTCGTCATCCCGGCGCGGGACGTCCGTGAGCTGGACGTCCTCGTCGTGCGGCCGGGCGAGCGGGTGGCCACCGACGCCGTGGTCGTGCACGGTCGCAGCTCCGTGGACACCTCGGCGGTGACCGGCGAGTCGATCCCGGTAGAGGTCGGTCCGGGCGACGCCGTCCCGGCCGGGGCTGTCAACGGCACGGGCGCCCTGGAGCTGGAGGCGACGGCCGACGGTCGGGACAACTCCCTGACCACGATCGTGCGGCTGGTCGAGGAAGCGCACGCCCGCAAGGGTGAGCGCGCACGTCTCGCCGACCGCATCGCCCGGCCGCTCGTGCCCGCCGTGCTCGTGATCGCCGCCGCGATCGCGGTCCTCGGGTCGCTGCTCGGAGACCCGTCGGTCTGGGTGGACCGGGCGCTCGTGGTCCTGGTCGCCGCCTCTCCGTGCGCCTTGGCGATCGCCGTGCCGGTCACCGTGATCTCGGCGATCGGCTCGGCGAGCAGGTTCGGTGTCGTGATCAAGTCCGGCGCGGCGTTCGAGCAGCTGGGCGCGCTGCGCACGGTCGCGCTGGACAAGACCGGCACGCTGACGGTGAACCGGCCGGAGGTCGTCGACACACGCACCGTCGAGGGCACGACGCCCGAGCAGGCGCTGACCTGGGCGGCCGCCGTGGAGGCACGCAGCTCCCACCCCCTCGCGCGGGCGATGCTCGCGGCCGCGCCATCGGCCGGCACGGCGGACGAGGTCGTCGAGGAACCGGGTCACGGCGTCGGTGGGATGGTCGACGGCGTGCGTGTCGAGGTCGGTTCTTCCCGGTGGCTCGACGCCACTCCGCTGACCGAGGCGCTGGACGGGATGGAGTCCGCCGGGATGACCACCGTCGTCGTCCGCGCCGACGGGCGGACCGTCGCGGTGATCGGGATCCGGGACGAGCTGCGTCCCGAGGCGGCCGCCGCGATCGCGGCACTGCACTCCGTGGGGCTGCGCACCACCATGCTGACCGGTGACAACCGCCGCACCGCGCACGCCCTGGCGGCGGCGGCCGGCATCGACGACGTGCGCGCGGAGCAGCGTCCCGAGGACAAGGCTGCCGCGGTCGTGGCGCTCGGGACCGGCACGGCCATGGTCGGCGACGGCGTGAACGACGCCCCCGCACTGGCAGCGGCCGACGTCGGCATCGCGATGGGTGCCACGGGCACCGCCGCGGCGGTGGAGTCCGCGGACGTCGCGTTCACGGGCAACGACCTGCGTCTGCTGCCGCGCGCGATCGCGCACGCCCGCCGGGGACGCCGGATCATGACCGGCAACATCGCCCTGGCTCTGCTCATCATCGTCGCGCTGTTCCCGTTGGCCCTGACCGGGACCCTCGGGCTCGCCGGTGTCGTCCTGGTGCACGAGATCGCCGAGGTGGTCGTGATCCTGAACGGCATCCGCGCCGCGCGCGCTACGGACCCGGGCCCCGGCGCCGGACGCGTTCCGGCGCCCGCCGTCGACGCCCACACAACGGCGGCGGCGTGAGGGTACCGGCCGCGACGTCGGCGGCTGCCGACGTCGGGTCGCTCTTCGCGACCACTGCGTTCTCGGGTCCGCTGCTCCTCGCCCTGCTGGTCTCGTTGCTGGCAGGCGCCGTGTCGTTCGCCTCGCCGTGCGTGCTGCCGCTGGTCCCCGGCTACCTGGGCTACCTCAGCGGGCTCACGGCGCAGAGCGTGCAGCCGGTCGGTGCGCCGGCTGCGCCCCGGCCCGCGGCCCGGCAAGGGAGGAGGCGGCTCACGCTCGGTGTCGCGCTGTTCGTGCTGGGCTTCGCGCTCGTGTTCGTGACGTTCGGTGCTCTGGCGGGGTCGCTCGGGGCGGCGCTGCTCCGCTGGCAGGACCCGATCACCCGGGTGCTCGGCGTGGTCGTCGTCGTCATGGGCGTCGCGTTCCTCGGCGGCGTCCCGTTCCTGCAGCGCGAGGTCCGGGTGCACCGCCGCCCGCCCGCGACCCTGTGGGGAGCCCCGCTGCTGGGCGTGACGTTCGGACTCGGCTGGACACCGTGCATCGGCCCGACGTTGGCCGCCGTCATGGCGCTGTCGCTCGACGGCGGGTCGGCCACCCGGGGTGCGCTGCTGTCCACCGCCTACGCCATCGGGCTCGGCATGCCGTTCGTGCTCCTCGCGCTGGGGCTCGACCGCAGCACGCGCCTGCTCGAGGTCGTGCGCCGCCGGCGCCGGACGATCTCCCGGATCGGCGGCACGATGCTCGTCCTGATCGGCGTCGCCCTGGTCACCGGCCTGTGGGGTCGCTGGGCCCAGAGCCTGCAGGGACTGATCCTGATCTTCCAGCCCGTGGTCTGACCGCCCGGCGTCAGAGGCCCGAGTACGAGTGCTTCCCGTTGACGAAGAGGTTCACGACCGTGAAGTTCGCGATCACGACCGCGTACCCCACGTACACGAGGTAGGCAGCGCGGCGCCCCTGCCACCCCCGCGTGGTGCGGGCGTGCAGGTACGCCGCGTAGACGACCCACGCCACGAACGTCGCCACCTCCTTCGGGTCCCAGCCCCAGTACCGTCCCCACGCCTGCTCGGCCCAGATCGCACCGCCGATGAGCGTGAGCGTCCACAGCACGAAAGCGATCGCGTTGAGCCGGAACGACAGCGCCTCGAGCCGCACGGCGGTCGGAACCGTGCCGAGCCACGACCACGCAGGCCCGGTGACGCGCCACCGACGTAGCGAACGTCGCAGCTCGTCACCGACGCGCCACGGCGCCTCCAGACGGGAACGCCCGGACTCGCGCGCGTCCTGGAGCACCTGCAGCACGGAGGTGGCGAACGCCACGGTGAAGATCCCCGTGGCGATGATCGCGATGCTCACGTGGATGACGAGCCAGTAGCTCTGCAGCGCAGGTTGCACGGCGTCGGCCCGCAGGTAGAACGAGTTCAGAGCCACCACGAGCGCCAGCACGGCGATTCCCATGACGAGCACACCGACGAACGGGACGGTCCTGGTGCGACGCACCGCGAGGAACACCGCTGCCGCCACCAGGATCCCGACGAGGGTGAACTCGTACATGTTCGCCGTCGGCCAGCGCCCCGCCGCGACCCCGCGCAGGACGACACCAGCCAGCAGCAGCCCCGTCCCCAGCGTCGCCGTCGCGCGCGCGATCCCGTCTGCGCGTCCCGGTGCCTGGTTCCTCACCGGCAGCGGGACGTCGGGGATCGCTGCCCCGGCGCCCACCGCAGCGAGGCGGCGGTGTGATCGGGCTGCGGAGTCCGCGACGCGCGCCAGCGCGGTCGAGTACGCGACGAGCGCGATGGTGAACGCCGTCGTCGAGCCCCACACCAGCAGGGTGCTCAGGTCACCGAGCGGCACGGCCGGTCAGCCGATCCGGATGAACAGCGGGTCGGACTGCCAGATCTCACGGATCTGGATCGTCTTCCCCGGGACCGGTGCGTCGACCTGCAGGTTGCCGCCCGCGTAGATGGCGATGTGCCCGGGCGACCAGATCAGGTCGCCCGGCTGGGCCTGATCCCGTGGCACGACCGTGCCGGCGTCGCGCTGAGCGGTGGAGGTGCGCGGGATCGAGATCCCGACCTGGGCGAACACGTACGAGGTGAATCCCGAGCAGTCGAACCCGCTCGGGGTCGTCCCGCCGTAGACGTAAGGAACCCCGACCAGGCTCGAGGCGACCTCGACGATCGCGTTGCCGCTGGCGGAGGCCGGCGCCGGGGCCCCGATCGCAGAGGGCGTCGTCTCCGGTTCCGGCGCTTCCTGCCGCACGTCACCGCGCGACGGAGCGTCCTGCGGCGGGTCCTCCTCGGGCTGCTCGACCACCGGCGGAGGCGGGGGCGGCAGGACGGCGGTGACCGCCGGGACCTCGAACGACCAGGTGGCTCCTGCAGGCGCGACGGCGGTCGGCGCCGCCGTGAGCAGGTCTCGGGCAGCGGCGGTCAGCCCTGCGGTGTCGATCACGCTGGTGCCGCCGTCGGCGGGGTTCGGCTGCGCTGACGCCGGCGCTGCGATCAGCGAGACGGCGAGACCCGACGTGGCCACAGCGGCGCCGGTGCGGCGAGTCGTGGCCGACGCGGCGCCGCGTGCAGCCGCGGCGGCGTCCTGCAGGGGGGTGCGGGCGCTGCCAGGGGCGCGGTGGCGCGAGGAGGCGCGCGGGTGTGCGGTCATGGTGCTCCAGACGCCTGCGGGGTGAGCTGTCGGGTTCGGGCGGAGCTCGCCCGGCCGGTCGCCACGACCGGCTTCACCCCGAGGACGCCCAGGCGCCCGTGAAACGGTGGTTCCCCCGCTCCTGCCTGTGGGGTCTCGACCGAGTCGGACGGTGGCAGGACTCGGCGTCCGCCCGGCTCATCCGGACGACGCCCGGATCATCCGAGACTACGGAGCCCGAGCGACCTGGCCGGTGGGTCGCCCGAGTTCTTCAGCAGACCTTCATCGGCATCGAGGACGGATCAGACCGGCCGGGGCGCGTACATGATCACCGCGACGCCGGCCAGGCAGATCAGCGCCCCGGTGACGTCCCACCGGTCAGGTCGGAAGCCGTCGACGAGCATGCCCCAGAGCAGCGAGCCAGCGACGAAGATCCCGCCGTAGGCGGCGAGGATGCGTCCGAAGTTGGCGTCGGGTTGCAGGGTGGCGAAGAACCCGTAGAGCCCCAGGGCGATGACGCCGGCGCCGATCCAGATCCAGCCCTTGTGCTCGCGGATGCCTTGCCAGACCAGCCAGGCACCGCCGATCTCGAAGACGGCCGCAGCGGCGAACAGCAGGATGGAACGTGCGAGGGTCATCGGACGGTGTCCTCCGGGACAGGCAGCAGGGCGTCGAGCATCCCCGCAGCGGTGGGTGGTGCCGTGATGGTCAGGTCGAACGTCGGCCCGTGCAGAGTCAGCGTGATCTCGTAGAACGGGCAGCACCGTTGCTCGTCAGCGGCGAGCTGTGCGGCTGCGGCGAGCCGCGCGGTGGGCAGCGTGGCACGGACGCCACCGGGCACGTCCGCGCGGGGAGCGTCACGGAGCAGCTCGCGCCACGCGGCTGTCCGCTCGGTGAGGTCTCCGGATTCGAGCGAGCACGCGACAGGCGCGGAGGCCTCGACGGGGACGACCGGGAGCTCGTGCGGCTGCGTGAGGAAGGAGCACCCGGCGTCGCAGGGCTCGTGCCGGTCGGGGAGGTCGTCGAGCCGTACGAGAGCAGCCACCAGGGACGTGCGCAGCGCCTCGAGCGCGACGATCCGCTCGCCGACCTGCTCGGCTCGTCTGGCAAGCATCGGGCGGTACGTCGACCGGACCGTGCGACACGGCTGCGACTCCCATGCGGCCACCAGGGGTCGAACCTCGGACAACGGGATGTCGAGGTGCTTGGCCTGACCGATGAACGTGAGCCGATCGAGCGCGGCCGGTCCGTAGACCCGCTAGCCGTTGCCTGCGCGCTCGGCGGGTAGCAGACCCTCCGCCTCGTAGAAGCGCAGTGTCGTCGCGGGCACACCGCTCCTGGCGGCGAGCTCGGAGATCTTCATCCCGTGCATGGCGTGACCGTAGACCTTCGAGTCCGGTGGAAGGTCAAGAGCCGAAGGGCTGACGACACCAGCGGTGCTGCCCGCACGGGTCGGTCGGCGTGCCCAGCGCGCGGGACGTGTGTCGGAGGGCGGGTCCACCCTGGACGACATGGACGGAACCGAGCTGGAGAACGTGCAGTCGCTCCAGGTGACCACCGAACACGGGATGTGGCGGATCGCCTCTGCCTCCACCACCGTCTACTACCTGGACCTCGACCTGCAGGCCGTCGTGCGCGCACGGGGTGTGGGATCCGTCGGCTTCCTGTTCGACGACGAATGGGCTCACCTCGTCGACGTCATCTGCTACGACCCCCTCACCGGCATACCGGAGAGCGACGTCATCCGGGTGGCCGGACGTCCGCGGTACCGGTTCGACCCCGGTCCGGACTGGCCGGACGTCGAGTGGCGACTCCAGCGCAACGTCATCTCGATCGAACGCGTCGAACCCACCACGGCAGCGGTCCTGCGCGCGTCTTTCGTCCCGACTCCGCGATAGCGATCCGAGGAGGTCACATGGACGACGAGACGGGTGTCCGCATGCTGAGGATGACAGGCGTCAGGACGGGTCAACCGTCAGCCATCTGTCCCGGATGTCTGATTCTCTACGTCGTTTGACGTAGACGTCTGGGGCAAACGACCCACGTGACCGTCAGACGACGGAGACGAAAGACAGGTCAGCGGGGGGAGGCGCCGGTATCCCTGGCGAAGCGACGGTGGGACCTGCGGGAAAACCGCTCGCCCTTCGTACCGCTATGAGGACTCGTGACCGTCGCCCTTGCCCCCCACGCCCCTGCCGCACCCGCCGCCAAGCGCATCCGCCATTCAGGCACCGCGCGACGCAAGGACGACGACCGCATCGTCGACCTGTTCCGGTTCCCCGGACTGACGCATCTGGCGGTCCCGCTCGAGCGCCACAGACAGCGCAAGGACCGCCGCGGCCGGCACGCGCAGTACCCGGCACTGGCTCTGCTCGTCGTCTCCGCCGCCGCTCGGGTCACCGGCTCGCTCGCGAGCGCACTCACCGCGCTCCAGGACGGCGAGCTGTGGGCCCGCTGCCAGGACGCGTTCTACGCCCGTACCGAGATCGAGCTGCCCGACCGGGCACCCACTCGCGACCACGTCAACGAGCTCAGGAAGGACATCGCGAGCGATCCCCTCACGATGCGGGACCTGCGCCTTGCCTTCACGCGCTCCTCCGTCCGACAGGCACGGAAGCTCGGCAACCTCACGGAGGGCGGCCAGCCCGACTGGGCCGGACCGGACCCGCGCCACGTGATCTTCGGTGACGGCACCATCGTCCGGCGGTACAGCGACGCCGAGCTCATCACCTGTGAGTTCACGGGCCGGACACTGCTCTCCGGCAGCCGGGCACGCGACGCGCGGAGCGCCCGCGTTCAGCACGAGTTCCGCAAGGTCGGATCCGACCAGAAGAACTCGTCGGGCATCAACCACGTCACCCTCCACACGCGGACCTCTCACGGCCTCGTGGTGCTGGCGGTCGGCACGGAGCTCGGGGCTGAGCAGTGGACGGCCCTCGATCTGCTGGACGACGTCGCCGCCGAGACCGGTGACGGTGTGCACACGCTCGTCTACGACGGCGCGCTGACGGGATGGGCGGTGGAGTACGCCATGGCGCGGCACGGCATCCAGACGTTCAGCAAGGTGCCGGCGGCGTCCGTGAAGACCGAGGTGCAGGAGTACACGCGCGACGAGGTCGACTTGTACGTGAGTGGCGTCGCCCGCGAGCACGGGCTCGAGGCGACGGGGCGCATCGCCAAGGTGCTCCGCAAGGACGTCCTCCGGCAGATGTACCGGGGAGAACGGCCGACCGCGGTCGGCACGAGCATCTACCCGCCGTCGAAGCCGGACGCGGACTACGACCTCGTGTACAGCACCTACGTGTTCGTCAAGGCCCGTCACCGGGACTCGGGCGGCCGTCGCTGCGAGCACTCGCTGGTCCTGGACGACGGCGCGCTCTTCAGCACCGACGTCGACCCGATCAGCGAGCTCCTCGTCAAGGACGAGTACCTGCCGGCCATCACGAGCACGCGGCGCCGTCGGCGCGACGGCCGCTGGGGCACCGACACCTCGTTCCTGGTGCCGTGCCCAGATGGTGACTTCGAGTGGACAGCGACGTGGGATCCGGACGCCACCCGCTACCGCCGCGACTCCGCCGAGCTCGGGCGCGCACCGCAGGACCCCTTCGGATGGCGCATGCGGGCGGTGCCCCGTCACGACCGTGAACGGTTCTCCCTGGTGAGCGCCGGGCGCAACGACAGCGAGTCGTTCAACCGCTGGTTCAAGGACACGCTGACCAACAAGCGGGCCGCGACCATCGACGGCCGGCGGCAGCTGCTCGACCTGCTCCTCGGGGCGGTCGTCAAGAACTCCGACACCTGGTCGACGTACATGGGACGCTGACCGCGCACGCACGAAGGCCCGCCCTGGCAACAGGGCGGGCCTTCGTGCGTGTGCGGCGACTGCGCGAGCGACTCCGCGACGGACCAGTCATCAGGTCACACCCGACCGAACCCCGGGAAGCCTGATGTCCACGCCCCTGACGCACACGCTCGACAGCTACACCATCCCCGAGATGGTCGCCGACTTCGACGAGTTCAACGCCACGTTCGGCGTCCTCCCGGAGCCGTTCACAGCCGTCTTCGCATCCGCTCTTGAAGACCTCGCCTCCGCGGCGAGCGCGCGCGGCGTTCGCGACGTGGCTGCGCTGCTCTCCGCGCACCAGGCACTCCTGCGCCACCTGAGCGGAACGCCGAACCTGACTGCTCGGCACTCGCTGGCAACCCGCGACCGGATCCACCTTCTCCGCAACGTGCTGCTCACCGCCGTTCTCGGTGCGGGCCACGTCGCGCGCGTGTCGACCGACGGGGTGAGCGAGGCCGTCATCACGCTGACCCGGCGGACGCAGCAGACCGACCGGCCGCTGGAGCACGACGAGATCGCGCTGCTTCGCACTCACGCCGCGATCGCGATGCAGACGCCCAGGACATCCCAGGCGGCCGCTGTCTACGCCCTGTGCGACGCAGGGGCGGAGCTCCGCGAGGTCAGCGCCGTGATGGCGCACGACCTCGACGACGTCACCGCTCCCACGCTGGTTCACGCCGCCGGCTACGGCCGCCGCGTCGAGTCGCGGGTCCTGCCGCTGGAGACGTTCCACATGGTCGTGGTGGGTGCCCGGGCGACAGAACGGGCTCAGGCCGGGCAGGCCGGTCCCATCGCCTACAACGCGCGGAGCAACGAGGCGTGCAGCGTCGCTGCCCTGTCGTCGGCGCACGGCGTGATCGACCGGCAGCTCGAGGTTCTGGGTCTCAGGCACGCGGACGTCACCGCGTCCTCGGTCCGCCGGTGGCGGATCGCGTACACCGTGGACACAGCCGGCGTGGAGGTGGCAGCCGAGATCGCGGGCCTGCCTGAGCGCTACGTGCCTCGTCTGGCGAACCGTGTCGTCCGTGCCGACGAGACGGAGGTGAGGACCGCCGAGGACGACGACTTCTGAGTCGCGGCACCGATCCGATCTCCCGCTCTTTGACAACTGCACAGTGACCGCCGGCTATCCGTGAACCCGGGCTCGCCGCCACGCCCCGAGAGGAGGTGATACCGCAGCGTGGCGAGCGAGTGCGTGGGCACACGGCCTGGTGCGCCGCGGGACGGCGCCGTCCACCTGTCACGCCCCGAGAGGAGGTGACACCGCAACGTGACAGGACGGCACGTGGAGCCACCCCGACCAGGACGCGGTCCGGGACCCGGCAGCGTGGCGCCGCGCCGCGCGGTACCGCCGCTGCGTTCATGCCGGACTCACTCTGTGAGCCGGCGTCGTACCGATCTGGCCCCGGCCATCTCGCTGCGCTGGGCGACCGCCTCGGTCAAGGCGTTGTTGAGCATCGCGAACGCATACGTATCGACCAGGCCTCGGCGCCAGCCGAGACTCATCGCCCGGTCGACGAGCAGCGTGCGTTTGAGGTTGGCGTGGAACGACTCGGCGTCAGCGCGGACTCCACGGAGCCGGAGCGAGTCAGGATCGCCATCGGGGATCGCCCGCAGGTTCTCGGGCCTGGACGCGCCCTCGTCGCTGCCGTGCGGGGAGAGCCAGACGGTGAAGTCCCCGGCCGGACACTGGACGTCGTAGCCGAGATTGAAGTGGTAGTCACCGTTCGCACGCCTGGACCTCTTGATCGGGCCTCGACGCGGGGTCGTCACGACGACCGGGTCACCTCGGTCGTCCAGATCGAGCTGGACCACTCGGCCGCCGACCGTCGCCAGCGCGTGCCGGCACGGTCCGACCGCGGTGTCGTGGGAGACGAGTCCGAGCGGGAAGCTCCTCGCAGTCCGCCCGTTGGCCGTCCGTACAACCTGCGCTGCCCGACCGTCGCCCTCACCGGTGGGCATCTTGCTGATCACCAGATACCCGTAGCGCCGCATGACGTGGTCGATGTGCGTCCCGCGGAACGCGCCGTCGTACACCACGAGCTGGATGCCGCCGCGCGCGTGCCTCGCGATGTCCGCGAGGAGCCGCACAGCGCACGCGGCTTCATGCCCCGGCGCGTCGATGTGATCCACACCGAGAACCACGCGCTGGTACGCCGACGAGCCGCGGGTGTGGAACGCGACGTAGCCGTGCCCGAGTACCGAACCGGTGTGTCCGTGATGCTCGGCCAGGTCCGGGTCGAACCGACCCTGGGGGCGCCTCAGTAGCTCACCGGTCTTCCGGTCCGGATACATGGGTACGACGTGCCCTTCGTCGTCGTCCACCCGGACGGCCGCTGGCGGCTGGTAGATGGGTCGCACGATTGTGCCGTCCCCGTAGACGACGCGACTGGCGTCCGGGTGGGTGAGCGAACCGGCTCCATGGGGGTCCAGCTGTCCGATGCGTCGCGCCAGCTCGACGGCCAGCACCGGGAACGACCTACCGAGGGCTCCCAGTCCCTCGTCGGTCGTCAACGTGCGGTCACGGAACCACCGCCACTGCTCCCACGTGGGTGGGTTCGAGCCCGGTGGCGGTACGTCGAGCTCATGCAGCCGGATCGCCTCGAGGGTCAACGACCTGGCGTACGACCACGTCACCGGGTTCGACAGGTCGAGCTCGACCCGGATCGCGGAACGAGCGAGCCGCGCCAGCGCAGCGAACTGGAGCATCACGTACGGCGGGTGCGCGGGGTGCCTGCCGACCCGGTGCTCGACCTCGAATTCGTCGGCCATGCGGATGATCGACGGCGAGGCCATCACCGCGCCGAGCCGATCGATGGTCCCGATCCGGCCGGCGATCCGGGCAGTCACGGGTCCCGCCAGCTGAGTGCGATGTCCGAGGCGACCGCATCGAGGCTGCGCGCGCCGAGGCGCAGGGCTACCTGCTCGATCGGCATGCCGTCGTTGTACAGGCGTCGCCCGGCCCAGTTCCGTACAGAGGTGGGCCGCACATCGGTCTGATCACCGAGCCCGGCGGCACGCAACGTGTCCGCGATGGCGTTCGCGGCGGAGGCCTGCGCCACATGCTGCCCCGGAGCAGCACTGCCGCGATACGTCAGGAGCGTCGTCGTGGGAGCGCCGGTCTCACGGAGGAACTCGACCTGCCGGCCCACGATGCTGCTACCCCAGTCGGTGAGACGACCGAGGCGAGGTGATGCTCGCTTCGACCCCCGCAGGTGCACCCACCTCGGCTGCCACTCGTCGTCCAGGTCCGCGATGCGGACGGCGGTGATCTCGCTCGTGATCGCGGTGGCCTCCGCGAGGGCCCAGCACACCGCACGCTGCAGCGACGTCGACCCGGCGCGGCCCAGCCGCACCGCGAACCGGCAACCGATGACCTCGTCCTCCGTTAGCGGCCGGGCGGCGACCGTCGTCCGCGAGGGCAGGCGGAGATCGAGCGTGGGGTCTCCCGAGGCGAGCTCCAGCTCCCGCAGCGCACGGAAGTAGGTGCGCAGGATCGTGCGCCGGGCGTGCTGAGTCGCGAGCTCGGGTGGTCGTCCGTCCTGCCCGTAGGCGAAGACGAATCCAGCACACAGCGCCGGAGTGAGGTCACCGACGCGGAGCGCGCCCTGCGCACGCGCGCGAGAGGTGAACCGCATGATCGTCTCCACGCTGCGCAGACGGGTCTGCGGGGAAAAAGCGTCGTCGACGTCCCAGCGCGCTCGCACCAGCTCGAGCGCGTTCTCGACCTCATCGCGGTGCTCCGGGACGTCCGACATGTCGCCTCCGCCTACCGACGGTAGGACCGACGATCGCCAGCACACCAGAAGGGGAACAGCGCATCCCCCGAGGCGGAACGCGCGTCCTCCAACGAAGCAGCTGCACCACATCGGCCCGACGCCGACTCGGCGCCGAGCCCGACAAGCGGACTTTGCCGCCGAACTACACCGTGGTTGTACCGAGCGTTCCACCGACCCCCGCCGTCGACGACCGGCACGACACCGACGAGTCGGACGGCGCCCCGAGGAGGCGGTACCTTCGACTTCGTCGACCTCGGAGCGGCGTCACGCCACCTCGGACGACACGGGAGTTGTCCCGAGGATTCCACCCATGAATCCCCTCACCTCCCGGGCCTCTAGCTCAACTGGCAGAGCAGCGGACTTTTAATCCGCGGGTTGTGGGTTCGATCCCCACGGGGCCCACCCTCCTGACCTGCACCAACACCCGCCTCGGCGGTCGGTTCGGGCGTCGCGGGGGCGTCGTTGGTCACCGACTGGTCACGCCGTCTCGGGATGAGCGCCGCAGCGGCCTCCGCTGCGTCACGGCCGACGCCCTCCAGCAGGTGCGAGTAGGTGTCCGCGGTGATGCTCACGGACGAGTGCCCGAGGCGCTTGGACACCACGGCGAGCGGGACGCCGGCTGCGAGCATCACGGACGCGTGCCCGTGCCGCAGGTCGTGCACGCGCACCGGCCGCAGACCCGCCGCGCGCACCAGGTCGCCGAACGCCTTCGTGACCGCCTCGGGGGCGATCGGGTTGCCGTCCTCCCGGGCGAACACGAGCCCGTGATCGACGTACGCCTCGCCCCACTGCGCCCGCTCCAGGTCCTGCGCTAGACGGTGCGCCAGCAGCGTGCCGACGGTGTGCTCGTCGAGGTCCACCCGTCGGGCGTCGCCAGACGCCGTCTTGGGCGCTCCGAACGCGAGGTTCCGGTGCTCGGCCTTGCACGCAGCACAGGCGAACGTGCGGCCGTAGACCTGCACCACCTGCTGCCGGACCACCAGGACGCGGGCGTCGAGGTCGACGTCCTCCCACCGCAGCCCGCACGCCTCACCGCGGCGCAGGCCGGCGAGCGCGATGAGCTCGAACATCGGCCCGAGCCGGTCGGTCGAGGCGTGGTCGAGGAACGCGCCGAGCTCGGCGGCTTCCCACGGGCGGACCTTCGGGCGCTCCGCCTTCGGCAGTGACGCGTCGGCGGCCGGGTTCGTCTCGATGAGGCCTTCACGGCGGGCATCGCCCAGGGCCGACCGCAGCGTGGCATGCACGCGTCGGACGGTCGAGGGGCCTACGCGCCGCTTCCGCTCCGGCTTCGGCTCGCCGAGCTCGCGCAGGAACCGGGAGATGTGCGCCGGACGGACGTCCCGCAGCCGCAGGTGCCCCAGGGACGGCACGAGGTACTGCTCGACGTGCTGGCGGTACGACCGCTCCGTCGTAGGCCGCAGGCCGTCGCGGACCTTGTTGTCGAGCCACTCGGTCAGGAACGTCCCGACGGTGCGCCGGCCGTCGTCGCGGTACTTCCCCGCGTCCAGGTCGGCGACGACGCGGGCGAGCGCGGCCTCGGCCTCGTCGGCGGTGCGGAAGCCGGACTTCTTCAGCTGCTTCCGCTTGCCGCCCTGGCCGCCGACGTCGACGACGAACACCCACGACCCGTGGGGCTTGCGACACGCCTTGCGTCGGCCGCGGGCGTCGTGCTCGACGGGGCACCCACAGTTCTTGAACACCCGACCTCTCATGAGGGGTCCCCCAGCTCTGTCAGACCATGCAGCCGCATGGTGAGTTCACGGATCTTTCCGGCGCGTTCGTTCTCGATCTCGGCGAGCTCGTTCGCCACAGCGGCAACGGAGTCGCGAGGGATGAGGTCCGCCTGATCGCCGAGCAGCGTCTTGAGGTGCTGGCGAGAGAACCTCTCCTCCACCATCGCCGACGACCCCAAGGCGAGACCTCGAACGTCAAGCGCCCGGGTCGCAAGCTCGCTGTCGTCGATGGTCGTCCGGGTTGCCGTGGGTCGCTTGCTCGGACTGATCCAGTCCTTCACTACCTGGATGCGGTCCTCTCCTGCCGGCGTCGTGGGCGGGGGCAGGAAGAACCAGGCGATCGGGAGCCCGAACACGATGGAGAGCGCCAGCAGCTCGTCCGCGTCGAAGTGACGGACGTTCTCGCTGCCCGCGGTCCAGCCCCGCTCGGCGGCAGACACAGTTGCGCGTGACCAAGGCGTGCCCGTGAGTGCGGTCAACCGCTCGCCGAGTTCGGCTTGCGTAAGCCCAGACGACTCCCGGGCCCGGGCGAGGTTGTAGGCGACGACCTGAGTCGCGGTGACGACCTCGTGACCAGGCACGTCCTGACCAGGCGTGATGTCACGGTCGTCGGAGAGGGAATCCGATGGCATGCCTTCACCGTAGCGCCACGCGCAATCCACGTCTAGCGCGGAACCCGGAGCATGCACGACGAGGGTTGCGCTGGACGCATGTGAAGCCTAGGATTGCTTCATGGACGGACGTGAAAGCCACAGCACGCGGCGGGTGCCGCGGTTTCGTGCCATCCGAGAGGCCCGAGGCCTCTCGCTTCGCGAGGCGGCTCGGCTGAGCGGGATGAGCTCAGCGCACCTCTCGCGCGCCGAGCGGGGCATCGACGGCCTCTCTCTGGACGCTCTCTCGCGGCTCGTTCGCGTACTCGGCCTGTCGGATCTCGCGGCGGCGCTCGCCGCGGTGATGCCCACTCAGGACGAGCGGTGACCTCCCGGGTCTGGACCGCGGACGACGTCCGCGCCCTCGGCGTCCGCACGGACCTGGAGACGGCGGCGAGCGTGCTGTCGCTCGGCCGTACGACCGCCTACCGGCTCGCGCGCGCCGGCGAGTTTCCCGTCCCGGTCCTGCGCCTCGGCACGCGGTACGTCGTGCCCGTTGCGCCCCTCCTGGCGCTGCTGTCCGTGCCGACCTCGTAGACCCGCCTCACCCCTGACCTCCGCCGAGATCACACACCAACACCGGTCGGGAGGTGAGCACCGATGAACGAAGCGCTCTGGCACCGCGAGCGCTGGGCCGAGGCCGTGTGGTCGAGCGACCTGACGCCTGTCGAGCGCCTCGTCGCGCTCGCCTACGCCGACCACGCCCGCGATCAGCGCACCGCGTGGGTGACGACCGCGCGACTCATCGAGCGCACCGGCCTCTCACGTGCCTCGATCCTGCGCGCGCGGGAGGCCCTGATCACCGCCGGCTGGTTCGTGCTTGCCGCGAAGTCCACGCCGAGGACCGCGGCGACATACCTCCTCACGACCCCGGAGGTATCAGAGAGAGACCCCAGGGGTGTCACAGAGACACCTCTGAGTGCTCAGGACGAGACCTCTGAGGTGTCAGAGAGCAACGCCAGGGGCCTCACACAGCGACCCAACCTAACTACCTACCGAACTCCTGACCCCACGGCGGGATCGGGGGATCCCCACCAGGAGGACGACGCGCTCACGCGCTCGGTCCGAACACTCGGAGTCGTCCCCGACGAGCTCCTCGACGACGTCGTCCAGCGCCTCCGCGCCGACACCACGACCACCACCACACCCGAGGCCCGCCTCCGCTCCGTCGGCGCACCGTGGGTCAGTGCCCACCTCACCGCCGCGCGACGAGCGCGAGGCGTCCGCGTCGAGGCCGAGATCACCGCCATCCGCACCCATACGGGCGAGTGCCCCCACGGCGTCCCCGGCGGGGCCGCACTTCACCCGACGGCCGGCCGAGCGCTCTGCCCCCTGTGTCGCACCCGGGGGGCCGCACGGCACCCCGCCCCGCCCCCCGCGGGCGACCCCACCGACCGCGGCCTCTCCCCCACACCCCAAGCCCAACCACACACCTGCGACCACGGATGGATCGACCGCGACAACGCCCGCCCCTGCCTCACCTGCAAGCCCCACCTCCGCGACCGGATCGACCGAAAGGCAGACCGATGAGCCAGTCCAAGGCCCCCTACTCCGACCACGGCGGCAAGAAGCGCAAGCCCACCGCCCGGAACCTCGCCTACCTGGAGAACACCCACGCCCAGGCCAAGGCCGACCGCGACGCACTCCGCACCAGGACCCGCGCCATGCTCGCAACCCGCCGCGCGGGAGCCGCAACGTCCGAGAGCGGTGCACGGTGAACGCCAACCCCGGTGACCAGGTCGTGACAGCACCCGCCCTGACCAGCGCCAACACCACCCCCAGCGGATACGCAGTCCGCGGAGCGCGCCTGAGCAGGGCCGGCACGAGCGAGCGCTTCCTCGACCTCGTCGGGGCCATCCTCGGCGCGAAGGCGTCCTACGAGGTCCGCGGCGCATCCGCCGCCACCACAGCCCGGGACCTGCGCCGCATCGCAGAGGACGCCGCGTACCTCGCCGCTGACCTCGACTCGACGGAGGCCGTCCGATGACCGCGACTGTCCGCACCCTCGCCCGTTCCGACGCCGTCGTCCTCGAAGTCGCGAAGGGCCGCACCTACGCGGACATCGCACGGGACCTCGACGTCAGCGAGCGCACCGTCCGACGCCTCGCCGCCGCAGACGACTTCGCCGACCGGGTCGCAGAGGCCCGCAAGCGGATCTACCACCACGCCTCCGAAGCCCTCGCCGCAGCCACCACCGACGCCGTCGACGTCCTGCGGGCGCTCATGACCGGAGCCGAGTCCGAACCGGTGCGAGTCCGCGCCGCCCTCGGGGTGCTCTCCGAGGCGATGCGGTGGCGCGACTCGATCGACGTCGAGGCCCGACTCCGCGAGCTCGAAGCACGCCTCGGCATCGGAGACCAGCCGTGAACGGGCACCGGGCGCGCGTCGCACGCGTGAACCGCTTCCTGCCGACCGACCCGCGGGCCATCGACGCCGCCTTCGCCACCCTCGAAGCCGAGCTCGCGAAGGTCGACCGGGCCTCCATCACCGACGACGACCGCGCCGAAGTCGCGGCGTTCCTCGCGTCCCTCGATCAGCAGCACCCGACCCCCCGCAGCACCGGCCGCCGCCCCGGCGTCCGCTGACCCCGACAGGAGCACCACCATGTCCGGCATCCTCACCGCCCTCCGCGAGCGCCGCGCCACCCGCGCCGACGCGACCACCACGCCCGCGCACGAGCAGGCCACCAGCGAGCTGCGGCCCTACCTCGTCGACGACCTCGCACCGTGGAGCCCGGCCGTGCACGCCGCGATGGACGACGCGATCGTCCTGCACGCACGCCGCATCGAGCTCGCGGCGCAGCGCGACGCCGTGGGTAGCGACCGGGCGTCCGCCCGCGACGACGCCGTCGTGCGCCTCGCGGCCGGCACCCTCGACGCCGCGGCGATCGACGGGGACCCGGCGTCCCTCGACCGCCTCGATGCCCTCAACGCCGCCCTCGCGAGCCTCGACGCCGAGGCCGACCAGGCCCGGCGGGGCATCCTGCGAGCGCAGGCGGCAGACCTCATCGCCCGCGCCCGGCAGACCACCCTTGAGCGCGCCGCACACACCGCCGAGACGCAGCGCCTGCTCGACGCCCTGTCCGCGCACACCAACCAGCAGTGGGGGCCCCTCTGGCAGTCCGGCCGCTCCGCCGCGGGGCCGGTGGAGGCGCGCCTGAGCGCGCAGGCCGCCAACTACGAGGCGTGGGCCGTCGAGGCGGCCGCGGCGGCCGAGGGATGCGGTCAGCCTGCGGGCTCGCATCCTGACCACCGGCTCATGCCCGCGCCCCTCGCCACCCTGGGCCGTACGGGGCTCAGTGCCCTCGTCGTCCTCCCCTCGACGTCCAGTGCGGTGGACCCCGGGTACAGCCGCATCGCCACCGACGTGCACGCACAGGTCACTGCTCCCTGAGCGGTCCGGTGGGGCCGGTGACCTCACCGGCCCCACCGGCCCCAGATCCCTACCCAGGAAGGACTTCCGATGGTCATCAACATGCCCCGTTACGTCGCCTCGTGGCTCCCCGACCCCGTCCCCCCGAGGCCGTTCTGCGCCAGCGTCGCGCGCCGTGGCATCGGTGCTGGCTTCATCGTCGACGGCCTCGCGTTCGCGGGCACCGCCGCCGGCGCGCTCGGCCCGAACGCAGGCGGCACGGCTCCCGTAGCGCAAGGTCGCGTCATCGACCCCATCGCCGAGGTGGGGGGCGGTGTGCAGATCGCCTTCCGCCGGACGTACCGGTGGAGGGCCCCCTACACGTTCGCGCAGACGTGGTTCACCAACGCCCTCGCAGCCTCCCCGTACGTCCTACTCACCGGCGAGGACATCCGCGCCGTCCAGGTCGACCAGGTCGTTCGAGGCGAGGTCGTCCGCGTGCTCTCCGTCACGCCCTACCCGGGCTGGCTTGAGGTGGTGACGACGACCGATGACGCGTGAGTCTGTCGAACGGGTGAACCCTCCCGCGTCCCACCTCCGCGCAGCACGCTCGGCGCTAGCGTCCTCGCCATGAAGGCAGAGGCGTACATGGCAGAAGCCGAGTGGGACGGTCAGGCGCTGGTGCTCCGCGGGACCACGCGCGCCGGCCGTGTCGCGCTGCTCGGCGAGAACCACAAGACCGGCGAAGTCCGGATCCCCAGTGAGCACATCGGCACCGTCGAGCTGCACGAGCCGAAGCTTGGCGGGGCAGTGAACGGCAACTTGATCATCCGCCACGTCGACGGCACGAAGTACCAGCTCCACTACCGCAAGAAGCAGTCCGCCGGCGTGGAAGCGCTCGCCGCGGCCCTCGGCGTGACCCCCTAGGACGTGACGCAGCAGAGCCCGGGTCGAGTCACCTCGACCCGGGCTCTCGCCTGTCACCGAGTGGTCACGGACGCGTCACCACCACCCGCCTGTGACCAGTCCGAGCAGGCACGCAGTGACAGGCATCACGGCACCTGACCTGCACCGGCGTCACCCTCTGACATCGCCCGTCAGGCCGTCGACCGGACTTTTAATCCGCGGGTTGTGGGTTCGATCCCCACGGGGCCCACCTGACCCGGCAGTCGCTGTTCGAGCCTTGACGGGCGGGGCGCCTCACGGGACCCTGAGGGCCACAGCGAGGTCGAGGGGGATCCGCCATGACGTCACTCAGGTGCATGATCGGCCGGCACGACTGGTTCGCGGAGCGGAACCCCGACCAGGGCGGCCCCGAGGCGATCACCGAGGTCTGCGCCCGGTGCGGCGCCGACCGCCCGGTGTACGAGCCGTCGTCCGGCATGGGGATCTCGACGGCGATGATGCGCGGGCCCAGCTGAGCGGTCGCCACCGACGACCGGCTCAGTAGGTGAACACCGACACGTCGGCGCGCAGGTCGCTCGCCAGCTGGGCGAGCTCCCCGACGGAGCTGCCCATCTGGGTGACGACAGCCGCGCTCGTCTCCGCCGCCGACGCCACCCCGGTGATGTTCTGCGCGATCTCCGAGGAGCCGGTCGCGGCCTCCTGGACGCTGCGGGACATCTCGGTGGTGGTGGCGGTCTGCTCCTCGACGGCGGACGCGATGGTCAGCTGGTAGTCGTTGATCGAGGCGATGATCGCGCCGATCTGCCCGATGGCAGAGACCGCGTCGCCCGTGTCGTTCTGGATGGCCTCGACCCGGCGGGCGATGTCCTCCGTGGCCTTGGCGGTCTCCTGCGCGAGCTCCTTGACCTCGCCGGCGACGACCGCGAAGCCCTTGCCCGCCTCGCCCGCACGGGCCGCCTCGATCGTCGCGTTCAGCGCGAGCAGGTTGGTCTGCTCCGCGATGGACGTGATGACCTTGACGACGTTGCCGATCTCCTGGCTCGACGCACCCAGGCGGGCGACGTGCTGGTTCGTCTCCTCGGCGACGCCCGTGGCCTGGGCCGCGACCTTCGCCGCGAGCGAGGCGTTCTGCGCGATCTCCTGGATGGACGCGCCCATCTCCTCCGCGCCCGCGGCGACGGTCTGGACGTTGCGGGACACCTGCTCGGCAGCGGCGGCGACCACGCCCGCCTGGTGGCTCGTCTCGCGCGAGCCGGCCTCGACCTGCCCGTTGGCGGTGGCCATCTCCTCCGCGGCCGCGGCGAGCGTCTGCGCCTTCTCCACGACGTGCGCGAGCGTCGCGCGCAGCGAGGCCTGCGCGGTGGCGAGGTCGGTCGCCATCGCGCCGATCTCGTCGCGGCTGCGGACCGGGGCCTCGACCGTGAGGTCCCCGCGCGCCATCGCCGCGAGCGCCACCCGCACCCGCTCGACGCTGCGGCGCATCGAGCCGGCCACCGTGAACGCGAGCGTCAGGACGACCGCCAGCGCCGCACCGAGGCTGATCACGAGCAGCCGGACCGAGGAGTCCGACTCGTGCTGCGCCTCGGCGGCCAGGTCGTTCGACAGGGCGGTCAGGTCGGCGTCGAGCTGGTCCAGGTCACCGGCGAAGGCCGTCGCCATCGGCACGGACACCTCGGTCAGCAGCGTCTCGTACTCGCCGCCGTCCGGGGCCGCGAGCGCGGCGGGCGTCAGCTGCGCGTCACGGACGTCGAGCCACGCGGCGTAGTCGGCCTTGAAGGCCAGCCACGCGTCCAGGTCCGCCGCCTCGGTCGCGTCGAACGCGGCGATCTTCTCCGTCATCCCCGCGTCGTTGTCCTGCTGCTTGGTCAACCACTCGTCCTTGGCGGCGTCGCTGTGGACCGCCGCGAGGTTCGCCAGCGTCATCCGGGCACCCTGCTGCTTGATGTGGATCTGGCTGCGCAGGTAGACCGGCCCCTCCTGGATCGCCGCCAGGTGCGAGGTCGTCTCGGCCACCGAGCGCAGCGCGTGCACGGCGAGCACTCCCGTCCCGACCGCCACGGCGCCGAGCAGCCCGACGACGGCGAGGATCTTCGCCCGGATCGACCAGTCGCGCGGATGAGCGCGACGCGCGGACGGCGCCGAGGGCGCGGCGCGGTGGGGGCGGTTCGGCGGCAGTGCGGTGCTCATCGGGACTCCGGGTCGGGTGCCGGGCAGCAGTCGCCGCCCGGGAAGGCACCCGCGAGATCGCCCGGCGCGCGGCCCCGGTGAGGGGAACCGCGCGCTGACCGGCGGTTCCGCACGCCTCAGGCCCCGTGCCAGCAGAACCGGCACCGCCGGACGTGGGCCGTACGTCCGCCCGGGTGGGTGAATTCGGCGGCGCCCGGCCGCTACGGTGCCGGGCATGCACGCCGTGACGACCGCGCTGACCGCCGACTACTCCCAGCTCGAGATGTACCCCGGCCGGGGCGGCCGCACCTACGGCCCGGTCGTGCTCGGCCTGGCCGACGACCAGGTCTCGGACATGACGATCCTCGCCACCGCCCGCCAGAACGGCGTCGTGCCCGCCGAGGTGCAGGTGCACGACGACCGCCCGCCGCTCGACCCCCGGTGGGACGCCGCCGCGGAGTGGTCGGTTCGCACGGGCGCCGGCATGTCCCTGGGCGGCTGGGCGCACGAGACGTCGGTGGCGGTGCCCGTGGCAGCCGGCCTGGACGTGCGGGTCCGGTACGTGGTGGTGGACGGCCAGGCCGGAGCCGACCAGCTGCGGCGTCTCGGGGGCGACGAGCTGCCTGCCGAGCGGTACCTGCTGCAGGTGTGGCCGGCACCCGTCGCGCCGGCCGAGGTCGTCGTGGCGGACGCGCCCTGGGCGCAGTACTGGGCCTTCGGCCCGAGCGCGGCCGCCCTCGTCGCCGGGCTCTCCGGCATGCCCGACCCGGACCGGCTCGTCGCCGTGGTCGACCGGGCGCTGGACGCGCACCCCGACGTCCGCGCCCGGGTGGCCGCCGGGGACGACCGCTCCCGGCTCGGCGTCGTGCGGTACACCCAGGAGCTGTTCCGCGTGACGCACCGCACCGGCGCGTACGACCACGTCCGGGGCGACCACGAGGCGATCGCGGCGCTGATCGACGAGCGCGCGCGGCGATGATGCGCGGGCCCCGCCGCCCCGCGGGCCGGCCCCCGGTCAGGCCCCGGTGCTGACCTCGATCGCCCGGCGCACGCCCCACAGGTAGTCGGCCGGCCGCTCCCAGGCCGCGAAGTGCCCGCCGTGCTCGTGCTCCCGCCAGTCGGCGACGGCGAAGAAGCGCTCGGCGAAGCGTCGCGGGGCGTTCACCAGGTCCTTGCCGAACATCGTGACGACGGTGGGGGTCTCGATGCGTGGCCAGTCCTTGGCGCCCCCGGCGGCGTACGGGGTGAACGACGTGCCGATGCTCCCGGTGAACCAGTACGCGCTCACCCAGGTCAGCGCCTCGTCGGGGGTGAACACGCGGGACAGGTCGCCGTCGCAGTCGGTCCAGGTCACCAGCTTCTCGACGATCCACGCCGCCAGCCCTGCCGGCGAGTCGCCGAGCCCGACGGCGAGCGTCCCGGGACGCGTGGCCTGCTCGTGCATGTAGCCGCCCTGCTCGGCCTGCCACCGATGCCCGTACGCGACGTAGGCGCGCTCCTCGTCGTCCAGGTCCTCGGGGAGGTCGACCAGGAAGTGGTACTGGGAGACGTCGGTCAGGTGCAGCGCGGTCACCGCGTCCGGGTGCCGGGCGGCGAGCGCCTCGGCGACGTCGCAGCCCACATCGCCCGCGGAGACGACGTACCGCGGGAACCCGAGCTCCCGCATGGCGTCGGCCACCGCCTCGGCCATGTCCGGCGCGGACAGCCCACCGCCCGGGACGGGCGCCGCGAACGGGAACCCGGGCAGCGCGGGCACAACGACCGTGACGTCGTGCAGCTGGTCGAGCACGCGCTCGAACCGCAGCACGGAGTCCGGCCACCCGTGCAGCAGGAGCACGACCGGTGCGCCTGGCCGCGCGTGCCGGACGATCGCCCGCACGGGGACGGCCGCGTGCTCCGTCTCGACCCACGGGTACCCCGCGATGCGGTCCTCCTGCGCCCGCCAGTCGAACCGGGTGCGCCAGTGCTCCAGCAGGTCGGCCAGCAGCTCGGGGTCGACCCCGAGCGGTCTGTCCAGCGCCGCGGTCCGGACGGGCCGGAACCGCGCGAGGCGGTCGGACAGGTCACGGACGGCATCCGGGTCGACCCGGACGAAGGCGTTCTCGCGCACGTGCATCCTCCTGGTGGTGGTGGCTCGCCCTCCAGACGCCGTCACTGTGCCACCGCGGACCGACACGGCCCTGCCGGGGACTGAGGACTCACCCCTGCCCGCGGCTGAACTCCTGCGTCCCGAGCACCCCGAGCAGCCGGAGCTTGCCCTCGGCCTCGCTGCGCGGGGCGGCGGTCAGCACGAGCAGCGTCTGCGACCCGTCCTCGGTGAACAGCGCCTGGCAGTCGACCTCGACCGGCCCGATCTCGGGGTGGACCAGCACCTTGTGGTCCTCGAAGCGGCGGGCCACCTCGTGCGCCTCCCACAGCCGCGCGAACTCGGGGCTCCGGTCGAGCAGCAGCCGGACGAGCTCGCCCGCCCGCGAGCGCGGCCCGGTCGTCCCGTACGTGGCGCGCAGCGAGGCGACCTGCGCGCGACCCTGCCGGTCGCGGTCCTCCTCGGGGTAGTGCAGCCGCTCGGTCTCCGGGTACGCGAACCAGCGGTAGATCGCGCTGCGGTCCCACCCGGTGAGCCCGTCCACGTCGCCGAGCAGCGCCCGCGCGAGGTCGTTCTGCACGAGCGTCACGCCGAGCGCGTCGAGGATGAGCGCGGGGGTGTCGGTGAGCCGGTCGAGCACGCGCAGCAGGCCGGGCGCGACGTAGTCCTCGGCCGCCGCGCGGTCCGGCGCGCTGTGCCCCGCGACGCGGTAGAGGTAGTCACGCTCGTCGGGCGTGAGGCGCAGCGCCCGGGCCAGGGACCCGAGGATCTGGGTGCTGGGCTGCGGCCCGCGGCGCTGCTCCAGGCGCGTGTAGTAGTCGGTCGACATCACCGCGAGCTGCGCGACCTCCTCGCGGCGCAGGCCGGTCGCGCGCCGGCGCACCCCGGGGCCCAGCCCGACGTCGGCGGGCCGGAGCGCCTCCCGGTGCCGGAGCAGGAAGTCGGCCAGCGCGTCGCGATCCACCCCCGCAGTATCGGCGCGCCCGCGGCACGCGGACCAGGGACTGCCGGTCCCCCGATGAGCGCTCTCTGGTGGGCCCCCGGCGGCGCGCGAAGACTCGACGTCATGCAGATCACCGGAAACACCGTCTTCATCCCCGGCGCCACGAGCGGCATCGGGCTGGCCCTGGCCCTCGCCCTGCACGAGCGGGGCAACGAGGTCATCATCGGCGGCCGCCGCACCGAGCTGCTCGACGCGATCACCGCCGAGCACCCCGGGCTGCACGCCTACGCGGTGGACACGACCGACCCCGAGAGCATCGCGGCGGTCGCGAAGCGGGTCGTCGCCGAGCACCCCGAGCTGAACGTCCTCATCCCGATGGCCGGGATCATGCGCGTCGAGGACTGGACCGGCCCGGGCTTCCTCGAGTCCGCCGAGCAGACGATCACCACGAACGTCCTCGGTCCGATCCGGCTCATCGCGGCGTTCGTCGAGCACCTGCGCACCCGGCCGTCGTCCACGATCGTGACCGTGTCCTCGGGCCTGGCGTTCACCCCGCTGCGGGCCACCCCGAGCTACAACGCCAGCAAGGCGGCGATCCACATGCTCAGCGAGTCGCTGCGCCTGCAGCTCGCCGGCACGAGCGTCCAGGTGCTGGAGCTGGAGCCGCCGTCGGTCGCGACGGACCTCATGCCCGGGCAGCGGGACAGCGCCATCGCGATGCCGCTCGACGCGTTCGTCGCCGAGGTGCTGCAGCTCATCGTGTCGCAGCCCGACGCCACCGAGGTCCAGGTCGAGCGGGTCAAGTTCCTGCGGTACGGCGAGGCGCGCGGCGACTACGACCAGGTCGTGGCGGCGATCAACGCGAGCGACCCGCACGGGAAGTAGCGGCGCGGGCTCACCCCGCAGCGCCCTCACCCCGCCGCGCGGCGCACGAGCTCCGCGATCCGCTCCTCGTCCGCGGGCGTCGGCGTCGTCAGCGCGAACACGGTCGGCCACATGGCGCCGTCGTCGAGCTGCGCCGGGTCCTCGAACCCGAGGGTCGCGTACCGGCCGCTGAACTTCTCCGCGGCCTTGAAGAAGCACAGCACCTTGCCGTCCTTCGCGTAGGCGGGCATCCCGTACCAGAGGCGGGGCGTGAGGTGCGGGGCGTTCTCCCGGACGATGCGGTGGACCGTCTCGGCCAGAGCACGGTCGGCGGGGCCCATGTCGGCGATCTTGGCGAGCACCTCCACCTCCGGGTCGGCCTTGGTACCGCCGGAGGCGCGGCGCTTCTCGGCCTTCACCTCGCGGGCGCGCTCCTGCATCGCGGCGCGCTCCTCCTCGGTGAAGGGGACGGCCTCCTTCGCGGCGGTGCTGCGGCGCTTCGGCGTCGTGGTGTCGGTCATGGTGGCTCCTCGGGGTCGTCGGTGCGCACCACGCTAGGGAAGCGGGTCGCGGCCGGGCTTCTCGAAAACTGACCGATCAGCGGGCGTCGCCGGACGCCCGCGCCCGCGAGCGCCCCGCGAGGACCAGCCCCACGCCTGCGACCGACGAGCCGAGCCCGCCGAGCACCAGGTCGCCGACCGTGTCGCGGTACGCGACGTGGATCGTGGGGTCCGCGTACGTGTGGCCGAGGTACTCCCCCACCTCCCACAGCACGCTGAGCCCCAGCCCGAGGGCCGTCGTCACCGCCACCGACCCGACGCGCTCCCCCGTCCCGGTCGCCCGGCCGGGGTCGAGCACCGCCCCGGACCGCCGGGCCAGCACCAGGTGGGCGACCGCCGCGACCAGTCCGGTCACCACGAGGTGCATGACGAGGTCCAGCCACGCCACCGCCTCGTAGAGCCCGAGCGCGCCGGCCCACGCCGCGGCGAGCAGGCCCACCCCGTACGCGGCGTCCAGCCGCCCGTCGACCCCGGCGGTCACCGGCACCACGAGCCCCGCGAGCACCAGCCCGAACAGCGCCGCGTCCACCGGCCCCCGCGCGAGCACCGCGACGACGACGCACACGGCGCCGGCCACGCGCACCACGCCGCCGGGCCCGCGCAGCAGCAGCCCCGCCCCACCCCGGTCCACGCCTAGTCGCCCTTGACGTTGACCAGCTGGTGCAGCACGTGCCGCACCTCGACCAGGTCCGCGGCGTCGGCCATCACCTGGTCGATGTCCTTGTACGCCGCCGGGATCTCGTCCAGGAACGCGTCGGTGTCGCGGAACTCGATGCCCCGCATCGCCTCCCGCAGCTGCGCCCGCGTGAACTGGCGGCGCGCGGCGGACCGGGAGTACGCGCGCCCGGCGCCGTGCGGGCTGGAGCACAGCGACTGCGGCTCGCCCTTCCCGACGACGACGTACGAGGCCGTGCCCATCGACCCGGGGATCAGCCCGGCGTCGCCGGTCCGCGCGCGGATCGCGCCCTTGCGGGAGACCCACACCCGCCGGCCGGCGTGCTCCTCCTGCTCGGTGAAGTTGTGGTGGCAGTTGACGCGCTCCGCCTCGACGACGTCCTCGCCGACGAACGCGCTCGCCGCGGCGACCACCCGGTCCATCATCTCCTCGCGGTTCAGCAGGGCGAAGTCCTGGGCCCAGCGCAGCTCGCGGATGTACGCGTCGAACGCCGCGGTGCCCTCCTCCAGGTACGCGAGGTCCCGGTCCGGCAGGTCGACCCGGGCCTTCCGGCAGCGCTCCGCGGCGACCGTGATGTGGTGCTGGGCGATCTTGTTGCCGACCCCGCGGGACCCGGAGTGCAGGAACAGCCACACCCGGCCGGACTCGTCGGCGCTGACCTCGATGAAGTGGTTGCCGGAGCCCAGCGAGCCGAGCTGCAGCCGCCACCGGGGCGCGTACGCGGCCGGGTCGAACCCCGCGGCGCGGGCCGCCTGCTCCAGCGTGGCGACGCGCTGCTCCGCCGACGGGGTCAGCCGGCGGTTGGCCACGCCGGCCGACAGCGGCACCCGGCGCTCGATGTCGACCCGCAGGTCCGCGAGCCGCCCGGCGGCCCGCAGCCGCTCCTCGGTCCACTGCGTGCGCACGGCGATCATGCCGCAGCCGATGTCGACCCCGACCGCCGCCGGGATGATCGCCTCGACCGTCGGGATGACGCTGCCGACCGTGGCGCCCTTGCCGAGGTGCGCGTCCGGCATGAGCGCGACGTGCGGGTGGATGAACGGCAGCTCCGAGGTGCGGACCGCCTGCTCGCGCGTCATCGGCTCCAGCAGCGAGGCCCAGCTGAGCAGCCGGTCGGTGATCCGTTCGGGGGCCATGCCCCGATCGTGGCAGCCGGTCACCCGCGCCGCCCGTCCAGCCGGGTCTCACACCGGCCGCGGCAGGCCGATCCGCGCGTGGACGCCGGGCGACCAGTGCACCAGGGGCTCGGCGGTCCCGACGTCGAGCCCGCACCGCGCGGGCAGGTTCGTGCGCAACCCCTCGACCGTGCCCGCGTGCAGCGGCCACGGCGGGTGCTCGACGGGGACGCGCCACAGCCGCCCCGCGCGCCGCAGGTACGCGTTCCACCGGCCGGTCACGGCGTCGGTGAACGCGTCGGGCACCCGCTCCGGCGACGGGTGCCGGACGGTCGCCCGGAGCTCCGCGCCCCGGCGGTCCGTGACCGCGTAGTCGGTGCGGTCGTCCTCCCTGAGCACCGTCCCGTCGGCGCGGACGTACGGCAGCCCGAGCGCGCGCAGTCCCGTCACCACCAACGTCCGGGCGCAGAGCATGGTCAGGAACCACAGGCCGTCCGTCCCGCTGGCGGGGTGGTGGACGTAGGTGCGCGCGTTCACCTCCGCGAACGCGGCCAGCGCCGGCGGGGCGGGCGTCCCGGGCGCGCGCACGTCGCGCATGACCAGGGGCGTGATCCCGAGCCACGCCGCACCGTCGATCACGTCCGCCCGCAGCCCGGGCGGCAGCAGCCGCTGCACCGCGGCGGGCTCGCACGGCCAGTGCAGGAACGCGACGGCGTCCCACCGCTGCAGGCTCGCGGGGACCCGCACCGGCTGGTCGGCCGTCCGCCCGCTCACGGCGGCTCCCGCCCCAGCGCCCGCCGGCGTCAGATCACGGGGTCGTCCGTCGCGGGCCGCTCCGACGCCGGGAGGTCGGCCCCGGCGTCGTCCTGCGGCGACACGGCCGGCGGCTCCGCGGGGCCGGACGCGGTCTTCGGCGGCGAGCCCAGCCGGATGGCCATGTGCCCACCCAGGTACCCGCTGACCCCCAGCACGGCACCGGCGCCCAGCGCGACGGCGACGCCGAGGCCCCGGTGGCCGCCGCGCCGCAGCAGCCACGACGCGCCGTACAGCCCGAGCGCGACCTCGTTGAGCACGCCGTGCACGGAGCCGACGCGCTGCGTCCGCCGGTCCGAGACCGCCCAGTCGGCCACCCCGGTGATCGCGGTCGGGACGGCGGACAGGATCCCGAGCCCCAGCAGCGTGTCGGCCGCCCGCTGCTTGCCCCGGTCCCCGGGGGCCGCGAGGTCGAGGACGGTGGCGCTCGCCCAGAAGCCGATCGGGGCGTCGGTCATGAGCGGGTGCGCGGCGTGCCCAAGCGGCTTGCCGTGCAGCAGCCCCGCGAGGCCCGGCCGCGCGCGCAGCGCGGCCAGGACGACCGGCCGCACCCGGTCGATCGTCGGGTCCAGCCCGGTCGCCTGCTCCAGGCGGCGGGTGGCGCGCAGCGGGGCGCTCTCGTCGAGGTGCATCGGGTCCCCCCGGGGTCGGTGGCGTGGGCGTCGCTGTCGAGCATCCCGCCGCGCACCGCGTGGCGCACGGCGAGAGCCCCCCAGATGCGCCCGGAGCAGCGGCGACGCATCCTGGAGCGGCAGGACCGCGTCGAGGAGAGGCGCCTGACGCACCAGCGCACCGGGGGTTCTCATGTCGTCTTCCGTTCCGGCCCGCCCTGCCGACCGCACCGCGGTCCGGCAGCCGCACCAGTGGCTCGCCCTGGTCATCGGGATCGTCTACCTCGTCGTCGGCCTCGCCGGCTTCCTCGTCACCGGGTTCGACGGGTTCACCGAGCACGACCACTCGCAGACCCTGCTGGGCTTCGCCATCAACCCGCTGCACAACATCGTGCACATCGTGATCGGCCTGCTCGGCATCGCCCTGTGGAGCACCGCCGCCAAGGCCCGGACCTACGGCTGGCTGCTGTTCATCGGCTACGGCGCCACGTTCGTCTACGGCCTGGTCGTCGCGAACCGGCCCGAGTGGAACGTCCTCAACATCAACGGCGCGGACAACGTGCTGCACATCGTCTCGGCCCTGGCCGGTCTCGCGATCGCGCTGTGGCCGCGCCGCGACCGGGGCACGGCCCGCGCCTGACCGGCGCCCAGCACCGGACCGGCATGAGGACGAGCGTCGCGCAGACCGCGGGGGCGGGACTGCGCGCGCTCGTCGCCGTCGTCCGGACCCTGCGCACCGCCCCGCGCCCGCTGCACCCGCGCGGGGTGGTGCGCCACGGGACGCTCGTGCTCGACGCACCCGACGGGCCCGACGCCGGCGCAGCTCCCGGCGCGCGCGAGCTCGGCGCGCCGCTGGTGGCACCCGTCGCGGCGCGCGTCTCCCGCTCCGTCGGGCTGCCGGCACCGCTGCCGGACGTCATCGGCGTGGCGGTGCGGTGGACCGTGGACGGCCGCCCGCAGGACCTCCTGCTGTCCAGCACCGGCCTCGGCCGGGCGACCCGCTTCCTGCTGGCCCCGCGCCGCCGACCGCTCGGCGGCGCGTTCGGGACGCTCATGCCGTTCCTCGACTCCGGCGGCCGGCCGGTGCTGCTCGCCGCGGTGCCCGCCCCGGGCGCGGACCCGTCCGCCCGCGACGGGCTGGACCTCATCCTGCTGTCCGCTCGCCCCGGCGGCGGGTGGCAGCGCTGCGGGCGGCTCGTGTGCCCGGCACGCGCGGACGACACGGACGACCCCGCCCTGCGGTTCGACCCCGTGCTGCACGTCCCGGGCACCCTCCGCGTCCCCCGCTGGGCCGCCCGGCTGCGCGTCCCGTCGTACCGGGAGGCCCGCGGCGGCGACGAGCCGGACCGCCGCGCGCCCGTCGAGGTCACCGCCTGAGACCCGAGTATTGTGCACCGATCGGTTCACTGTTACGCTGAACCACATGGTTCAGCAACACCACCTGGACGAGGTCTTCGCGGCCCTGTCCGACGCGACCCGACGCGACGTCCTCGTGCGCCTCGGCGAGGGGCCCGCGACCATCGGCCAGCTCGCCGAGCCGCACGGCATCACGCTCACCGGCATGAAGAAGCACGTGCAGGTGCTCGAGGACGCCGGTCTGGTCGCCACCGAGAAGGTCGGGCGCGCACGCCAGTGCCGCCTGGGGACCGAGCGGCTGGACGACGCCATGTCCTGGATCGCGTTCTACCAGCGCCTGTGGGAGCGCCGGCTCGACGGCCTCGAGGCCTTCTTCACCCTGCAACGGGGCGTGCCGGACGACGACGCGCCCGACGACGGACCGCCACCGACGGAAGGACCTACGCCATGACCACCGACGCCACCGACCTCGAGCTCCGCGCCACGCGGGTGCTGCCCGCCACGCCGGACGAGGTCTTCGACGCCTACACCGACGCCGAGAAGCAGAAGATCTGGTTCGCCATCCTCGACACCGAGCCCGGCGTCGTCGAGATCGAGGTCGACCTGCGGGTCGGCGGGCAGCAGACCGCCGTCTGGGGACCCAGCCGCGACCAGCTGTTCCGTGAGACGCAGACGTTCCTCGAGATCGACCGGCCGCACCGGCTGGTCACCGAGTCGGTCGGCAGCAGCCCGGACGGCCAGACCATGACGACGCACGTCGTGGTGACGTTCGAGGCCGTGGACGGCGGCACGCTGATGAGCGTGGTGCAGAGCGGCTTCCCGACGCCCGAGGTGCGCGACTTCTTCGCCGAGATGGCGTGGGTGGGCGCGTTCGACCGGATCGAGGCGTACCTGTCGCGCGCGTGATCCCGCGCGGCTGATCGGCACGACGGCCGGGGCTCACCACCCCGGCCGTCGTCGCGCGCGCCGGCGTGGGTCGGGTCAGCGCGCCGGGGCGCCGTACCGCAGGCCGTCGACGAGGAGGTCGAGCAGTCCGCGCACGCGCTGCTCCCAGCGGTCGGAGTCCGGCACGTTCCACACGCCGCCCATCGCGAGCATCACCTGCTCGCCGTCGACGTCCGGGCGCACCGACCCGTCGGCGCGCCCGGCGTCCAGCAGGAGGTCGATCGCGGCGATGATCCGGCTGCGCGTCTCGGCGAACAGGGACGAGTCGGAGCCGACGGCCGTGCGCAGCGCCGCGCCCATCCCCCGCTTCGCGGCGGCGTACCGGACGAACCGGCCCATCCACTCCCGCAGGGCGTCGACCGCGGGGCCGTCCTGGTCGAGCAGCGCCGGCGCCGCGTCGCACAGCGCAGTGACCTCCTGCCGGTACGCGGCCTCGACCAGCGCGCTGCGCTCCGGGAAGTGCCGGTAGAGCGTCCCGATCCCGACGCCCGCGCGCTGGGCGATGGCCTCCAGGGGCATGTCGCCGTCCTCGGCGAGCGCCTCCACGGCGACGGCGAGCAGCCGCGCACGGTTGCGCGCGGCGTCGGCGCGCAGCGGCCGGGCGGCGGCGGGCGACGAGGATGCAGCGGTCACAGTCGACTTCCCCTTGCGATCCGGAGGTTCCTCCGGTTAGAGTCGGGAGCGAAACGGAGGCTCCTCCGTTCCAGGGTACGCCGCCCGGCCGCTGCGCGCCGGGCCCCCGCCCGGCCCGGCCGCCGACCCGGCCGCCCGGCGCACCCGACCGTCCCAGCCCTCGCGGAGGCACCCATGGCCAGCACCTTCCACGGACTCACGTTCGACGCTTACGACGCCCACGCCGTCGCCCGGTTCTGGGGCGCGGCCCTGGGCCGGGACGTCGCGCCCGGCGCGAGCCCCGAGCACGCCGGGCTGCTCGACGACCCCGCCAGCGGCGCGCCCCGGCTGGTCTTCGACCGCGTGCGCTCCGGCGGCGTCGTCCGCAACGCCCTCCACCTCGACCTCGTGACGACCGACCTCGAGCGGGAGTCGGAGCGACTCGTGCGCCTGGGCGCCCGGCGGCTCGGCGCGGTGGGCGGTGCGGCGCGCTGGGTGAGCCTGACCGACCCCGAGGGCAACGCCTTCGACCTCATCCCGGCCGCCTGACACCGCCACGGACGGGTGAATCACCCGTTCCACCGCGCGCCATTGACCCCTTTGTCCTAGTTTGCGACTGCAGTCACCGCAGACCCGCACACCGACAGGGGAAGACGCCATGACCAGCCCGTACGGCCAGAACCAGAACGCCCCCGCCGTCCCCACGGCGACCACCGGGACCCCGGTCCTGTCCATCATCACGTTCGTGCTCTCGGCGATCGCCGTGCTGTTCCTGCCGATCGTGTTCGGACTCGCCGGAATTGTCACCGGCATCTTCGCCGTCGTGCGCAAGGAGCGCCTCGGCAAGATCGCCCTGATCGTCGCCGTCGTGGCCACGATCGTCGGTTTCGCGCTCGGCGCGCTCGTCATGAGCCAGATGTCCTGACCTCGGCGCAGGCCGCTCATCAGCGGTCCCGCGACCGTTCCGGATGCGGGAACCGTCATCCCGTGGGACGGTCATGACCGTTCGAACCGCGACATGGAGGTGCCCGATGGGATTCTTCGCTTTTCTGCTGCTGGGACTGATCGCCGGTGCGATCGCGAAGGCGATCCTGCCCGGGCGTCAGGCGGGCGGCTGGTTCGTGACCCTGCTGCTCGGCGTGGTGGGTGCGCTGCTCGGCGGCTGGCTGGGCAGCGTGCTGTTCAACCGCCCGCTCGAGGAGTTCTGGTCGCTGCAGTCGTGGCTGCTCGCCATCGCCGGCTCGATCATCGTGCTGCTCATCTACGGCGCGCTGACCGGCCGCAAGGGCGCTCGCGCCTGACGCCCCACCAGGGGGCATCGACCTGGTCCGGCGCGTGGTGGGACACCACCGCCGGACCGGTGCCGGGCACCCGCACCTGACGGTGGGACACCGTCACGTGCGCCCGGCACGACGAGGGCTCGCACATCCACTCCGGTGGATGCGCGAGCCCTCGCTGCGTCTGCGGTCGGTCCGGCTCGGTGCCGGCTCAGCGCCGGCTCAGTCCCGGGGCGCGAGCGTGAAGGCGGGGCCGCCGGTCCCGGTCGCGGGGTCGGCGTCCAGCGTCAGGTCCGCGAGCGCCTCGGCGGTCGTCGGCGGCACGAAGACCGTCGCGCCCTCGGTCGCGATCACCTCGTCGCCGGGCACGGCCTCCGGGACGAGCGCGAGGTCGAAGGCCCCGAGCTGCTGCTCGGACTCCGCGATGCGCAGGCCGCCGGACTCGGGCAGTCCGGCGCGGGTGGTCAGGTCACGGACGGCGGTGCTGGCGTTCTCGGTCACGGTGAGCACAGGTGCTCCTCTCGTCGCCGGTGGCGGTCGCGGCGCACCGCGGGGTGCGTGGCGACCATCGGACCCCTCCACCGTCGGCAGGTCCGCCACGAGACGCAACCGCGGGTCCGCTGGGCAAGACCCGCCCCGTCCGGTGCGCGGAGCCCGCTGGACACCCGGCGCCCGGCAGGGCACGCTCCGCCCTCGCCCGCTCCCACTCGCCCACCGCACCCTCCGCACGGGAGGGGGTCAGCGGCGGTCGGTGCGGGGGGTGATCGGCGCGCTGCGGACCGGGCGGCGGGTCGGCGGGGAGGTGGCCCGCGGCGGCCGCGCGTACGTGGTGTGCGCGCGCATCGACTCGGCCGCCGACCCGAAGGCCGCGGCCCGCGACGACGGGGACGGGGCGGACCTGGTCCTCGACGACCTCGTGGAGGGCGAGGGCGAC
>NZ_CATKPC010000015.1:0-100876 GCF_949769265.1 Cellulomonas endometrii | reverse complement strand
AGCCTCGCGCTGCTCGTCGACACGGCGCACATGCTGACCGACGCCGCCGGTCTGGCGATGGCACTGGTCGCGGCGCACCTGTCGCTCAAGCCGGCGACGTCCCGGCGGACGTGGGGCTACCGGCGGGGGGGGGGGGCGGGGGGGCCCCCCCCCCCCCCCCCCGCCGCGGGGGCCCCCGCGGCCGTCGCGCCCGCCGCAGCGGCACCGGCCGCCGTCGCGCCGGTGCTCCCCGTCGCGGGCGTGCTGTCGTCGGCGGGGCGCCCACCGGGCGCCGTGCTGCTGCCGTGCTGGTCGTCGCTCATCGGGCTGCTTCCCGTCGGAGGTGCGGTGGTCGTGCCGGTGGCTGCCGTGGCGGCGGCCGGGGCGCCGGCCTGCGCCGGCATGGCGGGCCAGCGACCCGCGTCGGCGGTGCGGAAGATCTCGTCGGCGCGGACGGCGCGCCAGGGCTCGAGCTCGCGCACGAGCTCCCCGGGGCTGTGCGGGCCGTCGTCGTGCGGGCCCAGGGTCACGGCGCAGAGGGTGTCGAGATCGGCGGGCACCTCGGCGACCAGGTCGGCGGGCGGCAGGGGTGCGCCGTCGTGCTCGGGCGCCGCGGGCAGCCCCGGGTCGACCTCGGGGTCGCCGGCCGGCTGCCGCGCGGCGGGACCGCTGGAGGCGGACCACTCGTCGAACGTGGGCACCACCGGCGGCTCGGCGCCGGCGGAGACGCCGGGCCACCGGCCGGTGAGCGCGGCGTAGAGCACCCGGACGAGCCCGACGGTGTCGGTGCGGCTCATCGCGTGGGCGCCGCCGCCCGCCGCCCCGAGCAGCTCCCCGTCGACGGCGAGGCCCTCGAGCACGACGCGGCTGCCGGGGGTCAGCACCACCGCCTCGGGCCGCAGGGCGAGGTGGTGGACGCCGCGGCGCCGCGCGACCTCGAGCGCGGCGGCGGCCTCGCCGACCACGGCGCGGGCCTGGTCGGCGGTCAGGGGCGCGCGGGCGGCGAGCGCGGACAGGCTGCGGCCCTCGACCGCCTCCGTCACGACGTACCCGGTGCCGTCGGCCGAGCCGACGTCCAGGATGCGGGCCAGCCGCGGGTCGACGACGAGGGCGGCGCGGCGTGCGGCGTCCAGGACCGCGGCGGTGCGGGGACCGGAGACGAGCGTGACGGTGACGGTGCGGGCGAGGATCTGGTCCGTCGCGGACCAGCGCTCCGAGCCGGGGAGGTCGCCGGAGCGCGGCTCGTCGAGCCGGTAGCGGCCGGCGACGGTGCTGCCGTGCCGGCCGGTGGGGGTCCCTGCTCGTCCGGCTCCGGGGGTGTCACGGCGCCCGGGGTCACCGGTGCGGGCCTGCGCCACGTGGTCCTCCGTCCGGTCGTCGGGGGCGGTCGGGGACCGCCCTGGGTGTGCGCGGAGCCGGGCCCTCGCCGGCCGCGGGCTCCCCGTCATGCTAGACGGGACCGGCCTCCCGGCGTCCGCCACACGGCGCGAGCTGGGGACGGGAACGGCGCGGCGAGCCCCGCGTCCTGGCGCACCCGTCGGGTCACCGCCCGCGGCCGAGCCGGCGCAGCAGCGGGGCGGCGACGGTCTGCAGCTCGCGCACCCGCAGCGCGGCGAGGACGCCGACGTACACGGCGGACATCAGCACCGCCCCGGCGATGCACGCCACGACCGCGTCGCCCCAGTCCTGCACGGGACCGAGCGCGACGAGCAGGACGATCCCGGCTGCCGCGGCCAGGACGCCGCCGAGCAGCGCCTTGAGGTGCAGCACGAGCACGCGCCGCCCGTCGACGCCGTGGAGGCGCCGCCGCACCGACACGAGTGCGACCAGGGCGCCGGCGCCGTAGGACAGCGCCATGGACGCGCACGCCGCCGCGACCCAGTACCGGTCGTCGAGGGTCGCGCGACCCAGCTCGGTGCCCCCGACGACGACCGCCGCCATGAGCAGCTGGATCGGCACCATCGACCGCGCGTCCTCGTACGCGTAGTACACGCGCTGGAACAGGGACCACGCCCCGAAAGCGACGAGGCCGAGCACCAGCGCGACGACCGACATCGCGAGCGCGTGGACCTCGGCGTCGGTGTTGGTCGGGAACAGCGCGCGCCCGAGCGGGAACGCCAGCACCGCGATCCCCGCGGTGGCTAGCACGGTGAACACGCCGACCGTCCGCAGGCCGAGCGACAGGTCCTGGCGCACCCCCGCGACGTCGCCGGCGGCGGCCCGGCCGGACAGCCGCGTGAACAGCGCGGTCGCCAGGGACACCGTGACCAGCGAGTGGGGGAGCATGAAGATGAGGAACGCGCGGTCGTACACGCCGTTGCCCGCCACGTCGGCCGTCCCGACGGAGCTCGCGACGACGCTGATCCGCCAGACCCCGACCTGCCCGATCAGCAGGCCGAGGAAGGTCCACGTCGCGACGCGCCCCGCGCTGCCCAGCCCGGACCCGCGCAGGCCCCAGCGCGGCCGGTACCGGAATCCGCTGCGGTGCAGCGGGATGAACAGGACGAGGGCCTGCACGACGATGCCCAGCGTGGCGGCGGCGCCCAGCATGGCGGTCTGCGAGCCGGTCCACTCGGTGACCGACATCTCCTCGTCGAAGCCGCCGAGCACGCCGACCAGCACCAGCAGCCCGCTGATGAAGACGAGGTTGTTCACCACCGGCGCCCACATGTAGGGGCCGAAGGAGCCGCGGGCGTTCAGGATCTGGCCGAGCAGCGAGTACAGCCCGTAGAAGAAGATCTGCGGGATGCACCAGAAGGCCAGGGCCGTGGCGACCGCCGTCACCCGGGGGTCCGGGAACTGCGAGTAGAACCGCACGAGCAGCGGCGCGGCCGCCGTGAGGACGACGGTGAGCCCGGCGAGGAGCACGATGCCGACCGTCAGGAGCCGGTCGACGTACTGCTGGCCGTCGGCCCGGCGGTACGCCCGCACGACCTGCGGCACCAGCACCGCGTTGAGGACGCCGCCCGCGATGAGCAGGTACAGCGTGTTGGGGAGCTTGTTCGCGACCGAGAACGCGTTCGCGATGCTGCCGGTCAGGCCGATCGCCCACGCCAGCAGGGACGTGTTCACCACGCCGAGCACGCGGGACGCGGCCGTCCCGGACGCCATGATCAGCGACGACCGGCCGAGGCCGGAGGACCGGGGCGCGACGGGCGCGGTGGGTGCGGCGGACGCGGTGGCGGCGGGGTCCGTGCCGCCGCCGGCGGTGGCTCCGGCCGCGGTGCCGTCGGGGTCGGCGCCGCCGGCGGCCGTGGCGGGGGTGGTCATGGCTGGTCCTGTCGTGCGGGAGGCGGGCCGCCGGCGTCCGGGGCGCCGGCCGGCGGCTGCTCGGCGTCGGGGGCGACACGCGCGCCGCGCCGGGCGGTCTGGCCCCGGCGCACCGTGCGCCAGATGCCGAACGCCAGGGCGAGCGCGAGCAGCACGCCCACGACGATCGACCCGACGCTCTCGATGGTGGGGGCGACGCGGGCGGAGAACGTGACGGGCGTCGCGAGCTCACGGCCGCTCTCCGAGACGAGGCTGACGTCGACCTCCACGTCGCAGTTGGCGGTGGCGCGCAGGGTCAGCGACACGGCCTTCTCGCTCTTCGGGGGCACGTCGGTCAGCTCGGAGCGGGTCGTGTCGAGGCAGCCCTTGTGCGGCCGCAGCTCGACGCGGACGCGCGCGCTCTGGTCCAGCTCGTTCTGCACGGCGACGCTGATCTGCGCCGAGCTGGAGATCACCGTGAACTGCTCGTTCAGCAGGACGGACAGCCCGGTCTGGTGGGCCTTGCCCTCGGCGATCGCCTCGTTCACGACGACCGTGCGTCCGTCGGGGTCGTCCCGCCAGGCGACGGCGAGCGGGGCGACCAGGTCGGCGTCCAGGCCGTCGAGGAGCGCCGCGGGGTCGTCGACGACGCTCGCGAACTCGCCGGCGGCGCGCCACTGCGCGGCCAGGGCGTTCACCCACGCGGGGGTCAGCTCGGTCCCGGACCGCTCCGAGGCCGGCAGGTCCGCCCGGTCCGCGCCGTCGCCGTCCGCCTCACCGGCGGCGTGCGCGGTCAGGACGTCCGCGACGGTCTCGGTGTCGACCCAGGGCGCGTCGCGAAGGGCGGCGAGCTGGGCCTCGGCGACCGCGCTGGACGGCTCCCAGTCGCGGGGCGTGGTCGCCAGGACGTAGGTGGTGTCGGCGTCGTCGGACCGCGCGACGACGGCCGTCTCGGCGAGCATCCGCTGCGCCGCGGTCGCGGGGGTGAGCCCGGGCTGGGCCGTGGCCGGCTCGGCGAGCAGCTCGGTCAGCGTCTCGTCCGGCACCAGCGCGGTCAGCGCGCCGGCGGCGGTGCGGACGGTCGCCGGTGCGCTCGGCGTGCCGGACCCGGCCGCCGGCAGCGCGTCGGGACCGACCACGAGCGGAGCCCCGTCCCCGGAGCCGGCGGCGCGCGCCGCCGTGACCTCGTCGGGCACGTCGTCGGCCGCCCACAGCACCGGCCGCGCGTCCCGCCAGAGGGTGCTCGACTCCTGGTCGCCGGTGACGCCGGCCGCCAGGCGCAGCAGGTCGGTCGACGAGTCCTGCCCGGCGTGCGCGATCGCCGCCAGGTCCGGGTCGGCCCACGGCAGCCGCAGCACCTCGCGGTCGGCCGCCGCCTCGGTCAGCCCCGTGAGCCAGGCCTGCGCGGACCGGGAGCCCGCCGCGGCCTGGTCGACCAGCGCCGGGTCGACCGCCCAGGACACGAACGGGAAGTCGGCCGTCGCCTGCAGGACCCGGCCGAGCCGGCCCCCGGACGCCGTGAGCGCGTCGAGCGCCTCGTCCTCCTCGGCCTCGCCGTCCGCCGGGGGAGCGGTGGCGGTCGGCGTCGGCGACGGCTCCGCGCCCTCCGCTCCGTCCGCACCCGAGGTCTCGTCCGCGGCGTCGTCCTCGCCCGTCGGCCGGGCCGCCGGGCCCACGACGGAGGACAGCACGCCCACGTGGGCGGTCGGCACCTCGTCGGCGGACGCCCACAGCAGGAAGGTCCGGTCGACGCCGACCCTCCTGGAGCCGTCGCCGACGTCGAACGTGAGGCCGCGCGGTCCCCAGGCGTCGTCGGTCCGCAGCAGGCGGATGTCGGCGGCGGGCACGACGACCTGCACGGAGACGCTCGCCCCCGGCGCGAGCGGGGCGTCGAGCGGGGTGGTCGCGGCGACGTCCCCGATCGGGCTCGTGGCCCCGGCGTCGGCCCAGGCGGCCAGCTCGTCCCGGTCCGACATCCGGTACCGGTAGATCCGCACCGACGCGCGGGGGGCCTCGACCGCCTCGTCCCCGTCGTTCCGGAGCGTCGCGGTGACGGTGAGGTCCTCCCCGGGCTGGAGCACCTGCGGCGTGACCGCCGTGACGGAGACGCTCACGGGCAGGGTGTTGGTCGACGGTGCGGCCGGCCGCGGGGCCGCGGTCTGCGCGGAGCCGCCGGGCGCGGCGGGCCTCGACCCGGTCGCGACCGCCGGCGCCCCGGAGAGCGCGAGCACGCCCGCGGCGAGCAGCGCCGCCGCGAACGCCCGGCCCCGTGCCGCCGCCCCCTGCAGCCTCATGCCCCGCCGACGAGGACCACGTGCGCGGTCTCGGCCAGTCGTCGCTCGTTGGGGTACGCCAGGCGCGCGGGCAGCTCGAGCACCGGCACCCAGGCCACGTCCTCGGCCTCGCCGTCCGGGTCCCCCTCCACGGTGAGCTCGCCGCCCACCGCGCCCAGCAGGTAGTGGTGGACCATCTTGTGCACCCGCCGGTCGTCACCGGTGAACCAGTAGTCGATGACGCCGAGGCCGCGCACGATCCGCCCGACGATGCCGGTCTCCTCGGCGATCTCGCGGACGGCCGCCTGCTCCGGGGTCTCGTCGCCCTCCAGGTGCCCCTTGGGGAGGCACCACTCGAGCCGGCCGGCGCGGTTGCGGCGCGCGATCACCGCCGCGACGTGCACGCCGGCCTCCTGGCGCACCACGAGGCCGCCGGCGGAGGTCTCCTCGACGACGGGCAGGTGGGCGTGCCGGGTCCGGGTCGACCGCGGGTCGATCCGCAGCGCGTGGCCGCCCGGCGGCGCGGGGACGCCCTCCGGTGGCAGGGCACGCGCGGGCTCGGGCATGCAGGCCACTGTAACGACTCCACCCCTGGCCCCGGCCCCGTCCGCGTGGAGGACCTGTGGACGCACGCGTCCGGCGGTGCGGGGATCTGGCAGGCTTGGTCGTCGTGCCGTCCCCCGACCTGACCCCCCGCCCCGCCGCCGGTGACCCGGCCGCCGTGGACGCCGCGGCGCTCGACGCCCTGCGCAAGCGGGCGCTCGGCGTGATCACCGGCCTCGCGCCGGCCGCGCTCGAGCTCGGCGACCTGTTCGAGCGGGCCGGGCACGAGCTGGCGCTGGTCGGCGGCCCCGTCCGGGACGCGTTCCTCGGCCGGCCGAGCGTCGACCTGGACTTCACGACGTCGGCGACGCCGGACGAGACGGAGCGGATCCTCGCCGCCTGGGGCGACGCGCACTGGGACATCGGCCGGGCGTTCGGCACGATCGGCGCCCGCCGGCACGCGCGCCGCGGCACGCAGGACGTCGTCGTCGAGGTGACGACCTACCGGACCGACGCGTACGACGCGACGTCCCGCAAGCCCGAGGTGGCGTTCGGCGACAGCCTCGAGGGGGACCTGTCCCGACGCGACTTCACCGTGAACTCCATGGCGATCCGGCTGCCGGAGCTCACGTTCGTCGACCCGTTCGACGGCCTGACGGACCTCGCCCGCGGCGTCCTGCGCACCCCGGTCGACCCCCGGCAGTCGTTCGACGACGACCCCCTGCGGATGCTCCGCGCCGCGCGGTTCGCCGCCCAGCTGGGCTTCCGGGTGGACGAGGCGGCGCTCGCCGCCGCCACGGACATGGCGGAGCGGCTGTCGATCGTGTCGGCCGAGCGGGTGCGGGACGAGCTGGTCAAGCTGCTGATGTCGCCCCAGCCGCGCCCCGGCCTGCGCGTGCTCGTCGACACCGGGCTGGCCGAGCACGTGCTGCCCGAGCTGCCGGCGCTGCGGCTCGAGATCGACGAGCACCACCGGCACAAGGACGTCTACGAGCACTCGCTGACCGTGCTGGACAAGGCGATCGCCCTGGAGACGGGGCCGGACGGGCCGGTGCCGGGTCCGGACCTGGTGCTCCGCCTCGCCGCGCTGCTGCACGACATCGGCAAGCCGCCGACCCGGCGGTTCGAGGCCGGCGGCGGCGTCTCGTTCCACCACCACGAGGTGGTCGGCGCCAAGATGGTCGCCCGGCGGCTGAAGGCCCTGCACTTCGACAAGGCCACGGTGCAGGCGGTCGCGCGGCTGACGGAGCTGCACCTGCGGTTCCACGGGTACGGCGAGGGCGCGTGGACGGACTCGGCGGTGCGCCGCTACGTCACCGACGCCGGGCCGCTGCTGGAGCGGCTGCACCGGCTCACCCGCTCGGACTGCACCACGCGGAACCAGCGCAAGGCCCGGCGGCTGTCCGAGGCCTACGACGACCTGGAGCAGCGCATCGCCGACCTGCGGGAGCAGGAGGAGCTGAACGCGATCCGCCCGGACCTGGACGGCACGCAGATCATGGAGATCCTCGGCATCGGTCCGGGGCGCGAGGTCGGCGCGGCGTACAAGCACCTGCTCGAGCTGCGGATGGAGCACGGGCCGATGGAGCCCGAGGCGGCCCGCGCGGCGCTGCTGGCGTGGTGGGCCGAGCGGCAGCCGCAGGGCTGAGCGGCAGCCGCAGGGCGCGGCCGCCTCAGGCGGGGACGGGGACCGCCGTCGGCTCGGTCGACCGCGTCCGGTACACCAGCGCGGCCGCGAGGTACGCCGCCGCGAGCAGCGCGAACACCCCGCGGGACCACCCGGTGTCGGGCAGGGCGACGGCGGCCAGGGCGGCCGCCCCGACGAACGCCGCGTTGTAGAGCACGTCGTACAGGGCGAACGCGCGTCCCCGGTACTGGTCGGCGGTGTCCCGCTGGAGGATCGTGTCGACCGCGATCTTCGCGCCCTGCGCCGCAAGGCCGAGGACGAGCGACCCCACCAGCACGGCGGGCCGGGCGACGGTGATCGCGAGCAGCGCCTGGGTCGCCGCGGCCAGCGCCAGGCAGACGGCGATCCACGAGTGCGGGCCGATCAGCGGGGACACGACCGGCGTGACGACGATCGCGAGCGCGAACCCGACCCCGGTGACGCCGCCGACCAGCGCGAACGTCAGGAGCCCAGCGCGGGCGTCGGCGGGGTCGGCGAGCAGGTTCCGGGAGATGAGGATGCTCGCGATGAACACCGCGCCGTAGAGGAACCGGTGCACCGCCATGACCGCCAGCGCCCGCGCGGGGGTCCCGCGCCGGACGAGGTACCGCGCGCCGTCGACCAGGCCGTGCGCGAGCGTGCTGAGCGCCCGGCGCACCTCACCGGCGTCCACGAGGGCGTCCGGTCCGAGCCGGTCGCGGGCGATGCGGGACGCGAGGAACGCGGCCACCGACATGAGCAGGGCCGCGACGACCAGCGCGGCGACGTCCTTGGTCCGCCCGTCGGGCAGCACCAGGCCGAGCAGGACGCCGAGCCCCGCGCCGATCCCGGCGGACACCGTGCCGAGGGTCGGGGTGATGGAGTTCGCGGTCAGCAGCAGCGGCCCGGCGACGACCCGCGGCTGCGACGCGGACAGCGCCGAGAGCAGGAACCGGTTGACCGACAGCGTCACGAGGGCGAGGACGTACACCGCCGGGCCGACACCGGCCGTCGCCATGATGAGCGCGACGACCAGCGTCAGGGCCGTGCGGACCAGGTTGCCGACGAGCAGCACCTGCCGGCGCCGCCACCGGTCCAGCAGGACGCCCGCCCACGGCCCGACCACCGTGAAGGGCAGCAGCAGCACCGCGAACGCCGCCGCGACGCCGGTCGCCGTCGTCGCGTTCTCGGGGGAGAAGAAGAACAGGGTGGCGAGCCCGGCCTGGAACAGGCCGTCCGAGCACTGGCTGACCAGGCGGACCGCCAGGAGCCGCCGGAAGTCGACGAGGGGCCAGAGCTGCTTCAGATCCGCGACCACCTGCACCCGGCCAGGCTACGGGGCCGCACCTAGACTCGGTGCGCCCGTCCGACCGAGGAGCCGCATGACCGCCGACAGCCAGGACGCCGCCCCGCTCCCCGAGGGCTGGCACCTGATACCGCCGGAGACGCTCGGCACGCCGGGCATCGCGTTCGCCGCCGCGCACGAGCGCCCCGACGCCGGCTTCACCGCGAACGTGACGGTCGGGGTCCAGCGCAGCGACGACCCGGCGCTCGCGGTCCTGCTCGGCGCCGAGGCCCTCCGGGCGATCGAGGCGGCGGAGCAGGACGTGACGCTGGCCTGTCGCGAGCAGCGGGGCGACCTGGCGGTCGCGCAGGAGGTGCACTTCACCACCACCGTCGACGGCGCCGCGGTGCCGATGACGCAGGTGCAGGAGTTCGTCGCCGTCCCCGGCGCGGACGGCGGGCCGGCGACGGTCTGGACCCTGTCGGCCACGGCGACCCGGGCGCAGGCCGAGGCGCTCGCGGACGGGCTCGCCGAGCTCCTCGGCGCCCTCCGCGCGGAGATCGGCGCGTCCTGACCGCCGAGCCGGTCGAGCGAGCCGGCCGGTCGCCGGCGCCCCGCGGTCACCGCACGCCGGAGCCCCGGTGACGCGGACGTCACCGGGGCTCCCGGGGTGGTGCTGGTCAGCGCTCGACGTCAGCGCTCGATGTCGCCGCGGATGAACGCCTCCACGAGCTCCCGGCCGTGCATGTCCTCGTTCTGGACCGGCGGGGACTTCATGAAGTAGGTCGACGCCGACAGGATCGGGCCGCCGATGCCGCGGTCCTTCGCGATCTTCGCGGCGCGGACGGCGTCGATGATGATGCCGGCCGAGTTCGGGGAGTCCCAGACCTCGAGCTTGTACTCCAGGTTCAGGGGCACCTCGCCGAACGCGCGGCCCTCGAGGCGGACGTACGCCCACTTGCGGTCGTCCAGCCAGGCGACGTAGTCCGACGGGCCGATGTGGACGTTGCGGTCGTCCTTCTTGCCGGCCAGCGGGCCGTCATGCAGGTTCGAGGTGACGGCCTGCGTCTTCGAGACCTTCTTGGACTCCAGGCGCTCGCGCTCGAGCATGTTCTTGAAGTCCATGTTGCCGCCGACGTTCAGCTGGTACGTGCGGTCCAGGATCACGCCGCGGTCCTCGAACAGGCGGGCGAGCACGCGGTGCGTGATGGTCGCGCCGACCTGGGACTTGATGTCGTCGCCGACGATCGGGACGCCGGCGGCCTCGAACTTCGCGGCCCACTCGGGGTCGGACGCGATGAACACCGGGAGGGCGTTGACGAACGCGACGCCCGCGTCGATGGCGGCCTGCGCGTAGAACTTGTCGGCCTCCTCGGAGCCCACCGGCAGGTAGGAGACGAGCACGTCGACCTTGGCGTCCTTGAGCACCTGGACGACGTCCACGGGCTCGGCGTCGGACTCCTCGATGGTCATCGCGTAGTACTTGCCGATGCCGTCCATCGTCGGGCCACGCTGCACGGTCACGCCGAGCGGCGGGACGTCGGCGATCTTGATGGTGTTGTTCTCGGACGCACCGATCGCCTCGGACAGGTCGAAGCCGACCTTCTTCGCGTCGACGTCGAACGCGGCCACGAACTCCAGGTCGCGGACGTGGTAGTCCCCGAACTGGACGTGCATCAGGCCGGGCACCTTGGCGCTCGGGTCGGCGTCGGCGTAGAAGTGCACGCCCTGGATCAGCGACGCGGCGCAGTTGCCCACGCCGGCGATAGCAACGCGGATGGCAGTCATCCTCGCTCCTTCTGAGGGTGTTGTGCCGCGACGATGGGGTCATCCTCGACAGCTGCTGTGCGGGCGTCGGCCGGCTGGCCGTCGCCGCGGGGACGGGCGCTGCTGGTGCTGCGCTCGTGGTCGATGAGGTCGTCGAGCCAGCGCACCTCGCGCTCGACCTGCTCGAGCCCGTGACGCTGGAGCTCGAGGGTGTACTCGTCCATGCGGACGCGGGTCCGGGACACGGAGTCGCGGATCTGCTCCAGCCGCTCGGTGAGCCGGGTGCGCCGGCCCTCCAGGATGCGCAGCCGGGTGTCGGCGTCGGTCTGCCCGAAGAAGGCGAACCGGAAGCCGAAGTTCTCGTCCTCCCACGCGGCGGGCCCGGAGGAGGCCAGCACGTGCTGGAACTGCTCCTTGCCCTCGGACGTGAGCTGGTAGACGATGCGGGCGCGCTTGCCCGCCAGCCCGTGCGCCGGCGCCTCCTGCGGGTCGGAGCCGACGATCCAGCCCCGGGCGACCAGCGCCTTGAGGCAGGGGTACAGGGAGCCGTAGGACAGCGCGCGGAACGATCCCAGGAGCAGGTTGAGCCGCTTGCGCAGCTCGTACCCGTGCATCGGGGAGTCGTGCAGCAGGCCGAGGATGGCCGACTCGAGCACGTCGGAGCGTGCGCGCATCGTTGCCTCCCTCGAGTCGTCCGTACGTCGATGTATCGAACTGATACATCGAGGAGAGTAGGGCGAACCAGGCGATCCGGGCAACACGCCGCCGTTCGCGGCGCGTCGCCGACCCCGTCCGGGGGGTTCTACGCCGGTCGGCGCCCGTCCGCGTGCTTCCGGTGCGGGGTCCTGCGAGGATCCGAGGCGGCTCAGGTAGCCCCCGCGCGCGCCTCGTGGCGATCACGTGAAAGTCCGCGTGACCGGCCGTCCGGCCGCGGGGCGGCTCCCACCCCTCGCGCATACTGGTCGGGGCCCGGCCGGCTCCTGCCGCTCGACGCCCGCCCAGCAGTCCACAGGAAGGCAGTGCGTTGGCAGGCACGACCCGACGGTCCACCGGACCCGCCCCGCGGGGGACCCGGACCGGCTCGTCCGGCGCGACCGGCACCACCGGCGGTCGCCGCCGGATCATCGACTACCCCCGGCGTGGCTACCGCGGTGTGCACCGCTGGCTGCCGTCGTGGCGGTTCATGGTCGGCGCCGTCACCGGCTTCGTCTTCCTGTGCCTGGGCCTGGGCGTCGCCGCCTACGCGATGACCGACGTGCCCGCGCCCGACGAGTTCGTCGAGGCGCAGACGTCGACCGTCTACTTCTCGGACGGCACGGAGCTGGGGACGTTCCCGGGCCCGAACCGGACGATCGTCGACTACGAGGCGCTGCCGGCGTTCGTCGGGCAAGCCGTGGTGTCCGCCGAGGACCGGACGTTCTTCGAGAACCAGGGCGTCTCGATCACCGGCATGGGCCGCGCGCTGATCAACAACCTGCGGGGCGGCGACACGCAGGGCGGGTCGACGCTGACGCAGCAGTACGTCGAGCGCTACTACGTCGGCGAGACGACGACGAGCTACGTCGGCAAGGCCAAGGAGACCCTGCTCGCGATCAAGATCGCGCAGACCGAGACCAAGGAGCAGATCCTCGGCCGGTACCTCAACACCATCTACTTCGGCCGCGACTCCTACGGCATCGAGGCCGCGGCGCAGTCGTACTTCGGCAAGGGGTCGGGCGACCTCACCGTGTCCGAGGCCGCGCTCCTGGCCGGCATCATCCCGTCCCCGAACAACTGGGACCCGGCGGTCAGCCCGGAGAAGGCGACGCAGCGCTGGGAGTACGTCCTGGACGGCATGGTCCGCGACGGCTACCTCACGCAGGCGGACCGCGACGCGCAGGTGTTCCCGCCGACCATCACGTACGAGCGCAACGAGACCTACGGCGGCACCAACGGCTACCTGCTGCAGTACGTGAAGCAGGAGCTCACCTCGACGGGCTCGATCACCGACGAGACGATCAGCAGCGGTGGCCTGAAGATCACGACGACCATCGAGCCCGGGACGCAGCAGGCGGCCGTGGCCGCCGTCGGCCAGCTCCGCGGCGGCGCGCTGTCGGACGGCGAGATGCCGTCAGGTGCACTGAAGGTGGGCGTGGTGTCGGTCGACCCCGCGAACGGCGGCATCGTGTCGATGTACGGCGGTGACGACTTCCTCGCCGACCAGATCGACCGCGCCAGCCGTGACCGGGTCCAGGGCGGCTCGACGTTCAAGCCCTTCACGCTGATCGCGTCGCTGGAGAACGGCATGGCGCTGACCGACCGGTTCAACGGGGCGTCGCCGCAGACGTTCGGCGACTGGAAGGTCAACAACTTCGGCTTCGAGGACTTCGGCAACATCGACCTGGTCAAGGCCACGGAGCAGTCGGTCAACACCGTCTACGCGCAGATGAACCTCGAGGTCGGCCCGGAGAAGACCGTCGACGTCGCGAAGCGGGCCGGTGTGTCGAGCAGCCCGCTGACCGCCGTCCCGTCCAACGTGCTCGGCAGCGACGTGGTCAGCCCGCTCGAGATGGCCTCCGCGTACGCGACGATCGCGGCCCAGGGCGTCTACCACAAGCCGTTCATGGTGGCCCAGGCGGTGTACCCCGACGGGGACGTGGCCTACACCGGCGCGACGCAGCCCACCCAGGCGTTCGACGCCGGCGTGATGGCCGACACCACCTACGCCATGACGCAGGTCGTCGAGAAGGGCTCCGGCAAGCGGTACGTGAACCCGCTGGACCGGGACATCGCCGGCAAGACCGGCACGTCGCAGGAGAACAAGTCGGCGTGGTTCGTCGGCTTCACCCCGCAGATCGCGACCGCCGTCGCGCTCAGCCAGGTCGGGGAGAACGGCAAGGACCAGGTGACGATCACGCCGTGGGGCGGGGTCGACGAGGTCACCGGGTCGACCTGGCCCGCCGCCCTCTGGGCCGAGTACATGCGGCCCGTGCTGCAGTCCCCGAAGTACGCGACGCCCGTGCCGTTCCCGGAGCGCGCGAACGTCAACGCGACGAAGGCGCCGACGCAGGCCCCGACGACGTCCGCGCCCACGCCGACCCAGGCGCCCGAGCCGGAGCAGCCGACGACCGTGGCGGTGCCGAACGTCGGCGCCGGGTCGCCGCTGGGGGACGTGAAGGCCGCGCTGAACAACGCGGGTCTCGTGGCGGTCGTCGTCGAGGTAGAGGACCCGAGTGCTCCCGGAACCGTGCTGGGCGTGGACCCCGGGGCCGGGACGCAGGTCGCGCCGGGGTCGACGGTCACGATCCGGGTCGCGAAGGCGCCCGCGCAGCCCGCCCCGAACCCGACGCCCACGCAGCCCGCCGCCGACCAGGGTCAGGGCGGCGGCAACGGCGGCGGGAACGCCGGCGGCAACGCCGCGCCCTGAGCCGGCCCGCCGCTCGTCGCCGGGCGGCGGCAGGACCCGCTAGACTGGACCGCTGTTGTGCCCTCCGGACGTCGCCGATCGACACCCCGGGCCGGGGCACCGCGACGCACGACACCCTCCTGCCACGGAACGACCGTGGCCGCCGAGACCAGAGGAGGTGGGTATGAGCCTGCGTCAGTACGAGATCATGATCATCCTCGACCCCGACATCGAAGAGCGCACGGTCGCACCGTCGCTCGACAAGTACCTGTCGGTGGTCAAGACCGACGGTGGCACCGTCGACAAGGTCGACATCTGGGGCCGCCGCCGCCTGGCGTACGACATCCAGAAGAAGTCCGAGGGCATCTACGCCGTCGTCGACTTCTCCTCGACGTCGGACACGGCCAAGGAGCTCGACCGTCAGCTCGGCCTCAACGAGGCCGTCCTCCGCACGAAGGTCCTCCGCCAGGACGCCTGAGTGTCGGACCGCGCGCGTACCGTGCGGGACACCCTTCGACGAGCATTCGACGAGAACGAGGAGCTGGCATGGCTGGTGACACCACCATCACGGTGATCGGGAACCTGACCGCCGACCCGGAGCTGCGGTTCACGCCGTCCGGGGCTGCGGTCGCGAACTTCACCGTGGCGTCCACGCCGCGCACGTTCGACCGCCAGAGCAACGAGTGGAAGGACGGCGACACGCTGTTCCTCCGCTGCTCGATCTGGCGGGAGGCGGCGGAGAACGTCGCCGAGTCGCTCACCAAGGGCACCCGCGTGATCGTCAGCGGCCGGCTCGTCCAGCGGTCCTACGAGACCCGCGAGGGCGAGAAGCGGACCGTGTACGAGCTGCAGGTCGACGAGGTCGGCCCGTCGCTCCGCTACGCCTCGGCCAAGGTCACCCGGACCCAGCGTCAGGGTGGCGGCGGCGGTGGCGGCTTCGGCGGCGGCGGCGGTGGCGGCTTCAACGGTGGCGGCGGCGGTGGCGGCGGCTTCAACGGAGGCGGCGGCCAGGCGCAGGACGACCCGTGGGCCACGCCCGCGGGTGGTGGCGCCGGCGGCTACTCCGACGAGCCCCCGTTCTGATCGCCGTCCTCGACGAGCACCGCTGACCTGCCGGGTCGGCACCACGGGCGCGCGCCCGCACAGCACATCCCATCCCGGGGCATGGCAACGCCCCGGGCTCCGCACGTAGAACAAGGAGCACCACGATGGCCAAGGCCGTTGTCCGGAAGCCCAAGAAGAAGCAGAACCCGCTCAAGGCGGCGAAGATCGAGTCGGTCAACTACAAGGACACCGCCCTGCTGCGGAAGTTCATCTCCGACCGCGGGAAGATCCGCGCCCGCCGCGTGACCGGCGTGTCCGTCCAGGAGCAGCGCGCGATCGCGCGGGCCGTCAAGAACGCCCGCGAGATGGCGCTCCTGCCGTACTCGTCGTCGGCTCGCTGAGAAGGAGCACACAGATGGCCAAGCTCATCCTGACCCACGAGGTCACGGGCCTCGGCGCTCCCGGCGACGTCGTCGACGTCAAGGACGGTTACGCCCGGAACTACCTCGTCCCCCGCGGTCTCGCGACCGCGTGGAGCAAGGGAGCCGAGAAGGAGGTCACCCAGATCCGTCGTGCCCGCAAGGTGCGCGAGATCGAGACCCTCGAGGAGGCTCGCGCCGTGCGTGACTCCCTCCAGGGCAACCCGGTGACCGTCTCCGCCAAGGCCGGCGAGTCCGGCCGGCTGTTCGGCGCCATCACGACCGCCGAGATCGCCGACGCCGTCAATGCGGCCGGTGGCCCGTCGATCGACCGCCGCAAGGTCGAGGTCGCGCAGCCGATCAAGGCGACCGGCGAGTACGAGGTGAAGGTCCGCCTGCACGCCGACGTCTCCGCGAAGCTGACCGTCAAGGTCGTCGCGGCCTGACGTAGCCCGCACGACGCACGCCCCGTCCCGGTCACCCGGGGCGGGGCGTTCGTCGTCCCCGGGCCGGTTCTCCGTCCCGGGGCGGAGGCGCCCAGGCCCTCGTGGCCCGTAGCGTGGGCGGATGCCCGAGCAGCCCGCCGCCCCGGACCAGCCGCCCACGGAACCGGCCGCCGGCACGACGAACCCGAACGTCGCGTTCCTGCCCATCGGCGTCGTGTTCCTCGTGCTCGGACTGTCCTGGCTGGCGAACGACTCGATGCGGGGGACCTCCTACGCGTTCATCCCGATCGGCATCACGTTCCTGATCCTCAGCATGCGGAAGGGCGGCACGGGCACGGCGCCGGCCGACCCCGCGGCGGGCCCGGAGGACCAGCCGGGCACCGGCGAGGAGCCGGGACCCGACGTCACGCCCCGGTGACCATCCAGGCACCGCCGCGCGCCCGCAGGCCGGTGGTCACGGCGCGCGCGAGCATGAACACGCCCGCGAACGCCGCCCACAGCCACGCCAGCCCGACCCAGCCCTCGGGCGCCCAGGCCCGGACCGCCAGCGCGAACGGCACGTAGGCCACCAGCGTCACCATGCCGGCGGCCGCGAGGAACCGTCCGTCGCCCGCGCCGATCAGGACGCCGTCGAGCACGAACACCCAGCCGGCCATCGGCATCAGCACCGCGGCGACGACCAGGCTGACGGTGACGGCGTGCCGCACGTCGGGGTCCGCGGTGAACGCGGCGGACAGCCACCAGCCGGCCGCACCCGTCACGACGCCGAGCACCGCGCCGGCGCCGACCCCCCAGGCGAGGGTGCGCCGCAGCAGCGCGCGGACGAGCGGCACGTCCCCGGCGCCGAGCGCGTGCCCGACGAGCGCCTGGGCGGCGATCGCGAGGGCGTCGAGGGCGAACGCCACGAAGCCCCACACGGCGTTGACCACCTGGTGGCCGGCGAGCGCCACGGACCCGAGCCCGGTCGCCACCCACACCGTCAGCAGGATCGCGGCGCGCAGGGACAGCGTGCGCAGCAGCAGCGGCGTGCCGGTCCGCACCCCGGCGAGGATGCCGCCCGCCGCAGGGGCCAGCGACGCACCGGCGGCCCGGGCGCCGCGCACCACGACGACCACGAGCGCCGCGCCCATCGCGAGCTGCGTGACGGCGGTGCCGAGGCCCGAGCCGGCGATGCCCAGGTGGACGCTGTGCACCAGGACCACGTTGAGCACGGCGTTGACCACCGCGCCGACCCCGGCGACGACCAGGGGCGTGCGGGTGTCCTGCAGGCCGCGCAGCGCCCCCGTGGCGGCGAGCACGAGCAGCATGCCCGGCAGCCCCGGCGCGGAGGCGCGCAGGTACGTCACGGCCTGGTCCGCCACGTCCCCCGTCGCGCCCAGCGCGCCCACGGCCCAGGGGGCGAGCAGGAGGGTCGCCGCGGTCAGGAGCACGCCGAGCCCTGCGGCCAGCCAGAGGCCGTCCACGCCGACCTGCAGCGCGCCGGAGCGGTCGCCCGCGCCGAGCCGCCGGGCGACCGCGGCGGTGGTGGCGTAGGCCAGGAACACGCACAGCCCCACGACCGTGACGAGCAGCGTCGACGCCAGCGACAGGCCGGCGAGCTCGGTGGTGCCGAGCCGTCCGACCACGGCGGAGTCGACCAGCACGAACAGCGGCTCGGCGACGAGCGCACCGAGCGCGGGGACGGCGAGCGCGAGGATCTGGCGGTCGACGGTGGACGGCACATGTCCGAGGCGTGAAATGGCGGCCAACTGATTCCTGTCCACATCGGTTCACGACGTTTGCGCCGGTGAGAACGCCCTGGTCGGAGGGCCCGTCCGAGTTCGTCCACACCTGTGTCCACGACCTGTGGACAGTGCGCGGTCTGCGTCCACAGCCTTCCACAGGCTCGTCCCCAGGCCCTGTGCACGTCTCGCTTGATGGGCGGTCCGGCTCGCGCATAACCTCACGTCGGCGCGCGAGCCCGTCTGGGCTCCGCAGCGTCGGCAGGTCCCCGCCGCACCGGTCGAGGGGCGTGTCGGCGGCCGGTGCTAGAACTGGTGTTCGACGGCGGCGGCATGACAACCGAAGGTGGGCGGGCGGCACTGTGACGATCGAGGAGCTGGAGTACGGGGCACCCTCGGGGACGGCGCGGCCGGCGTTCGACCGGACGCCCCCGCAGGACCTCGAGGCCGAGCAGAGCGTGCTCGGCGGCATGATGATCTCGAAGGACGCCATCGCGGACGTCGTCGAGGAGATCCGCGGCACCGACTTCTACCGCCCGGCGCACGAGGCGATCTACGACGCGGTGCTCGACCTGTACGGCCGCGGCGAGCCCGCTGACGCGGTGACCGTCGCCGACGAGCTCACCAAGCGCGGCGAGATCGGCCGCGTCGGCGGCGTGCCGTACCTGCACACGCTCATCTCGATGGTGCCGACCGCCGCGAACGCCGGGTACTACGCGCGCATCGTCAAGGAGCGCGCCGTCCTGCGCCGCCTGGTCGAGGCCGGCACCCGCATCGTCCAGCTCGGCTACGCGACCGACGGCGGCGACGTCGATGACATCGTGAACAACGCCCAGGCCGAGGTCTACGCGGTCAGTGAGCGGCGCACCACCGAGGACTACCACCGGCTCGGCGAGGTCGTCGCCGGCACCCTGGACGAGATCGAGTCGGCGGGGCACCGCGGCGAGGGCATGATCGGCGTGCCGACCGGCTTCGCCGACCTCGACCGGCTGACCAACGGCCTGCACCCCGGCCAGATGATCGTCATCGCCGCCCGGCCGGCCATCGGCAAGTCGACGCTCGCGCTCGACTTCGCGCGGGCGGCGTCCATCAAGCACAACCAGGCGTCCGTCGTGTTCTCGCTCGAGATGAGCCGCAGCGAGATCACCATGCGCCTGCTCTCCGCCGAGGCCCGCGTCCCGCTGCAGAAGATGCGCACCGGGCAGATGGGCGACGACGACTGGCAGAAGCTCGCCACGATCCAGGGCAAGCTCACCGAGGCGCCGCTGTTCATCGACGACTCGCCCAACATGTCGCTCATGGAGATCCGCGCGAAGTGCCGGCGGCTCAAGCAGAAGCACGACCTCAAGCTCGTGATCATCGACTACCTGCAGCTGATGTCGTCGGGCAAGCGCGTCGAGTCCCGCCAGCAGGAGGTCTCCGAGTTCTCCCGGGCGCTCAAGCTGCTCGCCAAGGAGCTCGAGGTCCCAGTGATCGCGCTGTCGCAGCTGAACCGTGGTCCGGAGCAGCGCACCGACAAGAAGCCCGCCATGAGCGACCTGCGTGAGTCCGGGTCCATCGAGCAGGACGCCGACATGGTCGTGCTGCTGCACCGCGAGGACGCGTACGAGCGGGAGTCGCCGCGCGCCGGCGAGGCCGACCTGATCGTGGCGAAGCACCGTAACGGGCCCACCGACGTGATCACGGTGGCGTTCCAGGGGCACTACTCGCGGTTCGTGGACATGCAGGCCTGAGCGCTGCTGCTGCTCAACGAACGGCTCCTCGGCCGACACCGACGTCAGACGCACACCCAGCAGTACAGCGCCCCGCCGCGCACACGCGCGTCCCGCGCGAGCCCCGCCAGGTCCCGCAGGAAGCTCGCCAGCTCCTCCGGGTCCGACGCCCCGGCGAGCTCCTCGGTCTGCGACCAGGGGACGGCCGCCGCAGCGAGCGCGTCGTCGTCCGCGCCGGTGAGGGCGTCCACGACGACGTCGTCGACCCGCAGCACCAGCTCCGTCCCGTCGTCCTGCATCGCCACCGGGTCGCGCCGGTCGCCCGCGGCGAGCACCTCGTCGAAGGTGCGGCCGGTCAGCAGAGCGGTGACCGTGCCCAGCACGACGATCGAGTCGATGCGGCCGCCGGGAACGGTCGGAGCCGCCGGGCCGCCGTCGTGGTCGACGACCTCGGCGGCGGACTCGTCGGACGGCGCGGCGAAGTAGTCGTTGATCAGGCCCATGCGGCTCATCATGCGCGATCGGCTGCACCGGGCGGACACGCGATGTGACGCAGGTCACGGTCATTCGCCTGCGCCCGGGATGCCCGCCGCCTAGCGTCACGTGAGCCGACATGCCGGGCCGCACCACGGCCCACGGGTAGCCAGGGGGATCGGATGTTCCGTCGGACCAGCCGCGCACAGTCGGCGCGGAGCGACACCGCGCCGCGGTACGCCACCGTGATCGTGCTGGGAGTCGCGCTGCTGTCTGGGTGCGCGTCCACGGTGGAGGAGCCGGACTCGGCAGGCCCGGTCGCGGCGAGCCCCGATCAGACCGAGGAGGTCGCGCCGACGGAGGGCGCGGAGGCCTCGTCGTACGACCTGTGCGCCGAGTTCCCCATGCACATGCCGACTTCCGGTCACGGTGACCTGGAGGGATGGTGGAGCTCGACGCCGGTGGACCTGGAGGACGGCAGCGTCATCGAGGACCCGGCGGACTGGCCGGAGCCGAAGATGGCCCAGCACCCGCGCACCGCGGTGATCGACGTCGAGTCCGGCGAGGTGCTGTCCACGTGGGACCGCACCACCTGCACCGACGACCCGGACTTCGTCCCGGTGCCGAACGAGCAGTGGCCGGCGGTCACCGACGACAAGCGCGAGTTCGTCGTGGTCGACATGGACACGAACGAGGTCGTGAACACCACCCTCGCGTCGGAGTTCTGACCCCTGCCGCTCACGCCTCCAGCTCGGCGAGCGTCGGCGGGTTCGCCCCCGGCCGGCCGACGGTCACCGCCGCCGCACGGGCGGCGGTCGCCAGGACGTTCCCGAGGGCGTCGACCCCCGCCGCGTGCAGGTGGTCCCGTGCCGGTCCCGGTCCCAGCAGGCCGCGACGGTGCAGGCCGTGCAGCAGCGCCGCCATGAACGCGTCGCCTGCTCCGACGGTGTCCGCGACCCGGACCGCGACCGGCGCGACTCGCAGGGTGCGCCCACCCGCCACGGCGACCGCGCCGTCGGCCCCGTGCGTGACCACGACGAGGCCGGCGCCCGCGTCGGCCCACCGCCGGGCGACGGCGAGCGGGTCCTCGCCCGGGTACAGCCACGCGAGGTCCTCGTCGCTGGCCTTGACGACGTCCGCTGCGGCGACGAGCCGGGCGGTCCGGGCGACGGCGTCCGCGTGGTCGACCAGCAACCCGGGGCGGATGTTCGGGTCGAAGCTCACCGTGGCGTCCGCACGGGCGGCGGTGAGCAGCTCGGTGACCGCGTCCGCCCCGGGCGCGAGGTACGCCGCGATCGAGCCGGCGTGCACGTGCCCCGTGCCCGGGGGTAGCGGTGTCGCATCGAGCGTCCAGTCGATGGCGAACTCGTAGGTCGCGGCACCGTCCGCGCCCAGCCGTGCCGTCGCCACGGGCGTGCGGCGTGGGGTGGACGACGGCTGGACCAGCACGTCGACGCCCGCCGAGGCGAGGTGCTCGCGCAGGAGCGCCCCGTGCGGGTCGTGCCCGAGCTCGGTGAGCAGCGTGACGGGGTGCCCCAGGCGGGCGAGCCCGTACGCGACGTTGGCGGGACTGCCGCCGGGGTGCGTGGTGGCGGCCCCCTGGAGGGGCTGCACCACGTCCGCGACGGACTCCCCGACGACGAGGGTGCGGGTGGCGGGCGGCGGTGCGGACGGCATGACGGAGGACCTCGGGGACGCGGTGGGAGGCACGGTGCGGGTGTGCCGGGTCAGGTCGTGAGCCGGAGCTGCGCGAGCGGCGTGTCCGGCAGGACGAGCTCGCAGAACGTGATCCGGCCGTCGGCGGTGAACACCTCCACCACGTCCCCGTCGACGACCACGCGGAGATCCACGGCCGCCCGCCCCGGCAGCGGCGCGTGCGCGGGTGCGGTGAAGTGCGGCCCGAGGTCGCCCGAGGGCGCCGGGCGGGTCGCGGTGAGGCCGGCGTCGTCGAGCGCCACGGTGAGGGCGGGCAGCCCGTCCTCGGCCACGACCGTGAGCCGGCCGGCACGGGGCAGGGTGACGTCCACGACCGTCGGGCCCGAGCACGGGACGGCCCCGGCCGCCGGCCCGAGCTGCAGCGGGGACACGCCTGCCGGCAGGACGGGGTGCTGCACGAGCACGAGCTCGCCGTCGGCGCGGACGAGTCCCAGCTCGCGCGCGAGCGTCATCGAGGACCGCCACGGGCCGGTCGGCACGTGCCTCGCGTACGCCCACGAGGAGGCCCACCCGATGGTGAGGGCGCGCGCGTCGGGGGCGTCCCCCCAGGCGACGGCCGCGTAGTAGTCGTGGCCGTGGTCGACCCAGCGCGGGGCCCGCCCTGGGGCGGCGGCGGGTGTGAAGCGGTACCCGTCGAAGTCCCCGACGAGGTACTGCATGCCGGACCCGCCGGTCGCGCCGCCGGGGTTCAGCGAGACGAGCAGCACCCACGCGCGCTCGCCCGGGGCGCCGCCGTGCACCGGCACGGTGAACAGCGCCGGGCACTCCCAGATCCCGTCGACGGCGCCGACCGGTCCGACGTGGGAGGCCAGCGTCCAGTCGCGCAGGTCGAGCGAGGTGTAGAGGGCGACGCGGTACCGGTCGGCCTCGACCACGGCCATCACCCAGTGGTCGTCGTGCCGGAAGACGTACGGGTCCCGGAACTCGGCCGATCCGATGTCGAGCACGGGGTTGCCCGCGTAGCGGGTGAACGTCCGGCCCCCGTCGTGGGAGTAGGCCAGTGCCTGGGCCTGCGACGCCGGCCGGTCGTCGGTCGCGTCGCGCGCGGCGGTCCAGACGGCGACCATCGACCCCGGTCCGAAGCCCGCGGTGTCCTCGCGGTCCAGCACGGCCGAGCCGGAGAACACCATCTCGCCGTCCTGCTCCCGGATCGCGATCGGGTGCTCGGTCCAGGTGACGAGGTCGGTCGAGGTGGCGTGCCCCCAGGAGATGTCCCCCCAGGTGGGACCGTGCGGGTTCGTCTGGAAGAACAGGTGGTAGACGCCGTCGGCGAAGACGAGCCCGTTCGGGTCGTTGAGCCAGCGGTCCGCCGTGGTGAAGTGCCAGGCGGGGCGCAGGTGCGGGGTCGTGGCGGTCGTGGTGGTCGTCGCGTCGGCGGTCATGTCAGCCCTTCACCCCCGAGGAGGCGATGGACCCGATGAACGCCTTCTGGAACGCGAGGAACAGCGCCAGGACGGGCAGGGTGATCATCGACGCGTAGGCCATGATCTGGCCCCAGGACACGTTCAGCTGGAAGAAGTACTGGATCCCGATCATCACGGGACGCAGCTCCTCGGACTGCACGACCATCAGCGGCCACAGGTACGAGTTCCAGGCGGGCAGGAACGTGAGGATCGCGACGGTCGCGACCGCGGGCCCGGACAGGGGCATCACCACGGTCCGGTAGATGCGGAACCAGCCGGCGCCGTCCATCCGTGCCGCCTCGTCCAGCTCCGTGGGGATCGACGTGAAGTACTGGTAGAAGAGGTAGATCGAGAAGGCGTTCGCGACGAACGGGATGATCTGCACCTGGTACGTGTCGAGCCAGCCCTGCGTGAGCTCGAGCTGGAAGCCCTCCATCCGGAGGCTCGGCAGCTTGTTCACCCACCAGACGAGCGGCAGCGCCAGGGTCTCGAAGGGCACGATCAGCGTCGCGATGATCAGCGTGAGGACGATCTGCTTGCCCCGCCACCGCAGCCGCGCCAGCCCGAACGCGGCGAGCGAGTTGATCAGCAGGCCGAGCACGACGGTCACGGCGGAGATGCCGATCGAGTTCAGCAGCAGGCGCGGGAACGGGACCCGGTCGAAGACGGCGGTGTAGTTGTCGAGCGAGACGTCCCCGACCGGGAGGAACGCCCGCCAGCTGCCGAGGTCCGCGAAGATCTGCAGGTCCGGCTTCAGGGACGACACGAACAGGAACAGCAGGGGGCCGACGAACATGACTCCCAGCAGCACCCGCCCGGTCTGGGTCAGCCAGGAACGGCGGCGGCGACCCGAGGCGCGGCCGTGGCGAGGCGGTTCCGTCGCCGGGGCTGGCGGGGTGGTCCGGTCGGGCCGCGACGTGCCCGGGTGCGGCGTGACGGTGGTCATGTCAGTCCTTCTCACGGGTGAGGAACCGCTGGATGCCCGAGACGAGCAGCACCAGCACGAAGAAGACGAGGGAGATCGCGGACGCGTAGCCGGTCGACAGCTGCTGGTACCCGGTCCGCACCGCCATGTAGACGACGGTGGTCGTCGAGTCCAGGGGGCCGCCCTGCGTCATGACGTTGACCTGCGTGAAGAGGCTGAACGCGGCGATCGTGATGGTGATGAGGATGAACGTGCGGGTCGCCGCGAGGCCCGGCCAGGTGATGTACCGGAACCGCTTCCACCCGGTGGCGCCGTCCAGGTCGCCGGCCTCGTACAGCTCGCCGGGGATCGTCTGCAGGCCCGAGAGCCAGATGATCATGTGGAAGCCGACGGCCTGCCAGATGGACATGACGATGATCGCGGGCAGCGCGGTCCGCGTGTCGTTGAGCCAGTCGATCGGCTGGTACGAGGGGTGGACGACCGCGATGAGCGCGTTGAGCAGCCCGTCCTTCTGGTACAGGAACCGCCACAGCAGCGACACCACGACCATCGACGTCACGACGGGGACGAAGTACAGCGTCCGGAAGAAGTTCGTGCCCCGGACCTTCGCGTTGACCAGCAGCGCGAGGACGAGGGCGAGCCCCGCCTGCACGGGGACGACCACCAGCCCGAACAGGAACGTGTTGCGCAGCGACGCCCAGAACGTGGGGTCGCCCCACAGGGTGCTGAAGTTGTGCAGGCCGATGAACTCGGCGGGGCGCGGCGAGATGAGCCGGGCGTTGGTGAACGCCAGGACGAACGTCAGGACGACCGGGACGACGAGGAACACGAGCAGGAGAAGGGTGGCGGGCGCCACCATCCACATCGCGGTGCGCGCCTCGTGGCCGCGGGTGGCCCGGCCCTCGGCGCGGAGCCGGGGGCGCAGGCGGGCGGATCCGCTGGCGATGGCCATGGAGGAACCTTTCGCGTGGGACGCGTCGGGGCGCAGGGCGCCCAGGACGCAGGTCGGGGAGGGAAGCCGCGCGGCGGCTGGTGCCGGCGCCCCGGCCGGACCCCGTGTGCGGAGTCGCCGGAGGCAGGGCCCGGGGGGCGCCGGCCGGGTGCCGTCAGAAGGCGTAGTCGCCGTTCTGGGCGATGTCGTTGTCGATGTCGGAGACGGCCTTGTCGAGGATCGACGCGGCGTCCCCGCCGGACAGGATGTCCTGGGTCGCCTTCTGGAAGACCGACGTGATGTACGGGTACGCGGGGGTCGCGGGCCGGACGACGGCGTAGTCCTGGGCGAAGGTCCGGAAGACCTCCTTGTCCCCTCCCGGGGCGTAGTCCGTCAGCTCGGCCGCGGCCTCGTCGGTCGCCGGGATGGTGCCCGTGGCGTCGGCCAGCGCGACGACGTACTCGGTCTGGTGGCTGAACTCGAGGTACGCGCGCGCACCCTCGACCTCCTCGCACTGCGAGCTCATCGCCCACTGCCACGAGCCGCCACCGATCTTCGGCCCCTCGCCCAGGTCCACCGGGGGGATGACGATCGCGTCCTCGCCGAAGGCCTCCCGGACGGAGTCGTACGCCCACGAGCCGCTGTAGAGGATCGCGGACGTGCCGTTGACGAAGTCGACCGTGGCGTCCTCGCCGGACTTCGCCGAGATGTACCCATCGGAGACCAGGCCCTGCATCCAGGAGGCCCAGTCCAGCGCCGCCTCCCCGTCGAGGGCGCCGGAGGCCGTCGTGTACCCGTCGCGGTCGATCAGGTCGCCGCCCGCCGACTGCAGGAACGGCGAGTACGCGTAGGTGATCCACTCGCCGGTGCCGCCGGTGCCGAGGTCGAGCGGGTAGTCGTACTGGCCCGTCGCCTTCAGCTTCGCCAGGACGTCGTCGAGCTCCTCCTGGGTCCAGGGGTCCTCGGTCGTGGGGATGCGCGCGCCGACCGCCTCCAGTGCGGACGCACGCGTGAAGTAGGCGAGCGCGACGTCGTAGTGGCCGAACGAGTAGACCTCGCCGTCGACCTCCCCGACCGTGCTCGGGAGCTGGCCGTCGAACTCGGCGTCGTCGAGCCCGAGCGGCTGGATGTAGCCCGCCCACGCCCAGTTCGGCACGTTGGGCGAGTCGATGTCCAGCACGCACGGCAGCTTCTTGGACGACGCGGCGGCGACGACGGCGTCGTTGTACGAGGTCTGCGGGAACGACTCCAGCTCGACCTCGTAGTCGGTCTGGCTGGCGTTGAAGTCGTCGACGATCTGCTGGTTCACCGCGAGCTCGGCGTCGTTGCCGCCGTTGTGGGTCCACAGCGTGATGGTGGCGGGGCCGCTGCCCCCGGAACCGGTCGAGCCGCCGGAGCAGGCGGTCAGGGCGGCGATGGCGCCGACGGTTAGGCTGGCGGCTGCGAGGCGCCGGACGGTGTGAAGAGACACAGGATGGTCCTCCGGATCACTGGATGTCGCACATCTGGTGGAGGTGACGCGCTGCAACGCGTCACCGGGGCGCCGCCCCGGGCTCATTCCCGGGGCGGCGTTCCGACGGAGGCCCGGTGCACCACCGGGCCTCGGAGCCGGACCGAGCGCGGCTCGGGCTCGTGGCCCTCGTCGCACGCGGAGATCTGCAGGTAGAGCTGCTCGGCCGCCCAGGCGCCCATCGCGCGGTGCGGCAGCGCGACGGAGGTCAGCGGCGGGTCGACGGCCTCCGTGATGATCTGCATGTCGTCGAACCCGACGACCGACACGTCGTGGCCGATGCGGAGGCCGAGCTCGTGCGCCGCGCGGTAGGCCCCCATGGCCATCCGGTCGTTGAAGCAGAACAGGCCCGTCGGCCGGTCCGGCCGGCTCAGCACGTCGTGCGCCGCGCGATGGGCCGCGTCGTACGTCTGCTCGCTCACGATCACGGACACGTCCGCGCCCGGGAGGCCGGCCTGCCGGCACGCGGCCAGGAACCCCTCCGGGCGGCCCTTCGCGGCGGGGATGTCGTCGGCGTTGTTGAGCATGGCCAGGCGCCGGTGTCCCGCCCCCAGCAGGGCCTCCGCCGCGTCGAGCCCGCCGGCGACCTCGTCCGGGGTGACCCAGGAGTGCGTGCCCCCGACGGCCTCGGCGTTGAGCACGACGACCGGGACGCCGTCGAGCGCCTCGGGGACCCGGACCAGGCGGTGGTACATGGCGGCGTAGAGCACGCCGTCGACCTCGCGGTCGAGGAGCTCGCGGACCTCGCGGGCCTCCAGGTCGGCGTCGTACTCGGTGTTCGTCACGAGGAGCACGCCGTCGTGCGTGCGCACGACCTCCTGCGCACCGGCGATCAGCTGGCCGGCGTACGGCGTGGTGGCGATCTCGTCGCCGACGAACCCGACGGAGTTGGACCGGCGGGTCCGCAGCGTGCGCGCCACGGCGTTGGCGGAGTAGCCGAGCTCGGTGGCGGCGCGCCGGACGCGCTCCTGCGTCGTGGGCGAGGTGCGGGTGCCCGGGGTGCGGTTGAGCACGTGGGAGACGGTGGTGGGGGAGACGCCAGCGCGCGTCGCGACGTCGCGGATGCTCACACGTGGGGCCACGGCTGCCTCCTCACCTCGTCGTGGGAATCGCTGCCAAACCGTTTTGTCAGCGCCGTGGCAGAACGATGGCGCACAGGACGCGACCGTGTCAACCACGCGCGTCCGGCAGCACGTCGCGCGGGCGACCGGCCGGGCGGTCGGGCGGGCCCGGCGCAGGCGGTGGAGGGGACCGGCGTCAGACCCGGGTCGGCGGGCAGCGAGACCATCGACCGCCGACCCGGGACGCGCCGCCGGCTCAGCTGGACAGGAGCCGGTTGAGCTCGACGAAGAAGTCGTCGCCGCGCTCGGTGCCGCCGTCCATCAGCTCGGCGATGACGGTCCCTCCGAGGTCGCGGCGCCGCGGGGCACGGCCGGGGACCGCGGCCGCCAGCGCGGCGCCCAGCGCGGGACCCGCCAGGTCGGTGCAGTACGCGGGCGTGCCGGGCTGCTGCCGCCACGAGTCCGCGAGGGTGCCGGCGTCGAACCCCTCGAAGCCGGTGTCCTCCACCAGCGCCATGCCGAGCCTGCGGTCCTGGTCGCGGTCCGCGGCGACGGGCACCGCGATCCGTCCGGGGTCGCCGGCGGCGGTCGCCCGGGTGCGGAACGACGAGGCGAGGATCGCGTTCCACGCCTTGACGACGCGGCGGCCGCCGAGCTGCTCGGCCACCCACAGGCTCTCGACCTGGCCCTCGTCGAGGGCGGCGATGTGGCCGTCGCGCGCCGGGTAGTAGTTGGAGGTGTCCAGCACGACCGCGTCGTCGGGCAGCCGGTCGACGAGCGGCCGGATCTCGGGCACCCGGGCCAGGGGGACGGAGATGATCAGGGCGTCGACGTCGGTGACGACGTCGACCGCCTCGACGGCCCGGGCGCCGGTGGTCAGGAGGTCGCCGGGGACGGTGTGCGGTCCGCGGGAGTTCGCGACCTTCACCTTGTGGCCGCGTTCGCTGAGCCGCTGGGTGAGGGTGGCGCCGATGTTGCCCACGCCGAGGATGCCGATGCGCATGGTGTGTCTCCTTCTGGTCGAGCTGCGAGGTCGTGCCGGTCCGGGTCGATCCGGCCGGTCAGCGGGAGGTCGGGGCCGGCTTGCCGATGAAGAGGGTGCCGACGACGGCGGCGAGCGCGATGACCGCGGCGGCGGTGAAGGCCCCGCGGCCCGCCGCGACCGCCTCGTCGACGCTGAGGGCACCGGGGTCCGCCGCGCGGGAGGCGATCGTGTAGGCCGAGACGAGCACCGCGCCGCCCGCGGCCCCGGCGAGCTGCTGCGCGGTCGTGAACGCCGCGGTGCCGTGCGGGTAGAGGTCGGCGCGGAGCGAGGACAGCGCGGTGGTGGTCAGGGGCGCCCACATCATCGCCTGGGCGGCGGACATCACCAGGTACGCGACGAGCAGCGTGCCGACGCCGGTGCCGCGGTCCAGGGTGCTGAGGAACCACAGCGACGCCGTCCAGACCAGCGCGCCGGGGATGGCCAGCGGACGCGGCCCGACCCGGTCGTAGACCCGGCCGCCGAGGGCCGACACCAGGGCGATGACCGCCCCGCTCGGGACCAGGAACAGCCCGATCGCGAGCGTGCCGAGGCCCTGGACGCCGGTGAGGACCAGGGGCAGGACGAGCGCGGTGCCGAACCCGTTCATCGCGACGACGATCATCACGGCCAGGGACAGCGCGAAGGGCCGCGTGCGGAAGACCCGCATGTCGAGGAACGGCTCGGAGTGCCGTCGCAGCGCCAGCTGGCGCAGCACGAACGCCGCGACGCCGGCCAGCCCGACGGCGATCGGGATCACCGGCGGGACGAGGACGTGGCCGGTGACCGACTCGCCGATCGAGGCCAGGCCGAAGACCAGCGCGCCGAACCCGACGGCGGACAGGGCCAGCGACAGCAGGTCGAGCGTGACCGGCTCGGGCGTGGTGATGTTCCTCAGCTTCGCCGCACCGAGCGCGAGGCCCGCCAGCGCGATCGGCAGGACCAGGAGGAACAGCCACCGCCACGGCAGCTGCGACAGCACGAGCCCGGAGACGGCCGGGCCGACGGCGGGCGCGATCGCCGGCACGGCCGTGACCAGGGCCATCGTCGTGCCCCGGCGTGCGGCGGGGACCAGGCGCATGGCGGTCGTCATCAGCAGCGGGACGAACACGGCGGTGCCCACCGCCTGGACGATCCGGCCGGCCAGCAGCACGCCGAAGCCGCTCGCGGCCGCGGCGACCGCCGTCCCCACGACGAACAGCGACATCGCACCGAGGAAGATCGTGCGGAGGTGGAAGCGCTGCATCACGAAGCCGGTCGCCGGGACCAGCACGGCCAGCGTCAGCAGGTAGCCCGTGGTCAGCCACTGGCCGGTCGCCGGGGTGATGCCCAGGTCCGCGATCAGGGTCGGCGGCGCCACCCCCAGCAGCATCTCGTTGAGCAGGACGATGAAGGACGAGCCCATCAGCAGGCCGATGACCAGGGCGTCGCCGCGGGGGAGGCGGGCGTGGGGATCGGCGTCGGGTGCCTGCGGGACGGCTGCTGCGGTCGCCGTCGAAGTCGGGGTGGTGGTCATCGTCGTGCGTGATCTCCCGGTCGTCGGAGCTGGCCGCCGTCGTGCGGGGGTGGTGGTGACGGCAGCGAGATGGAGATAGTCTCCGGTTAGGAGATCGACCATACGGAGAGCGTCTCCGGATTGTCAACGGGAAGGCGGCACAGGTGTCTCAGACGGCGACCGGCGGGGCCCGCAGGCCGCGGACCGACGCGCAGCGCAACCGCAGCCACATCCTCGACACGGCCGAGCACTACTTCGCCGAGCACGGCGTCGCCGGCTCGCTGGACGCGATCGCGAAGCAGGCGGGGGTCGGGCCGGGCACGCTGTACCGGCACTTCCCGAACCGGGGGGCTTTGCTCGCCGCCCTGCTGGACGCGCGCGCCGACGAGCTGGAGCAGCGGCGCCGGGCCATCGCGACCGAGCAGACCGACGCGGCCGACGCCCTCGCGCGGTGGCTGGACGCCCTCGCCGCGTGGGCGAGCGCCTTCGACGGGCTGCCCGAGCCGCTGCGTGCCGCGCTGGACGAGGAGACCTCCCCGCTCGCGCTGACCTGCCAGGGCTTCGTCTCGGTGACGGACGAGTTCCTGGGCGCGGCCCAGAGGGAGGGCAGCGCGCGGGCCGAGGTCCGCGGCCGGGACCTCTTCCTGGCCGTGCTGGCGATCAGCTGGGTCCGCGGCGCGGCGATGGCGGACGAGTCGTCCGGTCCCGGGCTGGCGGCGCTGCTGCGGACCGGGTGGGCGGCGCCGCGGCACTAGGTTGGTCCTCATGGCGAGCGAGACGGCGGGGCCCGCGAGCGACCGGCGTCGCGGCTCGTACGCGAAGACCCCGCAGCGCCGTCGCGAGATCGTCGTGGCAGCCGCAGCCGTGTTCGCCGACCGGGGCTACTCCGGCGGTTCCCTGCGCCAGGTCGCCAAGGACATCGGGGTCAGCGTCACCAGCGTGATGCACCACTTCCCGTCCAAGGAGGTCCTGCTCGAGGCGGTGCTCGAGCACGCGGACGCGGAGGCGGCCCGGGAGATCGACCTGGACGCGGAGCGTGACGGCCTGCGGGGCACGGTCGTGCGGCTGGCGCAGACCGGCCAGGACCACCCCCACCTGCTCCGCCTGCTGGCCGTGCTCAGCGCCGAGGCGTCCGCGCCCGAGCACCCGGCGCACGACTGGTTCGTCGAGCGGTACCGGCGGGTCGAGGAGATGACGGCCGGCTGGGCCGAGGCGGACCGCACCAGCGCCCTGGACCCCGCCGGCGCCCGCCTGCTGGCCCGGCGGGTGATCGCCCTGTGGGACGGGCTCCAGCTCCAGTGGCTGCTGCGCCGCGACTTCGACCTGGTGGCGGAGCTCGACGCGGGCGTGGCCGCCCTGGTGGAGCAGGCCCGGCGCACCGAGCCGGCGCACTGAGCGCCGCCCGGCGCGCCGGCGGGCCGGATCAGCCCAGGCGGTAGATCTCGCAGGTGGAGACACCGGTGTGCTCGAGCGCCATGGGGATGGGGAACACCGGCGACTGCTGCTGCAGACGGCCCGGGTGCAGCCACGCGGTGCCGCCGGCCGTCTCGTCCCCGTTGAGCCGTCGCAGCACCGGCCGCGTCCCGTCGCCCGCGCCCGGGCTCCGCGGGTGCTCGAGCACCTGCAGCAGGCCCGTCGTGCGCCCTGCGGCGTCGTGGAAGGTCAGGCTGAACCCGCGTCCCACCGCGAGGAACCGGTCGGGCGCGAGCCGGACGACGACGCCGAACGCGCCCTGGGCCGGGGGCTCGACCTCCCCGAACGACGCCAGCCTCGCGGCGTGGATCTGGAGGTCGCCGAAGTCCAGCACAGCGTGGGCGTCGGCACCGGCGTCCGGCGGCACGTGGAACCCGCGGCTCTCGGCGACGGACAGGTCGGCCCCGAGGGCGCCGAGCAGCTCGTAGCCGTCCCGGAGGTCGGCCGCCTCGGCCTCGGTGATCGAGTCCACGCCGAACGGCGAGACGCCGATCGCCCCGTGGCTGCCCACGGCGACGAACGCGTCGCCCACCCCCTGCGCGTCGCGCCGCATCTCCGGGATGAACAGCCCGCCGGACGCGTCGGCGTACACCGAGCAGATGGCGTCGAGGTCGCCGAAGTAGACGTCAGGGACGACGAGGTCGAGGTGCGGGGCGACCGCCCGCCACAGCGGGAGCATCCGCGCGACGGGTCCCCCGCTGGGGTAGGTGCCCGGCTGCTGGCCGCCGGCGAGCGCGAACCCGGGCAGGTCGATCTCGGAGTCCAGCCAGGCGTTCGTGAAGAACGGCAGCGCCGTGTGCTCGCGACCGGCCCGGGCCACGGCGTCGATGTAGCGCGCGAATCCCCAGGCCATGAGGTGCTCGTCCGCGTCGAGGCCCGACGGGAACGCGGCCGACCAGTCCGCCGGCCGGCCGGCGACGCCGCACGCCGCGAGCACCTCGGTGGGCGGCGGGGCGGCGAACAGCCGCTCGGCCTCGGGGCCGTGGTCCCGGGAGCAGCCGAGCAGGCCCGGCTCGTTCTGCACCTGGACCATGATCACGGTCCGGTCGTCGCGGTCGACCTGCTCGATGCGCTGCACGAGCGTGGCGAACGCGCGCGCGTCCGCCTCGCGGGTCGCGTCGTGGAACGGCGACAGCGTCGCGGTGGGCCGACCGTCGGCGTCCAGGCACCGCGGGAACCGCACCGGGTCGGTCTTCACCCACGCCGGGGCGTAGCTGGACGCGCCGTTCTTGTAGGCGCCGAACCACAGCACCACGAGCCGCAGCCCGGCGTCACGCGCGGCCTCGACGACGTGGTCCACCGCCGCCAGGTCGTACCTGCCCTCGGCCGGCTCGAGCGCCTCCCACGTGACAGGGGCGAGGACGGTGTCGGCACCCGCAGCGGCCACGGTGGCGAACGAGGTGCGGCTCGCGGCGGGCGTCGACGCCGCCGAGTTGTGCACCTCCGCGCCGCGGACCAGGAACGGGGCGCCGTCCACGACCAGCCGGGCGCGGCCGTCCCGGAGCTCGAGGGTGGGGGTCGGGACCGTGCCGGCGGGGGCCGGGACTGCGACGGACAGCGGGGGCATCGTTGCGCCTTCCTCTCGGGTTCGTCGAAAATGTAGCAGGTGTACGGGTTTCTGCCCTACGATGCCGTCGTCTCGACCTGGTCCATGCGAAGGAGCACCCTGTGACCGCCCACCCCGACGCCGCGGTGTCCACCCCGTCCGCCCGCCCGGCACCCGCCCTGCCGGAGAAGCTGGGCCGGCTCGGCCCGCTGCTGTTCCTGGCCCACGCCGGCTGGATGCTGCCGTTCGCCGCGGCCGGCACCCTGGTGCAGGCGCTGATGACCGACCTGGACCCCGCCAGGAAGGTCGCGCTGTACGCGACGCTGGCGACCGCCGGCTCGCTCACGAGCATGATCGCGACGATCGTCTTCGGGACCCTGTCGGACCGGACCCGGTCGCGGTTCGGCAAGCGCAACCCCTGGATCGTGTCCGGCGGCTTCCTGCTCGCCATCGCCTCGACGCTGATGTCGGTCACGAGCAGCTTCCCGCTGCTCGTCGTGCTCTGGATGGTGTTCCAGGTCGGCCTGGCCGTCGTCCTCGCGCCCCTGTTCGCCGTCCTGCCGGACCGGGTCGCGCAGCACAACCTCGGCAAGGCGTCGGCCCTCATCGGCGCCGGTCAGCTCGTCGCCCAGAGCCTCGGCGCCGTCGTCGCCGGCTCGCTCGTCACGATGCCGCGGGAGGGCCTGCGCTGGCTGCCCTGGGTCATCGCCGTCGTGATGGTCGTCTTCGCGGTGCTCTCGCCGGAGCGGGACAACCGCGACGAGCCCCGCACGACGCTGTCCGTCCGCGAGCTGCTGCGGTCGTTCGTGCCGCCGAAGGACCGCGACTTCCTGCTCGCCCTCGCCGGCCGGTTCCTGCTCCTGCTGTCCTTCATGATGATCCTGCTGTACCAGCTCTTCCTGCTCACCGACTACATCGGGCTCAGCACCGAGGAGGCCGGGCGTGTGATCGCCGTCGGAGGCGTCGTCATGGCCGTCGCCTCCGGGGCGGCCACCCTGCTGTCCGGGCCGCTCTCGGACCGGCTGCAGCGACGCAAGCCGATCGTCATGACCGCCTCGGTGATCTTCGCCGTGGCCGCGCTGCCGCTGGCGGTCTCCGCCGAGGTCGGCTCGTTCTACCTGTTCCTGGCCGTCGGTGGCTTCGCCTACGGGATCTACATCGCCGTCGACCAGGCCCTGCTCGCCGAGGTGCTGCCGAGCGCCGAGGACCGCGCCAAGGACCTCGGGATCCTCAACATCGCGAACACCCTGCCGCAGGTCGTCGCGCCCGTCCTGGCCGGCATCCTGGTCTCGGCCATCGGCTACCAGCTGGTGTTCGTCATCGCCATGGTCCTGGCGGTCGTCTCCGCCGCGGTGCTCAAGCCGATCCAGCGGGCCCGCTGACCGAGCCGGTCCCCTCGAGGACCTCCCTGCGGCGGTGCTGGACGTTGAAGACCTCGTCCGGCACCCGCAGGCGGTCGTCGGCCAGCAACCGCCGGACGTCGGCCATCGACGGACCGGCGGTCGCCGCCGCGAGCTCGTCGAAGAGCGCCACGTCGACGGCGTCGTCCGGTCCCGGCATGCCGCCCCACAGGTCCCAGGGCAGCAGCTCGACGCCGTCCAGGGCGGCGGCGTCCCGCATGAGGTTCGCGGCGATCCACCACGCCCCGGCCTCGCGGATCGAGGTCAGGCCGAACCGGTCCGGGTCCGCGCGCCCCGCCCGCGTCATGGTCCAGGCGTCGCCCGCGATCACGAACTCGTCGCGCGGCACGTCCGTCAGGTCGAAGTCGATCCCCAGCTGCCGCCGCTGGAGCTCGTCGACCTGGGCGTCGAGCAGCTTCCACCGGTCGCCGTCGCGGTACTCGGCCACCCAGTGGTCCTCGTACCAGCCGGGAGCGAAGTAGGCCCCGAAGCCGCACCGCGCCCGGGCCGGCACACCGGCGGCGCGGAGCAGGGCCACGGCCATGACGGTGAAGCCGCGGCAGTTCGTCGCGACCCGCTGGTGCGGCTCCCGGGCGACGTCGAGCGGACGGTCGTCGCGACTCGTCACCGCGTCGAGCACCTGCTCGACCCGCCGCAGGTTGACCAGGTCGCGCTCGGGCTCGGCGAGCGAGACGCCGTACGCGGCGGCCCAGAACTCGTGCACGAGCAGGCCCTGGACGACCCGCGCGATGCCGGCGGGGTCCCCGGGGAGGCCCGCCAGCAGGTGGCGGAACGCTCCGGCGTCGGTCATGAGTCCCGGCCCCGACCACGCGGCGTCCACGACCGGCTCCCCACGTCCCGCCAGCACCATCTCGGGCCTCCCGCTGCTGCGCGTCACGCCGAGGCCGCCAGGTCGCCGACCTCGACCGTCCGGGCCGCCGATGGCCCGTGGTCGTCACGGTACGCCGACCGACGGTCGCGCCGTGAGGGTTTCGCCCGGTCACGGCGGCGAGGGGCGCGACCGTCGCGGCCGCGCCCCGCGCCGTCACCCTCATCGAGTGCCAGGCCGGATCGCCATTGCGGCCACCGCTGCGGCGAGCGAGAAGCCCGCCGCTCCGAGGAACAGCCACGCGAACCCGCCCGTCAGCGCCTCGGGCACGGCGACGCCGGTGGCGGTGAGCGCGTCGGTCCGCAGCGTCGCGACGGCGGCGAGCACCGCCAGCCCGAGCGCTCCGCCGATCTGCTGGCTCGTGTTGACCAGGCCGCCGGCCAGGCCGGCCTCGCCGCCGTCGACACCGTCGACCGCCAGCTGCGTGGCGGTGACGAACGCCCCGCCCATCCCGATCCCGATGAGGACCGTCGGGCCGAGGAGCCGGCCCAGGAAGTCCGCGTCGGCGGGTGCGAGCGAGAGCCAGACCAGCCCCGCCGCCAGGACGACCAGCGAGACGACGAGGGTGCGACGGGTACCGAGGCGGCCGATCAGCGTGGGGGCGAGGCCGGCCACGACCACCAGGGACCCGGCGAGCGGCAGCTGGCTCAGCCCGGTGGCCAGCGCGTCGTACCCGAGCACCGCCTGCATGAACACCGAGAGGGCGAAGAACAGCGCCACCATCGCGGCCCCCACCAGCAGCATCACCACGTTGCCCGCGGTGAGGTTGCGGTTCCGGAACACCGCGAGCGGGACCAGGGGGTCGGCGGAACGTCGTGCGAGGACGACGAACGCCGCACCGAGCGCGACCGCGAGGACGGCGAGGCCGGCGGGCAGCACGTGCGCGAACCCCAGCTGCTCGGTGGCGCTCAGCGCCCCGACCGCGGCGACGAGCGCTCCGGTGACGGTCGCCGCGCCGGGGAGGTCCAGGCGGTTCGTCGCGGTGACCGCGTCCCGGGTGACCAGGGCCGGGATCGCGAGGAGGACGACGGCCCCGATCGGGACGTTCACGAAGAACACCGCCTGCCAGCCGAGCGCCGCGGTCAGCACGCCCCCGAGGAGCACTCCGGCCGCGGAGCCGATGCCCGCGACACCGCCCCACACGCCGAGCGCCTTGGTGCGGTCGGCCGGGTCGGGGAACAGGTGGGCGAGGAGGGCGAGCGCCGCCGGAGCGAGCAGCGCCGCGGACGCGCCCTGCAGTGCCCGGGCGGTGAGGAGCATGCCGCTGGACGCGGAGAGGCCGGCGAGCGCGGAAGCGGCGACGAACCCCGCGGTGCCGGCCAGGAACAGCCGGCGGTGGCCGTACCGGTCGGCCAGCCGCCCGCCGAGCAGGAGCAGACCGCCGAACGGCAGGACGTAGGCGGTGATGACCCAGGCGAGGGTCGCCGTCCCGAGGTGCAGCTGCTCCCCGAGGACGGGCAGCGCGATGTTGACGATCGAGGCGTCGAGGACGACGAGGAACTGCGCCAGGGCGAGCACCCCGAGCGCGAGCCAGCGCCGGGTGCTGCGGGCGGTCACCGGCGGTGCGGTGGGCTCGGTGGCGGTCAGGACGGTCATGGCAGGGCCCTTCGGGAGGGGCGCGCGGTGCGCGCGGCTGGTGGTGGAGGGGGCCCCGCCGGCGGCGGGTCGGTCGCCGGCGGGGCCGCGGGGTCAGTCCCAGAGGCCGAGCATCAGGACGACGGAGAGGGTGAGGACGGCGAAGACCGTCCACCACGCCGTCTGCTCGCGGGTGCGGTGGGGTGCTGCGGTACCGGTCGGGGGAGTGGTCTCGTGCTGCGGGGTGGTCATGGGGTCCTCCTGGGTGGTGGGGGTGCGCTGCGGGGGTGCGGGCTCAGCTCCACTGGCTGAACATCGCGACGACGAGCAGCGCGAGCGGGATCAGGGCGATCCAGCGCATGCGGATCTCTCGGGTCATGTCGGTCCTCCTTCCATGGAGAGTGATTGGTCACTCACTAAAACGGGTACGACAGTGCCGTGCCCGGGCGGGTGGTGGTGTGTGGGCGGTGTCGTACGGGGGAGCGTGCGGGCTGTGGCGTGCGGGGGGTGCGTGCGGGCTGTGGCGTCGTCAGCCGGGGTGGCGGATCCCGTGGTTGAGGATCTGCGCCCACTGCTCGGGGACGTTCTCGATGCCCGCGCTCACGATGAGGTGGCAGAGCTGGCCGTAGGCGACGAACCGCTGCACGTCGTCGTCCGACGCGCGCGAGCGGTCCTTCGCGAACGTCGTGATCCGGGCGAGGCCGGAGCGCAGCGCGTCCCCGACCTCCGGGATGTCGGCCACCGACTGCGCGTGCACCTGCAGCATGAGCAGGCGGCGGTCGGCGATCAGCTCCGCGTACGCGGCCCCCATCGCGTCGAGCACGCCCTCGGGCGACTGGTCGGGGGCGTCGTCCGCACCCGCCTCGAGGGTCCGCACGATCGCGTCGAAGCAGCCCTCGAGTGCGGCGACGAACAGGCTCTCCTTGCCGGGGAACAGCTTGAACACGTACGCGGGCGAGATCGTGGCCTCGCGGGCGATGTCCGCGACCGTCGTCCCGTGGAAGCCGCCGCGAGAGAACATGTCGAGGGCGGCGGCTGCGACGCGGGGGCGTCGCAGCTCGGCGGTGGAGAGGACCGGGGCGGAGGGCATGTGAGTGACCGTACACTCACTCTGCAGTTGTGCGCAAGGGTCCCTGGCCGAAGGCGCTGCCGCTCACGGGGCACCCCCGGCGACCGGACCCGGCTGCGTGGGCGTGGCGGTCGCCGGCGCCGGCAGGGTGATGAGGTGCGCGGAGGCGGCCGCGGCCGCGTCCCGGAAGGTCCCGGTCCCCGCGGGGTGGCGGCGGATCGCCACGAACGTGAGCAGGACGCCGATGGCGCTGAACACCGCCATCACCCAGGACGCGGAGGCGAGCCCGGCGGCGAGGGCGTCCGCGTCGGCCGCACCGTCGGCGCGCCGGCCGGCGTCGACCGAGGAGTAGATCGTCGCGGCCAGGGCCGTGGCGACGGCCGCGCCGACGTACCGGGCCATGTTCGAGACCCCGGAGGCAGCGCCCACCTGCTCCTCCGGCACGGAGGCGGTCGCCGCGGACGAGGACGGGCCGTTCGACAGCCCCATCCCGACCGCGATCGCCACCAGGGGCAGCAGGAACGCCAGGTACGTCCACGACGCGTCGGTCAGGCCGACGACCACGAACCCGGCCGCGGTCAGCGCGAAGCCTGCCCCGATGACCTGCCGGCCGCCGAGCCGCATCGCGAGCCGCGGCACCAGCGGGGCGACGACCACCAGCCCGACGGTCGCCGGCAGGGTGGCCAGGCCGGCCTGCAGCGGGCTGAAGCCGAGGGCCACGGGGCTCTGGAAGTACAGGCTCAGCAGGTACATCAGCGCGTTGATCGTGCCGGCGCCGATGAGGATCGCGAGCGTCGCGCCGACGAGGACCCGGTTCCGCAGCAGCTCCAGCTGCAGCAGGGGGACCGCGACCCGCTTCTCGACGACGACGAACAGCCAGCCGGCGACGACGCTGACCGCGAAGCAGCCGAGCGTGGCCGCGGACACCCACCCCCAGTCGCCGCTCTTGCTCACCCCGAGGATCAGCGGCATCAGCGTCAGCGCGACCAGGACGGTGCCCAGGTAGTCGATGGACCGCGGCCGGTCCGGGTCGCGCGACTCGGCGACGGTGGCCCAGGTGATGCCCATGCACAGCACGCCCACCGCGGCGTCGATCCAGAACAGCCCCTGCCAGCCGGTCACGTCGACGAGCACGCCGCCCACCAGCGGGCCCGCGGCGGCACCGACCGCGGCGGCGGCGCCCCACAGCGAGACCCAGCGCAGCTGCTCCTCGCCGTCGGCGGCGACGGAGAGCAGGCTCAGCCCGCAGGCGAGGATCGTCGCGCCCGCGGCGCCCTGGATCAGGCGGCCGGCGATCACCCCGGCGCCGCTGTCCGACAGCGCGATGAGCACGCACGACGCCACGAACAGCAGCAGCCCGAGCTGGAACACCCGCTTGCGGCCGAACACGTCGCCCAGGGAGCCCGACGTGATGATGACCGCCGCCCCGACCAGGGAGTAGCCGGTGACCGCCCACTGCAGCGTGTCGACCGGTGTCCCGGTGTCCTCGCTGATCGCCGGCAGCAGGATGCTCACCGCCGACGTGTTCGCGTTGACCACGAGGGTCGAGAGGCACGTGGCGGCCAGCACCCCGCGCGTCGACGTGCGTCGTCCGTCCGGCATCGGCTGGCCCCTCGCTGTGCGTCCGTCACGACGCTAGGGCCGGTCACGGCGGCGGCGATCACCCGGCGGGGGTGACCTCCTGCGCCTCGATGCCGGCGTGCGCCGCAAGCAGCTCGACGGACCGGATGCGCGCGGCTGTCGTCAGCGAGGAGTGCGCGACGATGACCTCGTCGGCGTCCGCCGTCCGCGCGAAGTCCTCGACGTACGCGGCGACCTCGGGGCCGGTGCCGACGCCCGTGTAGGTCGTCATGCTCGCCACCTGCGCTCCCACGGGCGACGCGAGCAGGAGATCGAGCTCGTCGTCGTCGAACGTGTGGTCCACCGGGATCTGCCCGCTCTGGCGCAGCATCATCATGAGGCGCGCGCGCTTGACCTGCGTGTGCTGCTCGAGGGCGTCGTCGTGGTCGGCCGACGCGATGGCGTTGACGCCGGCGATCACGTACGGCCGCTCGAGCTGGTGCGACGGCTGGAACTCGCGCCGGTAGGCGGCGACCGCGTCGTGCAGCGCGGCCGGTGCGAAGTGGGAGGCGAAGGCGTAGGGGAGCCCGAGCGCGGCTGCGAGGTGCGCGCCGAACAGCGACGATCCCAGGATGTAGAGGGGGACGTCGGACCCGGCCCCGGGGGTGGCGGTCACGCCGGGGACGCGCGACCGACCGGCGAGGAAGGCCTGGAGCTCGACGACGTCCTGGGGGAACTGGTCCGACGCAGCAGGGTCGCGCCGCAGGGCACGGAAGGTCGCCTGGTCCCCGCCCGGTGCGCGGCCGAGGCCGAGGTCGATCCGCCCCGGGTGCAGGGCCTCGAGGGTGCCGAACTGCTCAGCGATGGTCAGGGGCGAGTGGTTCGGCAGCATCACGCCTCCGGCGCCGAGCCGGATCGTCGAGGTCTGGCTCGCGACGTGGGCGATGAGCACCGAGGTGGCGCTCGACGCGATGGAGCTCATGTTGTGGTGCTCCGCGTACCAGACCCGCCGGTAGCCGCTCTTCTCGGCCTGCTGCGCCAGCGCGACGGACGCCGCGAAGCTGTCTGCCGCCGTCTCCCCGGGGGCGATGGGGGCGAGGTCGAGGATCGAGAGGCGGAGGGTCATGGTCGGGTAACCGCCGGCTCGCCGGTCGTGTTCCGGGTGGCGGTGAGACGGAGGTCATGCGGCCGCGTCGGCGCTCCCTGCGCGGCGGCAGCCGGTGGGCCGTCCGGGTGACCTGCGCACCGTTCGGCCACGCGACCTGGGTCCGCGCTGCGAGTGTTCGCTCGCGAGAGCGAGCCGAGGGGGAGCTGGTGGAGGCTGCTGTGCTGGTGAGTCGGAAGCGCACCGTCGGGCGGGTGGCTGCCGCCGCGGTGACCATCGGCTGCGTGGCCCCCTGACGCCCCACCGTGCGGCGCGCGCCCGCGCGGCTACCGCCGCAGTGCTCGGGTCGCTGACGTTGATCGGCTGCGGGATCGGCAACCCGCCGCAGGCGGACATGGCGATCACCAACGACACCGACGAGCCCCTGGCGATCAGCGTCGAGAGCACCTCGCCGAGGTACACCGTCGAACCGGGAGAGTCGCTCGGCTTCTCGCTGGGCGGCCACGAGGGCGACTGCACCGAGTGGACGCTGCACGCCACGACCGTCGACGGGGTGGAGGCGTCGACCGTCGGTGCGCCCGTGTGCGATGAGGACCACTGGACGATCACCCAGGCCGAGCTCGACGACGCCCGGCTGGACGCGGGCATGCCGGCACCCGCGCCGAGCCCGAGCTCGACGCCGTAGCCCGCCCTACCCTCACCGCGGACGTCGTTCCTCGTGGCGAGAAGCGGTCCGTGATGACGCCAGGTGGGCCCGCCGGCCCGTGGGCGCGCTCAACCGAGCGGCTCGACCACCGCGCCCTCGTCCGGGACGCCGACCGCGCGGTCCTGCGCGCCGCCGCCCCGGGGCCACTCCCGGAACGACCGGAACGCGACGGGCACGCCGCGCGCGGTGGCGAAGTCGGCGCTGTCCGTGACCTGCAGGTGCACGTGCGGCTGGGTGGAGTTGCCGGAGTTCCCGCAGGCGCCGAGCGGCTGACCCGTCGTCACGGGCTGACCCGGCTCCACGGCGACCGACCCGGACCGCAGGTGCACCAGCGCGACGAACCCGCTGCCGTCCGCGAGCTCGAGCACCACGTGGTTCCCGGCGACCGCCCGCAGGCCGTGCCGCACGCGGGAGGCCTGGCCCATCGCGTAGGAGGCCAGCGTGATCGGAGACCGGCGGGCGTGGTGGTCGGGCTCCCCGTCGACCGCCGCGACCACGACCCCGTCCGCGGGTGCCAGCAGCGGCCGGCCGAACGCGACGAACCGCTCGGGCGGCTCCGTGGCGAGCGCGGTGCGCCAGTCGGTGCGGCGCGCGGTGCGCCGCCGGTCGTCCACGCCCACGAAGTCGATGGCGTACTGCATGCCGTACAGCTCGGTCCCGTGGCTGGGCACGCGGCGGGCGGGGCTGTTCTGCACCGCCCAGCGGCCGGTGAACGGCAGGGACAGGGTGACGGTGGCGGTCTCGGGCATCGGTGCCCTCCCGGGTCGGGGGTCGACGGGCCCACCGTAGAGCAGCGCAGCGGCTCGGTGGCCGCGGCGCGCGACCTAGGCTGACGAGATGACGCTGCACGACCGGACCGCCCTGGACCTGCGGGACGGCCTGCGTGCCGGGTCGCTCGACCCCGAGGAGGTCGTCGACCACTACCTGGCCCGCGTCGAGCGGCTGAACCCGGCGCTCGGGGCGTTCAGCACGGTGACGGCGGACGCGGCGCGGCGGCGGGCCGCGGACCTGCGGCGCCGGGGACCCGGCGCCGGCGCGGTGCTGTGGGGGCTGCCGACCGGCGACAAGGACCTGGGCGACCGCGCGGGCGTCCCGACGGGGTTCGGCTCCCGCGCGTTCGCCGGGCCGCACCGGTACGTCCCCGAGGTCAGCAGCGACGTCGTGCAGGTGCTCGACGCGGCCGGGATCGTGTCGCTGGGCAAGACGGCCGCGCCGGAGCTGGGCTTCCCGTCGCACACCGAGCCGCTCGCCGGGCCGCCCGCCCGCAACCCGTGGGACCTCACGCGCGGGGCCGGGGGGTCGAGCGGGGGCGCGGCGGCCGCGGTGGCGGCCGGGATGCTGCCGGTCGCGCCCGGGTCGGACGGCGGCGGGTCGATCCGGATCCCCGCGGCGGCGTGCGGGCTCGTCGGGCTGAAGCCGACCCGCGGGCTGCTGCCGGCCGGCGGCGGGGTGGAGTCCCTCGGCGGGCTGGTCGTGCACGGACCGATCGCCCGGACCACGGCCGACGCTGCGCTGCTGCTGGAGGGGATGCTCCCGCGCCGCGCCGACGGCTCCGTGCCGCACCCCCGCACGCTGCGGACAGCGGCCGGGGCGCCGGGCTCCTACCTGGACGCCGCGCGCCGCGGGTCGACCCCCGACGGGCGCACGACCTTCCGGATCGGGGTCAGCACCTTCAGCGCGTGGTCGACGACCTACGACATCGCCCTCGACCCCGAGGCGCGGGCGGCGTTCGACGCGGCGGCGACCACGCTGGCCGCGCTCGGGCACGACCTGACGGAACCGCCGGCGTGGGAGCCCGACCCCGCCTACGCGCCCGCGTTCCGGACGCTGTGGATGGCCGGCGCGGCCGCCGTGCCGGTCGACGACCCCGCGCGGCTCGCGCTGCTCGAGCCGCTGACGCGCTGGCTGGTCGAGAGCGGCCGCGCCGTCCCGGCCCGCGCGCTGGCCGAGGCGCTCGCGGCCCTCGCCCGGTTCGAGCGGACGCTCGTGGCGCGGGTCGAGGAGCACGACGCCGTGCTGCTGCCGGCGATGGCGATGACCCCCCGGCCCGTCGGCTGGTACGACGCGGAGGACCCCGAGCGGAACTTCGAGCAGCAGTGCCGGTACACGCCGTACACGTCGATGATCAACGTCGCCGGGCTGCCCGCGATCACCGTGCCCGTCACCTGGACCGCCCCCGACGACGCCGCTTCCGCGGGCCTGCCGATGGGCGTGCAGCTCGTCGGGCGCCCCGGCGGCGAGCACACCCTGCTGGCGCTCGCGGCGCAGCTGGAGGACCGGCTGCGGTGGCCGGACCGGCGGCCGCCGGTGTGGTGAGCAGGCGCCGCGCTGAGCCCCTCAGCGCGGTCGGCCCGCGAGGTGCTCGAGCAGCCGGTCCAGGAACGCCGCCTGCGCCGCGACCACCAGCGGCCGGGCGTCCTCGACCGGCAGCCACCGCAGCTCGTCCAGCTCAGGGAACGTCACCGTGCGCCCGCTGCGGGGCGGCCAGTCGACGGTCACCTCGCTGACCGGCCCCCGCGCGGACGCGAGCCCGTCCAGGTCCAGGTCCGCCGCGCGCGCCCACACCCGCACGACCTTGCCGGCGCGCTGCCGGACCTCGCCGAGGTCCACCTCGTCGCCGGGCGGGGCGGGCACGCCGACCTCCTCCGCGAACTCGCGCAGCGCCGTGTCGTGCGGGTCCTCCCCGTCGAGCGGCTCGCCCTTCGGCACGGTCCACGCGCCCTGCTGCTTGCGGGCCCAGAACGGGCCGCCCATGTGCCCGAGCAGCACCTCGACGCCCGCCGGCCCGGCGCGGTGCAGCAGCAGACCCGCGCTGGTGCGGGCGGCGGTGGTCACGGTCAGAACCCGACCGTGCCCTCGATGCAGGTGACGGTCGCGCCGCCGACCCACACCGTGCCGTCGGCGTCGCGCTCCACGTGGATGCGACCGCGGCGGCCCATGACGGTGCCCTGCGACGCGAGGTACTCCGCCGGCGCGCGCCCGGTCGAGGTGAGCCACTGGCCGACGACGGCGTTGAGGCTCCCCGTGACCGGGTCCTCCGGCACGCCGATGCCGGGCGCGAACCCGCGCAGCTCGAACGCGGCGGGCCCGCCGTCCGGGTACGGGCCGACGACGCCCAGGTGCTCGGCGTCGAGGCGGGCGAAGTCGGGCGTCAGCGCCAGGACCCGCTCCGCGGAGTCGAGCAGCAGGACGTTCCAGCGCGGGCCGTTGTCGAGGAACCGGTGGTCGACCACGCTCTCCGGCGGGATGCCCAGCGCGGCGACGAAGCCCCGGAGCGCGTCCTCGGCGATCGGGGCGTCGGTGCTCGGCGGCGGGGCGGCGAACCGCAGGCCGTGCGGTCCCTGGCGCAGCGTCACGAGCCCGACGCCGCACTCCTGGACGACGTCCGCCGCGCCGCCCGGCCGGCCACCCGCCGCGAGCCAGGCGTGGCACGACCCGAGCGTCGGGTGCCCGGCGAACGGCAGCTCCCCGCCGGGCGTGAAGATCCGCAGCCGGTAGTCGGCCGCCGGGTCGGTGGGCCGCAGCAGGAACGTCGTCTCCGACAGGTTCGTCCAGCGCGCGAACGCGGCCATCTGGTCGTCGGTGAGCCCGTCGGCGTCGTGCACCACGGCCACGGGGTTGCCCAGGTACGGCTCGGCGGTGAACACGTCGACCTGCGAGAACCGGCGGGAGTCAGCGGCTGCCATGCCGTCACCGTACGACGCGCGGGGTCCGGGACGCCGAGGTCGTCACTCCGGCACGAGGTCGTCACGCAGGAGTGACGACCTCGGCCGGGAGTGACGACCTCGTGGGCCGCGGCGCGGGTCAGTCGGCGATGAACGCCAGGATGTCCTTGATCAGGGCCTCCTGGTACGCGCCGGAGATGCCGTGCGGGGCGCCCGGGTAGACCTTGAGCGTGCCGAGCTTGACCAGGTCGATCGTCTTCTCGGCCGCCGCGGCGATCGGGACGATCTGGTCGTCGTCGCCGTGCGCGATGAGGATCGGCACGTCGAGGGCCTTGAGGTCCTCGGTGAAGTCCGTCTCGGAGAACTGCTTCACGCAGTCGTACGCGGCCTGCAGCTCGGCCTGCATGCCCATCCGCCAGAAGTCGTCCCGCAGGCCCTGGCTGATCGTGGAGCCCGCGCGGTTCGCGCCGTAGAAGCTCTCCGAGAGGTCCTGGTAGAACTGCGAGCGGTCCTTCAGGACGCCCTCGCGGATGCCGTCGAACACCTCGATGGGCGTGCCCTCGGGGTTGGACTCGGACTGCACCATGATCGGCGGGACGGCGCCGGCGGTCACGACCTTCGACACGCGGCCCTTGCCGTGCTGCGCGGCGTAGCGGACGACCTCGCCGCCACCGGTGGAGTGGCCGACGACCGTGAGGTCGGTGAGGTCGAGCTGCTCGACCAGCGCCGCGAGGTCGCGGGCGTAGGTGTCCATGTCGTTCCCGCCGTTGGTGCGGGAGGAGCGGCCGTGGCCGCGGCGGTCGTGCGCGATGGCGCGGTAGCCGTTGTCGGCGAGGACCTTGAGCTCGTACGCCCAGCCCTCGGAGCTCAGCGGCCAGCCGTGGCTGAGCACGACGGGACGGCCCTGGCCGTAGTCCTGGTAGAAGATCTCGGCGCCGTCGGGCGTGGTGATGTAGGGCATGGGTCCTCCTTCGGGTCGGGGTCCGGACCGACCGGCCCCGGGACGCTTGCCCGGGACGTCCGTCCCCGGTGACGATTGGACCGCGCGGCGTGGCGTGGTCACCAGGAAGAAGACCGGCAGAACTCGCGACGCGCGGGCTGCCGCGAGCGAGGGCGGGACACGTGGGCGAGCAGGCGCTGGGCGAGGTGCTGCGGGGGCACCGCACCGACGCGGACCTGACGATCGAGGAGCTGGCAACGGCCTCGGGCGTCAGCGACCGGGGCATCGGTGACATCGAGCGCGGCGTCAGCCGGGGGCCGCAGCACCGGACCGTCGAGGCGCTGGCGGACGCGCTGCGGCTGGGGCCCGAGGACCGGGCGGCGATCCTGCGCCTCGCGCGCGACGGCCGCCGCCGGCCGGGGACCAGCGCCCCGCACGCCCTCCCGCTGCCCCGGCGCGTGCCGGACTTCACCGGCCGGGAGTCCGAGCGCGCCGCGCTGTCCGGCGTCCTGTCCCGGGCGCGCGCGGGCGAGGCCGCCCCGGTCGCCGTCCTGACCGGGCCGCCGGGGTTCGGGAAGACCACGCTCGCCGCCCAGGTGGCGCGCGACCTGCGCGGGTCGTTCGCCGAGCAGCTGTTCCTGGACCTGCGGGGCGTCGACCGGGAGCCGGTCGCACCGGACGCGGCGGTCCGCCGGGTCGCCGAGGCGCTCGCGCCCGGGACCGTGCCGCCCGACCCGGGCGCGGCGGTCGAGCACGTGCGCGCGCTCCTCGTCGGCCGGCCGGTGCTGCTCGTGCTCGACAACGCCGCCTCGGAGGACCAGGTCCGGCCGCTCGTCCCCGCGGAGGGTCCCGCGGCGGTCCTGGTCACGAGCCGGCGCGTGCTCGCCGGGCTGGACGGGGTGCACCGGACCACGCTGGACCGGCTCGCGCCCGCCGACTCGGTCGCGCTGCTGGACGCGATCCTGCCGGGGCGGGGCAGCCCCGCGGACCTCCAGCGGCTCGCGACGCTGTGCGACGACGTGCCGCTGGCCCTGCGGATCGCCGGGAACCGGCTCGCCGCGCGGGAGGGCTGGTCCATCGGCGGGCTCGTGCGGCGCATGTCGGTGGACGAGCGGCGCCTGGACTCCCTGGCCGCCGGGGACCTGCGGGTCCGCGCCGCGTTCACGTCGTCCTACGAGCAGCTCGGCCCCGGTGCGCAGCGGCTGTTCCGGCGCCTGGCCCTGGTCGACGCGCCCTCGGCGGGCGCCGGGCTGGCCGCCGCGCTGGTGGGGGAGACCGTCTGGCGCACCGAGGACCTGCTGGACGAGCTCGTCGACCTCAGCCTGGTCCAGCACCTGCCGGGGGACCGGTACCAGCTGCACGACCTGCTGCGCCTCTACGCGCGCTCGGAGCTCGACCACCAGGAGGACGCCGTCACCCACGCCGCGGTGCGGGCCGCCGCGGACGACTGGCTCCTGACGACGACGGTCCGCGCGGGCCGCCGGTTCGAGCCGGAGCACGCGGACGACCCCGACGACGGCGGGACCGGACCCGGGGACGTCGACGTCCGGGACCCGGCGGCGGCGCAGGCGTGGCTGCGGGGGGAGTCGGTGAGCTGGCTCGCGGCGCTGCGGCGGGCGTCGGACGCGGGTGAGCACGCCCGGGTCACGGAGGTCGCGGACGCGCTGCACTGGTTCTCCGACCTCTGGGCGACGTGGGACCGCTGGGCCGAGATCTACGACCGCTCCGCCGACGCCGCGACGGCCCTGGGCGACGACCGCCTGATCGCGGTGCACGAGGGCTACCGGGCGTGGGCGCAGTCGATCTGCCGCGGCGACCTGCCCCGCGCGCGGGCGGCGGCGGACCGGGCGCTCGCGGCCGCCCGGCGGTGCGGGGACACCGCGCAGGAGGGCTGGGCGCTCAGCTACCGGTCGTGGATCTCCTCCCAGGGCGGCGACCTGGCCGCGGCCGAGCGGGACGCCCGCGAGGCCGTGGAGCGCATGGTCGAGGTCGACGACCGCGAGGGCGCCCCGCAGGCGATGCTCTCCCTGGCGAAGGCCCAGTCCCGCCTGGGCCGCTACGACGACGCGGTCGCCACGGCGCGCGCGACGATCGCCCGGGTCACCGACCCGCGCACCCGCCCCCGGGCGCAGGTCGCCGCCTACACCGAGGCCAACGCGCACGTGCACCTGGCGATGACCCTGGTCGAGGCGGGGCGCTGGTCCGAGGCGCGGGCGGTGGCGTCCGAGGCCCTACGGCTCGCCGCACCGCTCGAGGTGCCGCGGATCGTCGCGTCCGCGCGGCTGGCCCGCGGGCGGGCGCTCGCGGCGCTGGGGGAGGACGACGCGGCGCTCGCCGACATCGAGGTCGCGGTCGCCACCCGGCGCGAGCTCGGCCTGGACGGGCCGCTGGCCGCGGCGATCGCCGCGCTGGAGGGGGTGCGCGGTGCCCGCGGCGCCGGCGAGCCGGCGGGATCCGCCGCGGGTTAGGGTGCGAGGCATGTCGACGGTGCGTCTCGGAGTCCTCGGTGCTGCCCGCATCCTGCAGAACGCGGTGGTCACGCCCGCCGCGTCCGTCCCGGAGATCGAGGTCACGGCCATCGCGGCCCGCGACCGGTCCCGGGCCGAGGAGATGGCGGAGCGCGACGGGATCCCCCGCGTGCTGGACGACTACGACGCGCTGCTGGCCGACCCCGACGTGGACGCGGTGTACGTGCCGACCCCCGCCGCCCTGCACGGGGTGTGGATGCTGCGGGCGATCGCCGCCGGCAAGCACGTGCTGTGCGAGAAGCCGTTCACCGCGAACGCCGACGAGGCCGAGGACGTCGCGGCGGCCGCCGCGGGCTCCGGGCTGGTCGTCATGGAGGCGTTCCACTCCCAGCACCACCCGTCGTGGGCCCGGCTGCGCGAGCTGCTGGCCGAGGGCGCGATCGGGGACGTGGTGAGCGCCGAGGCCGACTTCTGCGTGGAGATCGCCGACCGGTCGGACATCCGCTGGCAGGAGTCGATGGGCGGCGGCGCCCTCATGGACCTCGGCGTCTACCCGCTGCGGTTCCTCACCCACGTGCTCGGCGCCCCCACGGTGCGGTCCGCCGAGGCCGTCGAGGTGGACGGCGTCGACGCGTCGATCGTGGTGCACCTGGACCTGCCGGGCGGGGTGGACGGCACCGTCCGCGCGAGCATGGTGCAGGCCGAGGACCACCAGGTGCGGGCGCGGATCACCGGCACCGCCGGGACGATCACGGTCGAGGGGCCGTACGCGCCGCAGAACGGCGGCCGGATCGTCGTCGAGCGCGACGGGGAGACCCGTGAGGAGCCGGTGGACCCGACCGGCTCGTACGTCTGGATGCTGCGGTCGTTCGCGGACGCGGTGCTGCGCGGCGGCGACCCCGTGTCCGGGACCACGCAGGCGGTCGCGGCGATGCGGCTCGTGGACGACGCCTACCGCGCCGCGGGGATGGCGCCGCGGCAGCCGGCGCCGCTGCGCTGAGCCAGCCGGGCTGAGCGTCGCGCCGGGCTGAGCGTCCCGAACTGAGCGTCCCGCGCTGGGCTACCCGCGGAGCCGGAGCCGGAGCCGCAGGGCCCGGCCGGCGACCCCGACCACCAGCACCGCGACGCCGCCGACGACCGCCCCCACGGGGAGCGTCGCCGCGAGCACCGCGCAGCCGGCCACGCCGAGCACCTGCAGCGCGCGCGGGAACCGCCGGTGGGCGGGGTCCTGCGTGAGGGCGGCGAGATTGGCGACCAGGTAGTAGACCAGGACGCCGAACGACGAGAACCCGATGGCGCCGCGCAGGTCGACGGTCAGCACGAGCACGACCACCACCGCGCCGAGCGCCAGCTCCGCCCGGTGCGGCACCCGGTACCGGGGGTGCACGGCCGCGAGCGCCGTCGGGAGGTCGCCGGTGCGCGCCATCGCGAGCGCGGTCCGGCTGACGCCGGCGACGAGGGCGAGCAGCGCCCCGAGGGACGCCGCCACCGCGCCGAGGCGCACCACCGGCACGGCCCAGGACCACCCGGTGGCGTCCGCCATCGCCGCGACGGGTGCCGCGCTCGACGCGACGCCGTCGGGGCCCAGCACCGTCAGCAGCGCCACGGCGACCGCGGCGTACACGAGCAGCGCCAGGCCGAGCGCCACCTGGATCGCGCGGGGGATGGTGCGGGCCGGGTCCCGCACCTCCTCGCCCATCGTGGCCAGGCGCGCGTAGCCGGCGAACGCGAAGAACAGCAGCCCCGCCGACCCGAGCACCCCGGACCAGACCGCGCCGCCGGGGGCCGTGACGCGGGCCCAGGACGGGTCGCCGCCCAGCAGGGCCGCGAGCACGGCCGTCACCAGCGCCGCGAGCGCCACGGCCACGACGACCCGCGTCAGCCGGGCGGTGCGCGTGATCCCGCGCAGGTTCACGGCGGTGAGCGCCACGACCGCCCCGGCCGCGGCGGGCCGCTGCCAGCCGGGCGGCACCGCGTACGCCGCGAACGTGAGCGCCATCGCCGCGCAGCTCGCGGTCTTGCCGACCACGAACGACCACCCCGCCACGAACCCCCACCAGGGGCCGAGGCGCTCGCGGCCGAACACGTACGTGCCGCCGGACGTCGGGTACTGCGCGGCGAGCTGCGCGGACGCGGTGGCGTTGGCGTACGCGACGGCGGCGGCGATCACGAGCCCGACCAGCAGCGCCGACCCTGCCGCCTGCGCCGCGGGGCCGAACGCGGCGAACACCCCGGCGCCGACCATCGAGCCGAGCCCGATCAGCACCGCGTCCCCGGTCCCGAGGCGCCGCACCAGACCTGCGTCCGTCACCCGTGCGTCCCCCTCCGCGTCGACCCCGGCGTCAGTGTGCCGGACCCGGGTGTCCGGGAGGTGACGCGACGGGGAGGGGGAGCCGGGGTCAGCCCTCGATCGTCGAGCCTGCGGGGATCTCCCCGGGGGCACCGTCGGCCTCGACGACCGCCGCACCCGTCGCGACGACGCCCGCGCCGAACGTCCAGTCGCCGTGCACCGTGAACGACGTCGCACCGCGCAGCGACGGGGCACCGCCGGCGAACCGCTGCTCGAACGTCCCGACCGTCTTGTAGACCTTCGTGTCGAGATCCACGAGCGGGGCCTTCTCGACCGCCAGGCGCAGCGTCGAGTCCTCGGCCAGGTCGTACGCGTCGGACCGGATGAGCAGCAGGTCGTTGGTGGTCTTGACCGGCAGGAACCGCTCGCGGCCCACGGCGATCGCCGTCGCGCCCTCGAACACCTCGATCGCGGCGCCCATGGCCGTCTCGATCTGGAAGACCTCGGGGGAGGAGGGGTCCGTCGGGTCGACCGTCTTGACGTTGCGGATCAGCGGCAGGCCGAGCACGGCGCCCCGGGCCTCCAGCGCGGCGGCGATCTGCTCCAGGTCGAACCACAGGTTGTTCGTGTGGAAGTACGGGTGCCGGTGCTCGTCGGTGAAGTAGTCCATCTCGTCCGCCGGCGTCTGCGCGGTGTCGCGCAGGATGAGGCGGCCGTCGGACTTCCGGACCGCGAGGTGCCCGCCCTTGCGGTCCGCGGCGGTGCGGCGGCACAGCTCCGCGGCGTACGGCGCGCCCGACGCGGCGAACCAGCCGGCGATCGTCGGGTTCGGCGCGGCGCCGAGGTTGTCGGAGTTCGACACCGAGGCGTACCGGAAGCCGGCGTCGAGCAGCTGCTGCAGCACGCCGGACGCGAGCAGCGCCGTGTACAGGTCCCCGTGGCCCGGGGGGCACCACTCGAGCGTCGGGTCGGCCGGCCAGGAGACCGGGGTCAGGTCCGAGGTGAGGAGCTTCGGCTCCTGGTTCTGCAGGAAGTCCAGCGGAAGGCCGTCGACCGCGAGGCCCTCGTGCTTCGCCAGCGCGGCGAGCGAGTCCTCCTGGGTCCGGAACGAGTTCATCAGGATCAGCGGGAGCCGGGCGCCGGTCTCGGCGCGCGCGTGCTGCACCTGCTCGACGATGAGGTCGAGGAACGTCTTCCCGTCGCGCACCTCCAGCAGCGACTTCGCCTTGTCCATGCCCATCGAGGTGCCGAGGCCGCCGTTGAGCTTGATGACCGCGGTCTTCGCGAAGGCCTCGCGCGCCGCCTCGGGGTCGATGTCGAGGTCCGCCAGCTTCGGCGGGTCCAGCAGCGGGTCGATGGTGCCCTCGGGGATGAGGCCGGTCGCCCCCGCCTCGAGCTCGCGGTAGTAGTGGGTGAACACGTCGATGGCGGTGGGGGCGACGCCCGCCGCCGCCATCTTGTCCTGGGCCTGCCGCAGTCCGGAGTCGCTCATGACCCTGATCCTAGGAACACCGGGTGAGGCGCGGCGACCGCCGGTGCTGTGACGTGCCGGACGGACCGCCCGCCCCCGTCAGTCGCCGACGTGCTTGCCGTAGCGCTGGCGGGCGGCCTCGCCGGACGTGCCGACCAGGTCCCCGATCACCTTCCACGACGTCCGCTCCTGGCGGGCGGCGGCGATGGCGTCGGCGAGCTCGCGTTCGGCCTCCGCGCGCCGGTAGGCCGCGAGGCGCACCGCGGTGACGGGCGAGACGGTGTCGCGGTCGCCCGGGGCGGGGTCGTAGGACTCGAACTCGTCGGCGAGCTGCTCGGACCGGGCCAGGATCTCGTCGAGCGATCGGGGCATCGTCGTCACCTCCGGAGGAACTTCGTGCGGGCGGGGATGCTCCGCTGGTACAAGGTAACTTGCGGACAGCGCGGTGGGAAGGCGCAAGGCCGTCGTCCACAGGCCCGCCCCGCGGCTCGGCTCCCGCGTCAGTCCAGCGCGCCCCGGACCGGGGCGAGCGCCCGGTCCAGCAGCTCCGGCAGCCGCGTCCGCCCGGCGCCGGCGTGCGCCCACGCCTCGACCGCCGCCACCAGCGCCCCCGCCCACGCCGTCCCGGCGACGCGCGCGTGCAGGGGCTCGACCCCCCGCGCGGCGGCGTAGGCCGCGAGAACCCCGCCGAGGTCGGCGGTCCGGCGCGCGGCGGCGAGCCGGAGGTCGTCGCCGAGGCCCATCGCGTCGGCCTGGGTGAACGCGAGGGCGACGTGCTCGGCGGGCAGGTCGGCGGCCAGCTCGTGCAGGGCCCGCGCGACGGCCTCGCCGACCGTCATGGACGTCCCGGACGTCCCCGACGTCCCGGCCAGTGCCGCGCGCAGCCGGTCCACGCGCTCGTCGAACGCCGCCCACAGCAGGTCGGCCTTCGCGGGGAAGTAGTTGAAGAAGGTGCTGCGGCTGACGCCCGCGCGCTGCGTGATGTCCGCGACGGAGGTCGCGGCGTAGCCGCGCTCCAGGAACAGCTCGCCCGCGGCCTCCTCCAGCATCGCGCGGGACGAGGCCGGCGGTCGGCCCGTGCGGCGGGCGGCGGGGTCGGGCACGCCCGTCATCGTAGGACGCGGATCACACCGCGGACGCGGGTCGACGCGCCTCGCCGGGCCTATTGTTGGACGCAGTGCAACAACGGCGCCGAGTGCTGCGCCGACCCCCGGACCCCCGAAGGCGGACCCCGTGCCCCACTCCCTGCGACCCACCCGCGCGCGCCTCGGTGGCGCCCTGGCCGCCGGCCTCGTCCTGGCCCTCGCCGCCTGCTCCGGCGGCTCGGACGGCTCGGGCGGCGCCGACGACGCCGCGGCGACGGACGGCGGCACCCTGGTCTACGCGACCGGCGACGCCGAGCCGACCTGCCTCGACCCGCACGTGGGCGGCAACTACCCCCAGGCGCTGATCAGCACCCAGTACCTCGAGCCGCTGGTCGGACGCGACGCGGACGGGACGATCCTGCCGTGGCTCGCCACGGAGTGGACCACGTCCGAGGACGGCCTGACCTGGGACTTCACGCTGGCCGACGACGTCACGTTCACCGACGGCACGCCGTTCGACGCGGAGGCCGTCAAGGTCAACGTGGAGCACCTGCAGGACCCGGACACGCAGTCGTCGACGGGCTACCTGGCGATGCAGAAGGTCCAGCAGGTCGAGGTCGTCGACGCCACGCACGCGCGGTTCCACCTGACCGAGCCGGACGCGGCGCTCCTGGAGTCGCTCAGCCAGCAGTGGACCGCGATGGAGTCGCCGACGGGGATCGCCCGGGGCATGGACGCGAACTGCGCGGAGCCGGTCGGCACCGGCCCGTTCGTCGTGGACGAGTGGACGCCGCAGCAGCAGGTGGTGCTGGTCCGCAACGACGAGTACGTCAACCGGGACCCGCAGTCCGACCACGACGGCGTCGCGCACCTCGACCAGATCGTGTGGCGGTTCATCCCCGACGCCGCGACCCGGTACGCGGCGCTGCGCTCCGGCGAGGTGCAGGTGATCGACAACCCGCAGCCCGACGCCGTCGCGCAGGCCGAGGAGGGCGGGGACATCACGCACGTCGACGCCCCGCGACCGGGGTCGTCCAACCGCATCGAGCTGAACAGCCTGCAGGCGCCGTTCGACGACGTGCGGGTGCGCGAGGCGTTCGTCCGCGCGGCCGACCCGGAGCCCGGCATCGAGACCCTGTTCGCCGGCACGGCCACGCGCTCGACCTCCCCGCTGTCCAGCGTCGAGCCGGTCGCGTACTCCGACGCGGACCTGTTCACGACCGACGCCGACGCCGCCGACGCCCTGCTGGACGAGGCGGGCTGGACGGAGCGCGACGACGAGGGCTACCGGACGAGGGACGGGCAGCGCCTGACCGTGCGGTTCCCCGTGAGCACCAACCAGTCGGTCGCGGCGGAGCAGTCCCTGTTCGAGCAGATCCAGGCGAACACCAAGGAGGTCGGCTTCGAGGTGGTCCTCGAGCCGATGGACCTGTCCGGCTGGTACGGCGCCCTGGGCGCGCACGAGTACGAGGCCGTGTCCGCGCCGTACACGAAGGTGGGCCCGGACGTCCTGCGGATCCTCTACCACTCCGAGGGCACCGTCCCCGCGCCCAGCGGGTACTTCGCGAACCACGCCGGCGTCACCGACCCGGCGCTGGACGACCTGCTGGACCGGGCCGCGACCACGTCGGACGACGCCGAGCGCGCGGACCTCTACGAGCAGGCGCAGAAGATCGTGCTCGAGGGCTACTACATCCTCCCGCTCTACGACCAGCAGAACCACTTCCTGACCCGCGGCGTGACCGGCGTGCGGACCCTCGACACGGTGTCGACGCCGACGTTCCTCGACGCGCGGCTGGGGGCCTGACGAGCGCGACCACGGCGGCCGCCCCGGCCCGGCGGGCGGGCCCGCGGCCGCCGGGGTGGCTCCGCTGGCTGCTCGGCCGGCTCGGGTCCGCCGTGCTGGTCGCGTGGGTGGTCGCCACCGCGGTGTTCTTCGCGCTGCGCGCCGCCGGCGGGGACCCGACCGAGGCGATCCTCGGCGGGCCGGGCTCCCAGGCCGGGCCGGAGGCGGTCGAACGGGCGCGCGCCGAGTACGGGCTCGACCAGCCGCTGCTCGTCCAGTACCTCGTGCAGCTGTGGCGGGTGCTGACGCTCGACCTCGGCGACTCGTACTCCCGGAAGGTGCCCGTCGCGGACCTGCTCGCGGAGCAGCTGCCCGGGACGATGCTGCTCGCCGTGCTGGCGCTGGTCGTCGCGTGGGTGCTCGCGCTCGCGGTCGCGACGCTGGCCGTCCGGGCGACGGGGCCGGTCGGGCGCGCCTGCGCGGCCCTGCTGCGCGGCACCGAGGTGGTCGCCGCGGTGGTCCCGCACTTCTGGCTGGGGGCGGTGCTCATCGTGGTGTTCTCCTCGACGCTGGGCTGGTTCCCCGCCACGAGCAGCGGCACCGACCCGGCCGGGCTCGTGCTGCCGACCCTGACGCTGGCCGTGCCCGTCGCCGGGTTCCTCGGCCAGGTGATGCGGGACTCCCTGGAGGAGGCCGCCGCCGCGCCGTTCGCGACCAGCGCCCGCGCACGCGGGGCGTCGCCGACGCGGGTGCTGTGGCGGCACACCCTGCGGCACGGGGTGCTGCCCGCGGTGTCGCTGTCCGGCTGGGCGTTCGGGTCCCTGCTCAGCGGCGCCGTGGTGGTGGAGACGCTCTTCGGCCGCCCCGGCCTGGGCCGGCTGCTGCTGGACGCGACGATGCAGCGGGACGTGCCGGTGGTGGTCGGGGCCGTCGTCGTGGTCGCCGTCGCGTACGTCCTGGTGATGCTGCTCGTCGACCTCGCGGAGCGGGCGCTGGACCCGCGGCTGCGCGGCGCGGCCGGGCCTTCCGGGACGCCCGGCGCCGTGGGCGCGCGCGTGCCCGGCGCAGGGGAGCCGGCGGTGCTCGGATGACCGCCGCGACGCTCGACCGGGCGCGTGCCGTCCGTCCGGCCGGTCGCATCGGCGTCGTCCTGCGCGGCCTCGGCGTCCCGGGGGTGCTGGCGGCGCTCGCGGTCGTCGGGATGGTCGTCGCGGTGCTCTGGCCGGAGGTGCTCGCACCGGGCGACCCGAACGCCATCGACGCGCGGGCGGCCTTCACCGCCCCGGGGGCCGCGCACTGGTTCGGCACCGACGAGTCCGGCCGCGACGTCTACACGCGCGTCGTGCACGGCGCCGCCGCCTCCCTCGGCATCGGCGCGGCGGCCACGGCCATCGGCGTCGGCGCGGGGCTCGTGCTCGGCTTCGCCGCCGGGCTGGGGCCGCGCTGGCTCGACGCCGCGATCGGCCGGGTGCTGGAGGTGCTGTTCGCGCTGCCGACCCTGGTGCTGGCGCTGCTGCTGGTGGCGGTGCTGGGCGCGGGCGTCGAGGCGTCGGTGCTGGCGGTCGGCGCGGCGACGGCTCCCGGGTACGCGCGGATGCTCCGGGCACGGGTCCGGTCGGTCGCGTCCAGCGGCTACGTGGAGGCCGCGCGCCTGGAGGGGCACGGCCCGGGGCGGGTGCTGCTCCGGCACGTCGTGCCCAACACCCTGTGGCCGCTGGTGTCGGTCGCGACCCTCGGCATCGGGCAGGCCGTCGTGTGGGTGTGCGCGCTCAGCTTCCTCGGCCTGGGCACGCTGCCGCCGTCGCCGGAGTGGGGCGCGATGCTGAACGCCGGGCGGGTGTACATCGACACCGCGTGGTGGCTGACGGTGTTCCCCGGGCTCGCGATCACCGTGACCGCGGCGTCGCTGACGGTCCTGGGGCGGCGCGTCGGGGCGGTGGCCGCGTGACGCGGGCGCCGGTCCCGGCCGGCGGGGCCGTGCTCGACGTCGCCGGGCTCCGGGTGCAGTTCCCCGGCGGCCCCGAGGTGCTGCGCGGCGTCGACCTGCGCGTCGGCCCGGGGGAGTGCGTGGCCGTGGTCGGCGGGTCCGGGGCAGGCAAGTCCGTCCTGGCCCGGACGCTCGTCGGGCTCGCGGCCGAGGGCGGCCGGGCGCAGGTCCGAGCGGAGCGGTTCCGGCTCCTGGGCCGCGACGCCGCCGCCCTCACCGCGCGCCAGTGGCGGTCCGCGCGCGGGCGGGACGTCGGCCTGGTGCTGCAGGACGCGCTCGGGTCGCTGGACCCCCTGCGCACCGTGGGCGCGGAGGTCGGCGAGGCGCTCGACGTGCCGCGGCCCGGTGGCTCCCGGCCGTCACGCGTGGACCGGGCGGAGCGGGTGCTGGCGGCGCTCGCGGACGCCGGCCTGCCGGACCCGGCGGTGCGCGCGCGGCAGCGGCCGGGCGAGCTGTCGGGCGGCATGCGGCAGCGCGCCCTGATCGCGTCCGCGCTGGTCGCGGACCCGCCGCTGCTCGTCGCGGACGAGCCGACCACGGCGCTCGACGCGACGGTCGCCGCGCGGGTGCTGGACCTGCTCGCCGGGCTCCGCGACCGCGGGACGGCCGTGCTGCTGGTGACGCACGACCTCGGTGCCGTCGCGCGGGTCGCGGACCGCGTCGTGGTGCTCCGCGACGGGCTCGTCGTCGAGGAGGGCGCGACGGCCGCGGTCCTGGCCGCGCCGCGGGAGCAGTACACCCGCGACCTCGTGGCCGCCGCGCGGCTGGGCGACGGGCCGGGCGCGATGCCGCCCCCGGGGGAGGTCGTCCTCGAGGGGCGGGGCCTGCGGCGCGCGTTCCCGCTGCCCGGGGGCGGGCGGGTCGACGCGGTCGACGGCGTGGACGTGCGGGTCCGGGCCGGCGAGGCCGTCGGCCTGGTCGGCGAGTCCGGCTCGGGCAAGACCACGCTCGCCCGCCTGCTGCTCGCCGCGGACGTCCCCGACGCGGGGGAGGTGCTGCTCGACGGCCGGCCGTGGTCCGCGCTGCCCGAGCGCGCGCGCCGGCCGCTGCGGTCCGGAGTGCGGCTGGTGCCCCAGGACCCGCTCGGCACCGTCGACCCGCGCCTGACCGTGCGGGACGTGCTGCGGTCCGCGCTCGCGACGGCGCCGCTGCCCCCGGCGCGCGCGGACCGGGACGCGGCGGCGACGGCGCTGCTCGACCGGGTGCACCTTCCCGCGTCGGTGCTCGACCGCCGGCCGCGCACGCTCTCGGGCGGTCAGCGGCAGCGGGTCGCGATCGCCCGGGCGCTCGCGTCGGACCCGCGGGTGCTGCTGCTGGACGAGCCGGTGTCGGCGCTCGACGTGCAGGTGCAGGCGGCGGTGCTCGACCTGCTGGTGGAGCTGCGGCGCGAGCACGGGATCGCGATGGTGCTCGTCTCCCACGACCTCGGCGTCGTGCGGCGGGTGTGCGACCGGGTGCTCGTCATGAGCGCCGGCGTCGTCGTCGAGCAGGGCACGGTTGCCGAGGTGCTCGGCGCCCCCCGGCACGACGTCACGCGGGACCTGGTCGCCGCCCGCGCGTTCTGACGCCGCAGGGGCCCGGCCGGGCCGGCGGCGCCCCGGGGTGCGGGGCGCCGCGGACCGGTCAGACCGTGACGACGATCTTGCCGCGCGTGTGCCCGGTCTCCAGGGCGCGGAACGCGTCGGCGGCGTGGTCGAGGTCGAAGGTCTGCGAGACCTCGACCTGCACGACGCCCCGCGCCGCGAGGTCCGCGAGCTCCGCCAGGCCGGCGGGGTCCGGGCGGACCCAGACGTACTGGCCGCCCAGCTCGTCGCGGGCCCGCGCGTCGGTGATCGACACGATGGTGCCGCCCGGGGCCAGCAGGTCCGGGGCGGTGTCGATCGCCTGGCCGCCGACGTAGTCGAGGATCACGTCGAAGCCCTCGGGCGCGACGGCCCGCGCAGCCTCGACGAGCCCGTCGCCGTACGCCACCGGCTCCGCGCCGAGCGCGCGCAGGTACGCGTGGTTGCCCTCCGACGCCGTCCCGACGACGCGCGCCCCGGCGTGCACCGCGAGCTGCACGGCGATCGACCCGACGCCGCCGGCGGCCGCGTGCACCAGCACCGTCGACCCCTCGCCGAGCCCCGATCGGCGCACCGTCTGCAGCGCGGTCAGCCCCGCGAGCGGCAGGCCCGCCGCCGCCTCGAACGACAAGCCGGCGGGCTTCTTCGCGGCGGTGCGCACCGGCACGGACACGTACTCCGCGAGCGTCCCGTCCGACACGACGTCCTTGCGGGCGTACGCCAGGATCTCGTCGCCGGCCTCGAACTCGGGGGTGTCCAGCCCGGGCTTCACGACGACGCCCGCGACGTCCCACGCGGGCACGGCGGGCAGGTGGGTGTCGATCAGCCCCTGCAGGTACCCCTCCCGGACCTTGTAGTCCACGGGGTTCAGCCCCACGGCGACCACCTTCACCAGCACGGTGTCCGGGCCGATGTGCGGCTCCGGGCGCTCGACGACCTGCAGGACCTCGGCCCCGCCGAACTTCTCGTACACGACTGCCTTCATACCGACTGCGAACCCGGCGCCGGCGCGGTGCATTCCGTCGCGGGTGCCGGGAAAGGCGTGACCGCGGACACCCCGCGGTTCTACGGTGGAGGCGTCCGAGGGCACGGGGGATGTCGTCGACACCCCGCCGGAAGACTCTCGGCGCGACTCGAGAGGCGTGGTCGAGATGGATTTCTGGACCGACTTCTGGGACATCATCTGGTGGTTCGTGTGGGCGTTCGCGTTCATCGCGTACCTGTTCGCCCTGTTCTCGATCATCGGGGACCTGTTCCGCGACCGAGAGCTCTCCGGCTGGTGGAAGGCCGTCTGGCTGGTCTTCCTGGTGGTGCTGCCGTTCGTGACCGCGCTCGTGTACCTGATCGCCCGCGGCCGGGGGATGGCCGAGCGCAGCGCCCGCGCCGCGAGCACCGCCCGCGCCGCCGGCGAGGAGTACATCCGCGACGTGGCCGGGGCCGCGCCGGGTCAGCAGATCGCGCAGGCGAAGATCCTGCTCGACGACGGCGCGATCGACCGCGCGGAGTTCGAGGCGCTCAAGGCGCACGCCCTGGCGCAGGCGCGGGGCGCGTCGAGCAACGGGTCGGACGGCTCGGGGGTGCACCGGGCGCCCGCCGCCACGGCCTGACGGCGCCTCCTCCCCTCGGCCGGGTGGACGGTTCGGACCGACTCGCCGTCGGCGTGTCCGCTCGCACCGTCCACCCGATGGTGCGCGGCGCCGGGCTCAGTCCGGCCGGCCCGACCGCTGCGACCGCTGCACCGCCGCGAGGAACAGCCGCCCGACGACGCCCAGGAACGCGAGCCCGCACACCATCTGCACGGTGGTCACGACGCGGGCGGCGCCGGAGACCGGCGCGATGTCGCCGAACCCGACCGTCGCGAGCACCGTCATCGTGAAGTACAGCGCGCCCAGCTTGTCGAGCGGCTCGGTGAACGAGGCCGGCGCCGCCTCCGAGAGCGCCGCGTACCCCGTCGCGAACACCGTCACGAACAGCACGGCGGCCACCACGAAGGCCTCGACCGCGCGCAGCATGGGGTACGGCGACCGGATGACGGCCCGCACCTGCCACACCAGGACGGCCACGAGGACGACGAGGCCGACCACCAGCAGGGTGAGCACCGCGGCGGTCGGCCGGTCGGCCGGGCGCACCGCGTAGACGAGCAGCAGCAGCAGCGTGGTCGCCGCGGTGCGCGCGGCGGCCCTCGCCTGCTCCGCGCGCGGTGGCGGCACTGCGGGCGTGCCCGGACGGGATGCTGCCGGCGGTGCCGTCATGGAACGACATCATGGCCGCCCGCGCGCCGGGGCGGGAGGTCTCAGGCGGTGAGCAGGTGCGGCATCGCCGCGACCGGCGTCTCGAACCACACGGTCTTGCCGCGGCCCGGGTGCAGGTCGATGCCCCACCGGGAGGCCAGCGCGTCCACGATCCGCATCCCGTTGCCGCCGGTCCGACCGGCGTTGCCCGGGCGGACGACCGGCAGCGTGGGGTCGGGGTCCGTGACCGTGACGCGGACGCAGTCGTCGTGGCACTCCGCGGTCAGGGAGATGTGCCGGTGGGCCCGGGTGTGCACGACCGCGTTGGTCAGCACCTCGCTGGTCAGCAGCTCGACCGTGGCGGCCTCCTCGGCGCTGGCGTGCGCGCGCGTCGCCCGCTGCACGACCCAGGTGCGGCCCTCGGCCACGGCGTGCGGCTCCGGGTCCAGGACGAGCCGGTCCGGACGGTGCGTCATGGTCGATCCTCCCGGTCGCTCTGCTACGACGTCCGGTCCAGGGTGCGGCAGCGACGGGCTGCGCGCATCCGGGCGGGGGCGGGATCACCCCCGCGGTCACCCGGGGTCGCCCGCGGGCGGGTCCTCCGGCGGGGGCACCACCCGCACCCGGGCGATGCGGCGGCCGTCGACCGCGGTCACCTCGATCCGGTGCCCGTCGACCTCCACCGCGTCGCCGACGTCGCCGAGCCGCCCGAGGCGCGCGATCACGAACCCCGCGACCGTCTCGTACGGGCCGTCCGCCAGCTGCACGCCGGTGAGCTGGGTGAACTCCTCGATCGTGATGCCGGCGTCGTACGACCCGGGCGCGCCCTCGCGGGCCTCGGCACCGGAGGAGCCCGGCATGTCGTACTCGTCGCGGATGTCGCCGACGAGCTCCTCGACCAGGTCCTCCAGGGTGACGATCCCGTCCGTGCCGCCGTACTCGTCGACGACGACGGCGATGTGCACGCCCTCGCGCCGCATCCGGGACAGCGACGGGAGCAGCTTGTTGGTGCCGGGCAGCACGACGATCTCCCGCATGACGTCGCGCACCCGGACGCCGTCGCGGCCCTGCGCCTCGAGCAGCTCGCGGATGTGCAGGAACCCGAGCACGTCGTCGAAGTCCTCGCCGATGACGGGGTACCGCGACCACGGCTGGTCGCGCACCCGGTCGAGCGCCTCGGCGAGCGACAGGCGGGCCTCCAGGAAGTGCACCTCGCCGCGCGGGCGCATCACCTCGGCGACGGACCGGTCGGTGGCCTCGAAGACGTCGGTGAGGATCCGCCGCTCGTCCTCGGGCAGGCCCTGGTGGGCGATGACGAGGTCCCGCAGCTCGGACTCGGTCATCTCCTCCCCGGTCGCGTGCGGGTCGCCGCCGAACAGCTTGACCAGCAGGTTCGTGGACGCCGACAGCAGCCACACGACCGGCCGCACCAGGGACGCGAACCGGTCGAGCGGCGGCGCGACGGCCAGCGCCACCCGGGCGGACTGCTGCAGGCCGATGCGCTTGGGCACGAGCTCGCCGAGCACGAGCGACAGGTAGGCGATGATCAGCGTCAGCACGATGAGGGCGATGGTGTTCGCCAGGCCGGGGGAGGCCCCCAGCGCCTCGATGGCCGGGGCGAAGTCGGGCGCGATCGTCGACGCGCCGTAGGCGGCCGAGAAGAAGCCGGCGACGGTGACGCCGATCTGGACGGCGGCGAGGAACCGGTTGGGGTCCCGCGCGACGGACGCGACGCGCGCGCCGCGGGCGCTCTGCCGCTCGAGGTGGTTGATCTGGGTCTCGCGCAGGGAGACGAGCGCGATCTCGCTGCCGGCGAACACCCCGCCTACGAGGATGAAGAGCAGGACGAGGGCGATGCTGCCCCAGGTCTCGGAGTCCATCAGCGGCGAGCCCCCGTGCCGGACGCGCGCGGGGTGCGGGCTCGCCGCACGGGACTGCAGGGCAGATCGGGAGGGGACATCGCCCCATTCCAGACAACGCTCCCCGCGGCGTCAACCGGACCGCCGGGCGCCTCGCACAGGATGCGCACAGCACCCGCGCGAATCCGTTCGCCGTTCCGGCCGTCCCGGGTGGTCAGGATCCCTAGGCTGACCTGGCGCCGGACCACCTGGGACCGGCGACCGCGTGCCGCGGCGGACGGCGCAGCGTTGTGAGGATCGGGGCGAGGCGCGAGTGGTCGACGTGGCAGCACGCTGGGTGCCGGGGGCGACGTGGGCCCGACGGGGCGCGCGTCCGGATGGTCCGGCGGGCGGTGCCCGCGCGCGCCGGCCGCTCACGGTGCTCACCGTCGCGGCTCTGGTGATCGCGCTCGGTGCCTGCAGCGGGGGCGACGACGACGAGCGGCAGCAGGTCGCCGCGGCGCTCGCCGACGCCCTGGCCACGGGCGACTTCGCGGGCGTGCCCCTGGACGGCACGACGGCGGGCGCGGCCGCCGAGCGGCGCACCGCGGCGTACGAGGGTCTGGACCCGTGGGTGCCGCAGGTCGAGGCCGGCGAGGTCGTGGCCGCCGAGGACGACGAGACCACCGCGTCCGTCGAGCTGGCCTTCACCTGGGACGTCGACAGCAGCGACGCGGACTGGACCTACACGACGCACGCCCGCCTGGTGCGCGTCGACGACGAGTGGCGGGCCGCGTGGTCGCCGATGCTGCTGGCGCCCGACCTCACCGACGCCGAGGTGCTGTCGGTCCGGCGGGTGCAGGCGGAGCGCGCGGACGTGCTGGGCGCGGGCGACGCGGTGATCGTCGAGGCGCGGCCCGTCTTCCGCGTCGGCATCGACAAGACCCGGGTCCCGGCCGCCGAGGCCGACGCGGCGGCGCGTGGGCTGGCGGGCGCGCTCGGGCTGGACGCCGAGGCCTACGCCGGCCAGGTGGCGGCGGCAGGGGAGAAGGCCTTCGTCGAGGCGATCGTCGTGCGCGAGGGCGACCCGGCGTACGACGTGGCGGCGCTCGCGGCCCTGCCCGGCGTCAACGCCGTGCCCGCGGAGCTGCCCCTGGCGCCGACCCGGGCGTTCGCGCGGCCGGTGCTCGGGACGGTGGGCCCCGCGACCGCGGAGATCGTCGAGGAGTCGGAGGGGGCGATCCAGGGCGGCGACCTCACCGGCCTCGGCGGGCTGCAGAAGCAGTTCGACGAGCAGCTGCGCGGGCTGCCCGGGCTCACCGTCGTCGCGACCTCGGGCGGGGCAGCCGAGCGGCAGCTGTTCCACGTGGAACCGACGGCGGGCCGGCCGCTGCGCACGACGCTGGACCCGGCGGTGCAGCAGGCGGCCGAGGACGTGGTCGCGACCGTCACCGGCAGCGCGAGCGCGGTCGTCGCGATCCGGCCGTCGACGGGCGACGTGCTCGCCGCGGCGAGCGGCCCCGGGGGCGGCGGCCAGAGCACGGCGACGCTCGGGCTGTACGCGCCCGGGTCGACGTTCAAGGTGGCGACGTCCCTCGCGCTGCTCCGGGCGGGCCTGACCCCCGACAGCGTGGTGACCTGCCCCGAGACGGCCTCGGTCGACGGCCGGGAGTTCCAGAACTACCCCGGCTACCCGGCGTCCGCGCTGGGCGACATCACCCTGCGCACCGCGGTGGCGGAGTCGTGCAACACCGCCTTCCTCACCGCCGCCGACCAGGCGCCGCAGGAGGCGCTGGCCGCCGCCGCGCAGGCGCTCGGCCTGGTGGAGGACGCCGACCTGGGCTTCGCCGGGGCCCTGGGCTCCGTGCCCGCCGAGGCCACCGGGGGCACCGACCACGCGGCGTCGATGATCGGGCAGGCGCGGGTGCAGGCCACGCCGCTGGGCATGGCCACGGTGGCGGCGTCCGTCGCGGCCGGCGCGCGCGTCACCCCCCGGCTCCTGCTGGACGAGGGCGCGACGCCCACCCCCGCGCCGGAGCCGGCCCAGCCGCTCACCGCACCGGAGGCGGAGGCGCTGCGGGCGATGATGCGGGCGGTCGTGACCGAGGGCGGCGCGACGTTCCTGCAGAGCGTCCCCGGCCCCGAGGTCATCGCGAAGTCCGGCACGGCGCAGTACGGGACCGGCGCCGACCTGCAGAACCACGCCTGGATGATCGCGGCGCAGGGGGACCTCGCGGTCGCGGTGTTCGTCGAGACGGGCGACTTCGGGTCGACGACCTCGGGTCCGCTGCTCGACGCGTTCCTGCGCGCGGTGCCGCAGGGCTGACCCGTCCCGCCTTCCCGCGTCAGGCCCGGGGCATATGCCCGATTTGGCCTGAGTGGGTGAAATGCGGCGTCTGTTCCTCGATCTGCTGGAGGAACCCTTCCGCCACGGCGGGCCGCGGGCCTACAGTCGGGATCGTCAGCGACAAGGGCAAACCCTCCGCGAGGAGGGGACGCAAAGCCACGGGACCCCCGCAGGTCAGCCGGGCTGCCGAACGAAGGACTCGTCATGGAACAGCGCGGCTTCTACGAGCCGGCCGAGCGGGACCGCACCGGTTCCGGCCTCCGCCCCGACGTCACGGGACGCACCGCCTCCCGTCTCACCTCCTGGTCCCGGGTCGCCGCCGCGCTCGCGGCCAGCGGTGACCTGGTCCCCACCCAGCGGGAGTGCACCGCGGCGTCCTGACCGGCGCTACAGCTCGCCGACGCGCTGCAGGTACCGCATCGACGCCCAGCCGACCGGGATCCGCAGCCAGTAGGTGAGCACCCGGAACAGCACCGCGACCGAGGTGGCGACGCCGGGGTTCACGCCCACGACCGACAGCGCGCCGGCGAGGGCGATCTCCGTCGTGCCGATGCCGCCGGGGGTCGGGGCGACCGACCCGGCGGTGTTCCCCACGAGGAACACGATGGCGACCTGCACGAGCGACAGCTCCTGCCCGAACGCCAGCAGGCACACCTCGAACGCGAGCACGTAGCCGAAGGTGGTCAGCACGTTGCCACCCAGGCCGATCGCCAGGCGGGTCGGCTGCCCGACCACCTCGATCAGCCGCGGCCAGGTCTGCCGCAGCGTGGGCAGCGTCTTGGTGCCCACCCACTGCCGCACCCGGGGCACGAGCATGGCGGCGGCGACCAGCGCCGCGAGGACCCCGACCGCGACGATCACGGTGGGGGAGACCGTGAACCGCTCGAGCTGGTTCGTCCCGGAGGCCACCGACAGCACGAGCAGCAGCAGCATCGTGACGATGAACTGCGCCACCTGGACCAGCGCGACCGTCGCCGTCGCCAGGGACGTCGAGGTCCCCCGCCGGGTGAGCAGCCGCAGGTTCAGCGCGGCCGGGCCGATGCCCGCGGGGGCGGCCAGCGCCACGAACGTCGCGGCGGACTGCGCGACCGTCGCGCGCCAGACCGACAGCTTCACCGGGGAGAACGCGACCAGCGAGAGCCCGGCGCCCAGCAGCGTGAGCATGCCGAGCGCGAACGCCAGGACGCTGAGCCGCCAGTCGGTCGTCGCGAGCGCGTCGAGGATCGTCCGGAGGTTGATCGACGTCAGCAGGATGATGACCGCGGCGGTCGTCAGCAGGATCGTCAGGACCGCCCGGGCCCCGAACCGCACCAGCTGCACCGGCTCGACGTCGGCCTCGGGCAGGCGCGCGACCAGCGCGGAGCGCAGCTCGGTCAGCACCTCCTTGTGGGCGCGCAGCTCCTCGCGGGTCCGGCGGGGCAGCGCGATGGTCTGCAGCAGCGGGCCGATCGCGGCGATCTGGTCCTCGCGCAGCACGGCGACCGCCGACTCGAGCGCCCGGGTCGTCCCGACGCGCAGCGCGAGCAGCGCCACCAGCTGGGTCCGGTCCATCCGGCGCGCGAGGTCCGAGGACGCGACGTCGCCCTGCTCCCACCCGACCAGCCAGACCGTGGGCCGCGCGCCGCCGTCCGACACCAGGATCACGTCGCTGGTCAGCGCGCGGTGCGCGAGCCCGGCCTCGTGGGCCCGGCCGAGCTGCGCCCAGATCTCCCGCAGCACGTCGTCGCTGATGTGCTCGGGGTCGAGGTCGGCGAGCGGCACGGCGTCCGCGACCCGGTCCTGCACGAGGATCATCGACGAGTCGGCCTCCGCGATGCCGCGGAGCCGCGGGGTGCGGACGCCCGCGGCCGTGGCCGTGTAGGACAGCAGCGCCGCGCGCTCGGCCGCCTGCCGCAGCGACACCACCGACCGGCCGTCCAGGCCGCGCAGCCGCAGCGACCGCCACAGCCGGCTCAGCGAGCCGACGACCTGCCGGTCGCCGTCCAGCACCAGGACGTCGAGGAGCTGCCCGTCGGTCGTCGTCATCTCGTACACGCGGTGGTCCGCGGACCGCACGACCGCGCGCGCGGCCGGGGTGCCCACCGTGCCCGCGACCTGGGCGCTCTCGCCGTCGGGCCGGTCCTCGTCCTCGCCGGCCACCCGGACCAGCAGGCGCGGGTGCCAGCCGGCACGGCGCACGCCCGCCACCAGGCTCGCGCCGTACGCGCGCTCGGACCGCACCCCGGACACGTACCGGACCGCGAGGCCGGTCGCCCGGCCGAGGAGCAGCGCCACCGCGACCCCCGGCAGGGACACGCCCGCGGTGATCACCATGATCCCGACGGCGACCCACACCAGGTTCCAGGACCACGCGACCGTCCGGCGGCGGGTGCGCGGGCCGGTCGCGGTGAGCAGGCCCGCGATGAGCGCGATGTACCCCGGGATGGTGAGCGTGAGCTCGCCCGCCAGCCGCACCGACAGGCCGGCGACGAGCTGGTCGGAGCCCAGGTTCTCGATCAGCCACGCGACGCCCGAGGTCACGAGCACCGCCGCGATCGCCGCGACCGACGCCTCGATCATCTGCCGGCCGAGCCGCCGCAGGGCCAGCTCGGTCAGCACGGCCAGCGGGACGATGAAGGTGACGACGCTCTCGAGCAGGGCGACCGGCACGATGAGCAGCTGGCGCAGCAGCGTCGCGAAGCCCTGGACGTCCTCGGCGACGCCCGTCGTGGTGTTGTGCGCGTAGGTGGCGAGCACCATGACCGCGACCGCGCCGAGCAGGCTGAAGACGACGCCCAGCAGGTCGCTCGGGTGGTGGACCCGGACCTCGGGGGTGTCGACGACCTGCGGCCGGTCGAGCCCGTCGGCGGGCGTCGGGATGCGCGGTCCCGTGGCGGGGCCCTCGGGTCGACCGGGCGCCGCCGGCGCGCTGGTCGAGGCGTCGGGCATGACGTGGAGTCTAGGCAGCGAGGCGCCACTCAGAGGGGCTCCCCGCCGCACCCGGCCGCATGTCCGTCCCTGAGGATGACGGCGGCCGGGTGGTGCCTCCGTCGCGGGGATGACCTGCGCGGACTAGCGTGGCGAGCACGAGGAGCACGGCACGTTCGACGAGCGGGAGGCGCACGTGGCCCAGGACCTGGACGACCGGCTGGCATCGGTGCTGCGGTCGGTGTGGTGGCTGCCGGTGCTCCGCGGGCTGCTGATGATCGTGCTCGGCCTGCTGCTGCTGGTGGAGCCGCTCGGCACCCTCGTCGCGCTCGTGTGGGTGTTCGGCGTGTTCGCGGTCGTCGACGGAGTCGTCGTGCTGCTGCAGGCGCTGCTCGCCCGCGGGAAGCCGGGCTTCGGGTGGCTGGTCGCCGAGGGCCTGGTCGACATCGCGTTCGGCGCCCTGATCATGCTCTGGCCCGACGTGACCGCGCTCGTCCTGTTCTACCTGCTGGCCCTGTGGGTGCTCGTGCTGGGGGTCACCGCCGTCGTCGTCGCCGTGGTCCAGTACCGGGCGCGCGACCTGGCGTGGTCCGGGACGCTGGTGTTCGGCCTGGTCGGGTTCCTGTTCGGCCTGCTGCTGGCCATCAAGCCGCAGGGCACGGTCGACGTGATCCTCACGGTGTACGGGCTGTTCGCCTTCGTCGCGGGCGTCGTGATGCTCGTGTCCGGCTTCGCGACGCGGACGCTGGCGCGCCAGCTGTCGTCCGGTGGCGCGCCCCCGACGGCCGGGTCCACGGCCGCCGACCTGCCGTGAGGCGTCAGACCAGCCCCAGCGCCGCGCGCCACTGCGCCGGCACGAGCGCGTACCCGACGAACGCCACCACGTCGAGCACCGTGTGCGCCACGACGAGCGGCATGGTCCGCCGGCGCCGGCGGTAGTACTCGGCGAACACCAGGCCCATGACGACGTTCCCGACGAACGGCCCGATGCCCTGGTACAGGTGGTACGACCCGCGGAGCAGGGCGCTCGCGGCCAGCACGGCCGGCGTGCGCCACCGCAGGTCCCGCAGCCGCTCCATCAGGTAGCCGACCACGACCACCTCCTCGAGCAGCGCGTTCTGCAGGGCGGCCAGCACCAGCACCGGCACGGTCCACCACGCGGCGTTCAACGCGGCCGCCTGCACCTCCACCGTGATCCCCACGACCCGCCCGAGGGCGTACAGGCCCAGGCCGGGCAGCCCGATCAGCGCCGCGAGCCCCAGCCCGACGCCGAGGTCGCGGCCGGGGCGGGCGCCGTCCAGGCCGATGCGCCGCACCGCGCTGCGCCCGTTCGCCGACAGCAGGTACAGCGCGAGCGCGACGGGCACGAGCGCGAACCCGATCGACAGGAGCTGGTAGGTCAGGTCGAGGTACGGCCGTGGCGACCGGCTGGCGTTCAGGGTCGCGGACTGCTCGGCGAGCGGGGCGTCCTCGGTGAGGCGCGCGACGATGTTCACCAGGGCGTACACGCCCGACTTCCCGAGCGACAGGCCCAGGACGATCCAGATCTCCGCGGTGAGCCGGCGGCGCCAGGCGCGGTCCGAGACCGGCGGCGTCCCCGGGCGGGGTGCCGCCGGCGCGGGTGCCGCGGGCCCGGGCGCGTCGGGATCGGGCGCGGGCAGGGCGGCGGCGGTCACCCGCGCAGCGTAGGACGCCGCGCTGGACGACGCCCGGGTGATCGCTGAGCGGCACCGGGAAGCGCGGGTCCCGGTCGTGCGCCCCCGTGCGGCGCGCACCCGCAGAACCGCGGCTCTCCACCTCCACCCCTTGCGGCGCGCGCCCGTCAGCGACTACTTTGCAGCACAAAGTTGTTGGCGCCCGCAGAGCCCCGGTCGAAGGACACCCGCATGACGCAGCCCACCGACGCCGGCCCGGCCGACGCCCCGCTCGACCCGGCGGCGGCCCGCGCCATCATCGACGCGCAGCGCACCCGCGTCCGGAGCGGTGCGTACACCGACGACCGCGTGATCTTCGGCATCTGGGCCGTCGCCTGGTCCGTCGGCTACGGCGTGCTGTGGGCGACCAGCCGCGACGGGGTCGCCGCGATGCCGTGGTGGGCGTGGGCGGTGTTCGGCGTCCTCATCGCCGCGGGGGTGGCGACGACGATCGTGCACTCGCTGCGCCGGATGTCCGGCCTGGAGGGCGTCAGCCGCACCACCGGCGCCCTGTACGGCTGGTCCTGGTTCGTCGCGTTCGTCGGCGGGCAGGGGATCGTGGCCGGGCTGGCGGGCACGGGGCTGCCGGACGAGACCATCACGCTGCTCGCCAACGGCGTCTCGGCGCTCATCGTCGGCGTCCTCTACATGGCCGGGGGCGCGCTCTGGCAGGACCGGGCGCAGTTCGCCCTCGGGGTCTGGATGGTGCTCGTCGCCGCGGTCGCGACCGTCGTGGGCATGCCGGCGACGTTCGCGGTCATGTGCGTGGCGGGGGGCGGCGGCATGGCGCTCGGTGCGGTGCTGGCGCACGCGGCACGGCGGCGCGGCGGGTCCGCCCGTCGGGGGGCGCGCGCATGACCGACGCGGACCTCGACCCCGTGATCCACGCCCAGTCCCGGCTGCGGGTCGTCGCGACGCTCGCGGCGCTCGCGCCGGGTGACCGCCTGACCTTCCCCCGCCTGCAGCAGCTGCTCGACATGACGGCCGGGAACCTGTCCACGCACCTGCGCAAGCTCGAGGAGGCGGAGTACGTGACCGTGCAGAAGACGTTCGAGGGCCGCACGCCCGCGACGTACGTGGAGCTCTCGGCCGAGGGCCGTGCCGCGTTCGAGCGGTACTCCCGGGCCCTGACCGAGCTGCTCGGCGGTTCGCGATGACCGCCCTCGTCGAGCTCGACCACGTGACCCGCCGGTACGGCGACGTCGTCGCGCTGGACGACGTGTCCCTGCGGGTGCACGAGGGGGAGCTCGTCGGCCTGCTCGGCCCGAACGGCGCCGGCAAGTCGACGCTGCTGTCGCTCGTCAGCGGCCTGCGACGTCCCGACAGCGGCACCGTCCGGCTCTGCGGTGGCGACCCGCGGGACCCGGCCGCCCGCGTCGCGCTGGGCACCACCCCGCAGGAGACCGGGCTGCCCTCGACGCTCCGGGTCGGCGAGGTGGTCGACCTCGTGGCCGGGCACTACCGCGACCCGATGCCGCGCGGGGAGGTGCTGGAGCGGTTCGGCCTCACCGGCCTGGCCCGGCGCCAGACCGGCGGGCTGTCCGGCGGGCAGCGGCGCCGGCTCGCCGTGGCCCTGTCCCTGGTCGGCCGGCCCCGCGTCGTGCTGCTGGACGAGCCGACCACCGGGCTGGACGTCGAGGCCCGGCACACCCTGTGGGAGGCGCTGCGCGACTACCAGTCCGACGGCGCGACGGTCCTCGTGACGAGCCACTACCTGGAGGAGATCGAGGCGCTCGCCCGCCGCGTCGTGGTCATCGGGTCCGGCCGCGTGCTCGTCGACGACCAGCTCGCCGCCGTCCTCGCGATGGCGGCCGCCCGGCGGGTGCTCCTCGAGGTGCCGCAGGACGCCGAGCCCGCGCTCGCGGCCCTGCCCGGCGTGCTCGACGTGCAGCGGGAGGGCCGGCGCACCGTCCTGCTGGCGTCCGACGCCGACGCGGTGGTCCGCGCGCTGGTGCGCGACGACGTGCCGTTCCGCGGCCTCGAGGTGCGCGGCGCCTCGCTCGAGGAGGCCTTCCTGGCCCTCACCACCACCGCACCGGAGGAGACCCGATGAGCACCGTCCCCCTCCCGCTGCGGGCGGGCACCCGGTCCTGGCTGGCGCTCGCGTGGCTGCACACGAAGTTCCAGCTCCTGGAGTCCGTGCGCGTCCCGATCGCCGTGATCGGGAACCTGCTGTTCCCGTCGCTCGCCCTGCTGTTCTTCGTGGTGCCGCAGCCGGCGGTGTCCGGGGACCCGCTCGCCGCGGTGGCCGCCGTCGCGCAGCTCGGCACGTTCGCCGTCATGTCGGCGTGCCTGTTCACGCTGGGCGCCGGGGTGTCCGAGGACCGCCAGCTCGCGTTCGACCCGTACGTCCGGACCCTCCCGGCCGGCGCGGGGCCGCGGCTCGCGGGCCGGATCGTCAACGGCATCGTGTTCTGCCTGGGCGCGCAGGTGCCCGTGCTGCTGATCGCGTGGCTGCTCACGGACGCGTCGACCGCGCCGTGGCGGGCCGCCGCGGGGATCGCGCTGGTGCCGGTCGTCGCGGTGCCGTTCCTGCTGCTCGGGCTGGCGATCGGGTACTCCCTGTCCGCCAAGGCGGCGATCGCCGTGGTGCAGGCGGTCCTGTTCCCGCTCGCCTTCGCCGGCGGGCTGTTCCTCCCGCCGCAGGCGTTCCCCGACTGGCTCGACACGCTGTCGCAGGCGCTCCCGTCGCGGGCCGCGCGGGACCTGGTGGTCCAGGTGACCACCGGCATCGAGGGCTCGGCGGTGGCGCTGCCGGTGCTGCTGGGGTGGACGGCGGTGTTCGCGGTCCTCGCGGTGCTGGCGTACCGGCGGGACGAGGGGCGCCGGTTCCGCTGAGCCGGGGAGGGGCTGAGTGGACCACGCAGCGTTCCGTTCGTCTCCTGCGGCGCACCACTCAGTTCGGCCCCTGACCTGCCACCCATTTCGTCGCTGAGCGCCTGCTGAGTGGCGCCTGCACGCCTCACTGGTCGTGCACGGGACCCCGTCGGGTCGTCGTGCTGGCGACTCAGGGAGTTCCGTGGTGGGTGCGGCGTGCCGGGTGCTGGTGTCTGTCCTTCTCGTCCTCGGTGGCGCGCTCGGGCTCGCCGGCGAGGCGTCGGCCGGCCCGCCGCGCCCGGTGTCCGCCGACCTGCGGTGCGATCCGGGTGACCGCTCGTGCGACCAGGACGGCGACCGGATCCCCGACGCGGTCGAGCAGGCCGTCTGCGGGTCCGTCACCTGCGCGACCGGGCACGAGGACGACGACGGCGACGGCGTCCCCGACTGGGTCGAGCGGCTGGCCTCCCGGTCCACGACCGCCGTCGACCCCGGTGCCGACCGGGACGCCGACGGGATGCCCGACTACGCCGAGCGCCTGACCTGCGGTTCTGCGGTCTGCGCGACCGGCCGCGAGGACGTCGACGGCGACGGCGTGCGCGACTGGGCCGAGGTCGTCATCTGCGGGGACGCGACCTGCGCCACCGGCTCGGAGGACTACGACGGGGACGGCGTCTCGGACGCCGACCAGCTGCACGCCTGCGTCGTCTACGACCGGGGCACGTGGTGGGGTGACCTCGCCCGCACCGGCGGTGACTGGTGGCCGCTGCTGCTCGCGGCGCTCGGCGCCCTGGGTGCCGGCGCCTGGCTGGTCCGGCGCCGGTCGGCAGCCCTGGCCACCGAGAGCGGCCCGGGCACCACCGAGCGCTCCGAAGGCGCGCGGTGACGGCGCCGGGCACCGCCGGTCGCCTCCGCGCGCTCCGGGGGTGCCGCGTGCTGCGGGTCGGCGTCGGGAGTGCGGTCGCGGGGACGCTGCTCGTGACGATGGCGGGGCCGGTCGCGGCGAGCGAGCCGGCGGGCCTCCTGACGAGCGAGGAGGTCGTCGCACTGGCCCGGGAGTGGGCCCTGCAGGCGACCGAGGCGGCCCCGAGCCCGGAGCAGGGCGGGCCGACCAATCCAGCGGATCCGGTGGAGGAAGCCGCGCCCGACCCGCTCACCGGCGCCGAGGTCGGCGACGTGCTCGCCGACCTGACCCGGACTCTCACGCAGCCCGCTCAGGCCCCGGACGGCACCGTGGCCGCCGGGTCGGGCGGCACCGTGGTCGCGGCGGATCTGGGCGTGCGGGCGCAGTTCTCGGGTCACGACGTGGCCACCGACCTGGCCGTACGGGTCGACGACCTGCCCGGGACCACCTCGGCCCGCTCCCGCTCGAGCATCGACCCGGGCCTGCCCGCGGACGCGGTGCTCCTGGTGGACCCGTTCGAGGTGGTCGCCTCCGGGCCGGACGGCTCGACGGTGACGTCCTTCCCGGCACGGTTCGCGACCGTCGCCCCCGAGACTCCCGAGGACCCGTCGATCGACACCGACGTGGTCCCCGGTCTGCGGCTCGAGGTCGCCGTGGACCCCGAGCGCGTGTCGGCGGCCGGGGTCGACCGGGGGAGCGTGCGGTTGTTCACCCGTGAGTCCGGCGACTCCGCCTGGACGCAGGTGCCGTCCTACCTCGACGCCGAGGCGTCGCAGGTCGTCGGTGAGCTCGACCACCTCTCGCAGTTCGTGGTCGTCGGCACCCCCAACGACCCGGACCCGCGCCCGCGGATCGTGCTGGACCCGGACAACGACGCCGCGGACACGACCGCACCGAACGGCGCGCACGTGACCGAGCTGCCGTACAACATGCAGCTCGCGACCGGGTTGCAGAGCCTGTTCTCGCAGGCGTGCCACGCGGACGTGGTGCTGACCCGCGACGGCAGCTCGCCGACGGTGTCGCGGGACCTGCGCGCGGGGATCGCGGCCGCTGCGAACCCGCACCTGCTGCTGACGATCGGGTTCAACTCCTTCGACGACGACCCCAGCGGCAGCGAGAGCGGCGGCGGGTCGCGGGTGTACTTCCGTGAGGACCCGCTGTCGATCGACGCGGCCCTGCGGTTGAACGACGAGCTGCCGGGCTACACCGGCCGCCCGTCGCTGCCGATCAACGTGCACCCCCTTCTGCCCTACCCCGAGTACGCGGGCCTGCCGGGTGCGAAGGTGCACCTGGAGGCGCTGTTCCTGAACCACAACTACGACTGGCCGGTGATCGAGAACGGCTTCGGCCACATCGTGAACGGCGTCTTCACCGGCCTCGGCAAGCACCTCGAGGGCCAGGGCTTCAACTGCACCGACTACTTCGGGGGCGGCTGGCCCGACCGGCCCAGCGCGGCGGAGCTGGCGCGGTGGCGGCTGCTGGGCCACATGAACTACCTGGTCTACGGGGCCGACCCGGTGTCCTTCTCGACGGGCAACCTGTTCGAGGACGAGCCGCTGTTCACGCTGCCCGGCCGGGGCGCCGGCGACACCGAGCTGACCCTGTTCTACAACTCCCAGGACGGGCGACCCACGCGGGTCGGCGCGGGCTGGTCGTTCGACCTCGGAGGGCGGGCGCAGCGGTTCTCGGACGGCTCCGTCATGGTCGTGCGCGGCGACGGGGCCTCGTTCGTGTACGAACCGGACGGCGCCGGTGGGTTCACCGCCGACCCCGGCAACACGTCGACGCTGCGGGAGGCCGCAGGCGGGCGCCTGGAGCAGACCGACGCGGACGGCACCCGCCGCGTCTACGACACCAGCGACCTCGAGGGCATCGGCGAGCTGGTCTCGATCACGGACCGCACGGGGAACACGACGACGCTGACCTACGGCGTCCCGGACGGCGACGACGCCTTCGTCCCGCTGACGGCGATCACCGACGCCGCGGGTCAGACGATCGCCGTCACGAACGACGGCGCCGGGCGGGTCACCGGGTTCACGCTGCCCGACGGACGCACCTGGCGTCTCGGGTATGACGGCGCCGGCGACCTGACCGTCATCACCGACCCCGACGGGCGAACCCGCACCTTCACCTACGACGCGGCCCACCAGATGCTCACCGCCACCGACCGCGCGGGGGTGCGGTACCTGCGCAACGTCTACGACGGCGCCGGTCGGGTCGTCGAGCAGTACGACGCCCAGGACAACCGGCGCACCTGGAGCTACGCGGACACCCCGGACGCCGACGGTCTGCGCCACGTCGTCTACACCGACAACGAAGGCCGTCCCGCGACGTACTGGTTCGACGCGAAGTACCGGGTCGTGAAGACGCAGGACACGGCAAGGCAGGTGGAGCGGTTCACGTACGACGGCGCGGACCGGCAGACCAGCTACGTCGACGCCGAGGGCCGCCGTACGACCTACACCTACGACGCCGCCGGCAACATCGCCACGGAGACCGGTCCGGACGGGACCGCCAGGTCGTACACCTACGACGTGGGCGGCGAGGTCACCTCGGTCACCGACCCGGGCGGACCTGACGGCGGCGACCGGACCACGACGTGGGCCCTGTCCCCGGCCGGTCTGGTGGACGCGGTGGTCTTCGCGGACGGCACGCGCTCCACCGCGACGTACGACGCGGCCGGGGACGTGCTGTCGCAGACCGACCCCGAGGGGGGCACCAGCACCTACGTCTACGACGGCCGGGGCAACGTCGTCTCGGCGACCGATCCGACCGGCGGCGTCACCAGGTACGCCTACGACGCGGCGAACCGCCTGATCGCGGTGACGGACCCGGTCGGTGCGACCACGACGTACGCCTGGGACGCCGGCGACCGTCTGGTCACGCAGGCCGACCCCGACGGTGGCGTCGTGTCGATCACCTACGACGCCAACGACCACCCGCTGACGGTCACCGACCCCACCGGAGCGGTCACCGCCTACGGGTGGGACGACATGTTCCGCCTCACCTCGGTCACCGACCCCGAGGGTGGCGTGACGACGTACACGTACAACACCGAGGACGCCCTGGTGTCCCAGACCGACCCTCTGGGCGGGGTCGTCACGTACGAGCTCGACGGTGCCGACCGTCCCGTGACCGTGCTGGACCCGAACGGCGGTGCATGGGTGATCACCTATGACGCCACGGGGAACGTGCTGACCGAGACCACCCCCGAGGGCGGCACCACGACGTCGACCTACGACGACGCCGGCCGCCTGGAGTCGGTGACCGACCCCACCGGTGCGACCACCGCCTACGCCTACGACGCGGTCGGCCGGCTGGTCGCCGAGGTCGACCCCACCGGCGCGAGGACGACGTACGCGTACGACGTCATGGACCAGCTCGTCGCCGTGACCGACCCCGCCGGGGAGATCACCACGTACGCGTACGACGACGCCGGGGACCTGACGTCGGTCGTGGACCGGCGCGGACAGACGTGGGCAGCAGAGCACGACGCCTCCGGGCGGCTCGTCAGCCAGGTCGACCCCCTCGGGAACCGCACCGCGTACGAGTACGACCTCGCGGGCAACCTCGCATCGGTGACCGACCCGCTCGGCGCGGTGACCGGCCTCGAGCACGACGCGATGGGACGCGTCGTCACGCAGACCGACCCGCTGGGCCACGTCACGTCGACGGCCTACGACCTCGCGGGACGGGTTGTGTCCGAGACGGACGCGCTCGGCGCGGCGACGGTCTACGCCTACGACCTGGCGGGGCGCCTGGTGTCTCGCACAGACCCCACCGGTGCCGCCGTGGCCTACACCTACGACGCAGCCGGCCGGCAGACCAGCTACGCCGACCCGAACGGCACGCCCACCCGGTACGCCTACGACCCCGCGGGGCAGCTGGTGTCGGTGCAGGAGGGCGCGGGAACCGAGGTCGAGGCGACCACCGGGTACGCCTACGACGGCGACGGCAACCTCACCGGCATCACCGAGGCCCGCGGTGGTGTCACGTCGTTCGCGTACGACGCGGCGGGTCGCGTCGTGTCGGAGACGAACCAGGTCGGCTCGGTGTGGACGACCGCCTACGACGCCGCCGGCCGGGTCGAGCGCGCCCAGGACGCCAACGGCCATGTCACGCGCTACACCTATGACGCCCGCGGCGACCTGGCGACCACCCGGTACGCCGACGGCACCACGGTCGACCTGGAGTACGACGCGGAGGGCCTGCCCATCGCCATGACCGACGCCACCGGCGCGACGGCCTGGGCGTACGACGCAGCGGGTCGCCTCTCGAAGCAGACGGACGGCAACGGGCAGACCCTCGAGTACGCGTACGACGCGGCCGGTCAGGTCACCGGGCTGACGCTCCCGTCGGGCGACACGGTTGCCTCCACGTACGACCTCGCGGGTCAGCTGGTCGCCCAGCACACCCCCTGGGGCGACCTCGACCACACCTGGGACGCGAGCGGTCGACTCACCGCGACGGCCCGCACCGAGGCCGATGGCGCGCAGGGCGTGGAGTCGACCTTCGCCTACGACCCCGCGGGGCGGATCACCACGCTCGCGCATCTGACGCCGCGGGACCCGGACGCGGACGCCGCGGTGCCGACCGAACCGGCGGTGGCGGTCACACCGGTGCGGCGCGGCGGGGCGGAGTGCACGTCGGCGGACGCCTACCTCGCGAGCCGCACGGTGCCCGAGGCCGGTGCGGGCGTGCGCTGCCAGGCGGCGGCGGACTACGCGAAGAACCGCGTGCTGCCCGTGCCGGACCCGGTGGCCACCGACGGCGAGGGCATCCGCCTCGACTACACGTACGACGACGCGTCCAACGTCACCAGCCGCACCCGCACCACCGGCCACGTGGCAGGCGCGACCGACCCCGTGGGGACCAGCGCCCTGCCCGGACCGGCGGCGACCCACAGCACGCAGTACACCTACGACGCCCTTTCCCGACTGACCGCCTCCGCATCGAGTGACGGGGACGAGGCCCACTACGGGTACGACGCGACAGCCAACCGGACGTCGTGGTCGACCACGGTCGCCGGCGAGTCCACGCAGTGGTCGGCGACGTACGACCAGGCGCACCGGCTGGTCGCCGCGGACGTCGTGCGTGGTGGAGCCACCGCGCACGTCCAGTACGCGGTCGACCGCAACGGCGCGCGCCTGTCCGCGTCAGCCACGGGGGACCCGGCCCTGTCAGCGGACCTGCGGTCGAGGGCGACGTACGACGCGGCGGGCCGGATCAGCTCGTACGCCACGGACGACGCCGCCACGACGTACACCCGCGACGGCCTCGGACGAGCCGTCGGTACCGCGACCCAGACCGCGACGGGCACCGTCGCGGAGACCTGGACCTTCGACGGTCTGACCGGGGTCGCCGGACGCTCCGGCGACGACACCATGGCCGTCATCCGCGACCAGCTCGGAACGCTCGCGCTGGGAACGGATGAACGCCTCGCCGGCACGCTCGACGGTCCCACCCGGTGGGGCCTGGTCGACGCACTCGGCTCGGTCATCGCGCAGGCATCCGGCGCCACCGGCACGACCTCGATCACGCAGGCGATGGAGTACAGCGACCTCGGCGGCAGCGAACCGGACACATCGGGGTGGGGCTCGGAGGTCGGGTACTCCGGCCAGGACACGGACCTGGCCACCGGCACCGTCAACTACCACCAGCGCCTGTACGACCCTGTGACCGGTAGCTGGGCCTCAATGGACGCGTGGCGGGGACTGCTCGAGGCACCGGCCACCCTCAACGGCTTCGCCTTCCTCACCGGCAACCCCACGTCCCAGATCGACGTCCTGGGGTTCGCGGGCATGCTGATCGACGGCATGTGGGGCTCGCCCAGGTCGTACGCAGCCGCGAAGAACGCTCAGGCCAAACCAGCAAGCGCTGGATACGCGCCGGGTTGGCGCCCCGGATACTCACCCAAGGAAACCCGAGCGCAGAGCGCGAGCCCGCTTCGCGCCAAGAGAACGGTGGCTGCACAAGCGAGCCCGGTCGGACTCGTGCACAAACCGAACGCGCGCGAAGCGCTGACACATGCGGAACGCACCCTCGGCAACATGCATATCCGGCTCGATCGCGTCGCTGACTCCATCTGGAACTCGGCCATCACGCTCGCGACGCGCGAATGGGGGTTCGACTGGGGGACCGCTAGCGCAGGAATCATCAATATCGCGTGGGGAGCCACATCGTTTGCCAGCGGCGTCGCGGGTGTTTTGGCCGGAAGTGTCGCGACTGCGACGGTCGCCGGCATTCCCATAGGCATCCCCGTGTTGATGGTGTCCATGTACAAGGTCGTCAGCGGCGGGTCGAAGACGACGCGTGGAGTCAATCAACTCGTGCAAGCGTTCGGCGCCGGGACGTGCACGGAAGCGTGCGGCACGGCTGACAATCTCAAGAGAGCAACAATCAAGGTGCTTCCGGGCGGACAGCTAGCGTATGACGCCGGGGTTCTCGACTGGCTCGGCGGAATGCCATAGCGCCGGGAATATGATAAAATCGAGACCGCGGCCAGAGGGAGGAGCTCATGTATGCCGCGTGATCAAGCACAAGTGAAGCGACACATGATCAACTCGCGGCACAGTGTCAAAGATATCGCTGACATGCTGTTCCCCGGGGCGTTCGTGTGCTCAGTAGTAAAAGGCAGGCATCCGATACCTGCTGTCTCGCGCGCGCTCATTTTAGCGGCAGTCTCGGCATATTTCGGCGGCAACTTCGATCGCAAACTTGCGCGCGCATCCGGCGTCCTTACGCTCGCATTCAATCGAGAATTCGCGGCCGTCTTCACGTCCTCGGCCGCGTCGAAGGGGGAGCCTACGATCCACGTGGAGGACGCTCGCGATAGTTTCCATTTAGTGAGGCGCGGCGGCAAGTTTGCCGTTTTCGCGGTGGAAGGCGTTCATTATGTGATGTGTGGCGTCTGTTGTGAGGCGCTCGTCTCCGAACCCTGGTTTATGGACGAGTAGATGAGTGGCGCACTGCAGCGAGCTATATCGTCCACCCGATGCCACGGTTATTCAATGGCGACTGAGCTCAACGTTAGGCTGGTCGACGTCTCTGGGCACAAATTGTTGATGTGCGCGCAATGCGCTCGAGAGTTGGAGGCGCAGTGGGCGTCATGACGGTCGTGCGTACCGCGGCAGACACGAGTCGGCGACGTTGGCCACGAGGACGACTTTCCGGTGCGAAGCGCTCGGAACCCCGAAACGGAACTATGTATGTGAGAAACTGATGGAGCACATGCCGGAGAGGCTACGCGCCGATAATGCTGCCGATCTAGTCGTATGCGCGCGCAGAATCCTCGGCGATACCGCTATGGATCCACGAGTTAGCGGAGTTGTTCTTTCGGACGAAATCACTACATTCGCGGAGGTGAATCGACCTCAAGACAGCGATCGCCTCACCCCGATCCCCTTGTCCGGACAGTTGCTCTTCGGTCGAGATGATCGCGGTAATCCGCAAGGTGAGTTGATTTTCTGGATTGACAGCCGAAAAGTCGTAATTGAGATTGAACTCGTTTGGTATACCGAGATGCCTCCGAGTGTCTGGCCGACCGGCGAGATGCTGTGGCGATAAGGTGAGCACACCCTGGAATCGTGCGACCGCACCTACAGGCGCACCGACTCCTCGCCGCGGACGTCGACCGGGGTGGTGCCATCGCGCACGCCCAGTACGCCGTGGACGGGAACGGCGCGCGCTCGTCCGCGTCGGGGACCGGCGACCCGGCCCTGTCTGCGGACGTACGTTCGAGTGCGAAGTACGACGCGGCGGGCCGGATCAGCTCGTACGCCACGGACGACGCCGCCACGACGTATACCCGCGACGGCCTGGGACGAGCCGTCGGTACCGCGACCCAGACCGCGACGGGCACCGTCGCGGAGACCTGGGCCTTCGACGGTCTGACCGCGGTCGCCGGACGCTCCGGCGACGACACCATGGCCGTCATCCGCGACCAGCTCGGAACGCTCGGACTGGGTTTTCGATCGACTGAGGTTCACATTATGAGCACATGGCACGCGGGCATCGAATTTGAACAACTCAAGGGTGTCAGTGCCGCATGCTATTCGAGACCCGGGTTCATCTGGGCTGCCAGCTTTCTTGCGTTCCTGCTGATCGGGGTGATCTGCGGCCTCATATTCGACGAGTCCTTCGTGGATTCGCCCTTGTCGCTCCTGGTGATCGTCCCGGCTCTGATCTCGGGGACAGCAATGGGTGGCTATTCGGCAGGGTATGAGGTGAGGCTGAAGCAGGAGGCGCGGGCGGGATATGCGACGGTGTACGGTCGCTCCGTCGATCTTGTCGAGGTGGATTGGCTTTCGAGTCGCGTGATCCGACTCGCGAGCGAACCGCGGTAGAGTCGCGAAGAGCACTCGCGTCGTATCGCTCTAGTACGGGGGGCTGCGCGCCACGACGACTCATCAAGCACTGCGTGATGAGTCTTCATCGCGAGGATTTCCTCCAGATATGCAAAGATGCTTCTCGCGCTAATGGCGCCCGTGGTTGCCGCTGCGGCGACGCCGGCTCTAGGTCGGTCGGCATGCTACACACGCTTGATCGCCGCTGGACTGTGCGCATGGATGGGCCTCAGCCACGGGGGCGCATCATTGTCGTCGCATGGTTCGATCCCGCGAGCTCTGATCTCGGCTCTCATCGGGGCCGCGCTGGCTCCGTGGGCGTTGATTTGGGAGCAGATGGTCGACGTGAGAATGGGGACATAGTGACTGACGATCGCCGATCGTATGAGCGCCTCTCGCGACGTAACAAGCAGGTAGTCACCGCAGTTGCCTATCTATCAATAGCGATCGGTGCAACCCTGCTCACAATATCGGGAGCGAAGGGAACGAACGTTGACGGCCCCGGGCCTGGACTGGAGATCATCGTGCTCTTGGGTCTGAATCCGGAAGGAGAAGCGGACGCCTTCTGGCTCTGGTTCGGGCGTGTGATGATCTACTTGTGCCTCATTTTGATTGCGGGTGGTGGCGTCGTCCTCCGCGGACGAAATCGGTCACGTAGATAGGAAGCACGTGCGAACGGCGATGCCCCCTGAGGTCTACCGCTCACCAGGCGGCACGGTCACTCGGTGGCGGCGACACATCCACACCACCCCCGGGCGAGGACGAGCGCCGACGGTGAGTGCGGAAACGCGTCGCTCGTCGACATCTTTGGGTACATGTTGTCGAAGTGCTCGCACGCGAGCGCAGCTCTTCGTCAGCCCCGCGCGAGCGCCGCCACCGCCGCGGCGACCACGTCCGGGTCCGTCACGGTGTGCCCCGACGCCCCGCCGCCCCCGGGGCCGCCGTCACCGGCGACGGCCCGGCTCGCCGAGAGGTGCACCGCGTCGACCCCCGCGGCGACCAGCGCCCCGATGTCGACCGGGCGCACGCCGCCGCCGGCCTGGATCTGCACGGCCCCGGCGGTGTGCTCCACCATCGCGGCGAGCCGTCGCACCCCGTCGATGCTCCGGGAGGCGCCGCCGGAGGTCAGGACGCGCGTGACGCCCGCCGCGGCCAGGTCGTCGAGCACGGCGAACGGGTCCTCGACCGCGTCGACGGCCCGGTGGAAGGTCACCTCGCGGCCGTCGGCGGCCGCGACAAGCACGCCCAGGGCGGCCGTGTCGACCGCGCCCGACTCCGTGAGCACCCCGACGACGACGCCGTCGACGCCGGCCTCGACGCACGCGCGGACGTCGCGGACCTGGACGTCGAGCTCGTCGGCGTCGTAGACGAACGACCCGGGGCGCGGCCGGACGAGCACGTGGATGCCGGGGGGCGTCCCGCCGGCGGCGGCGCGCGCGTCCCGCTCGGCGACCAGCGTCGCCAGCAGCCCCGCGCTCGGGGTGATGCCACCCGTCGCGGCGAGGGCCGCGCAGACCTCGGTGCGCGCGGCCCCGGCGTCGGCCGCGATGCGGTAGCCCGCCAGGTCCTGCACGGCGATCTCGAGGACGGGGCGGCGCGCGGTCACGCAGATCTCCTTCACTGGGCGCCGGGCGGACCGGCGGCGGTCAGGTGCACCGTAGCGGCTGACCGCCGCCCCGCGGCGGGACCGTTCAGGAGAACCGGCGCAGCCGCAGCGAGTTCGCCACGACCAGCACCGACGAGAACGCCATCGCCGCGCCCGCGATCATCGGGTTGAGCAGGCCGAGCGCCGCGAGCGGGATCGCCGCGACGTTGTACGCGAAGGCCCAGAACAGGTTCTGCTTGATCACCCGCAGCGTCGACCGGGACAGGCGCACCGCCTGGGCGGCCGACCGGAGGTCCCCGCGGACGAGCGTCACGTCGGCGGCCTCGATGGCCACGTCCGTGCCGGTGCCCATCGCGAGGCCGAGGTCCGCGGTGGCGAGCGCCGCGGCGTCGTTCACGCCGTCGCCGACCATCGCGGCCCGGCGGCCCTCGGACTGGAGCCGGCGGACGACGTCGACCTTGTCGGCCGGCAGCACCTCGGCGATGACGTCCGCCTCCGGGATGCCGACCTCGCGGGCGACAGCGCGGGCCGCACCGGCGTTGTCCCCGGTGAGCAGCACCGGGCGCAGACCGAGCGCGCGCAGCTCGTCGACCGCCTGCCGGGACGTCGCCTTCACGGGGTCGCGCAGCACCAGCACGCCGCGCGCGGCGCCGTCCCACGCGACCTGCACGGCGGTGGCGCCGTCGGCCTCCGCGGCCGCGAACCGCGCGGCGAGGTCGTCGTCGGCGGGCACGCCCTCCTGGGCCAGCCAGGCGGGGCGTCCGACGAGCACCCGGCGGGACAGCGCGACGCCGGAGTGCGCCGCCCGGACGACGCCGCTGACCCCGAGGCCCGCGGTCGCACGGAAGTCGTGCACCTGGTCCGAGCCGATGCCCACGCCGTCGCCACCGACGCCCGCGGTCACGGGGGACACGGCGGCCGCGGCCTCCGCGACGGCCCGCGCGATCGGGTGCTCGGCGAGCGCCTCGACCGCCCCGGCGTACCGGAGCACCTCGTCGGCGTCCGCGCCCTCCGGGACGAGCACGTCGACGAGCGCCATGCGGCCCTCGGTGACGGTCCCCGTCTTGTCGAGCACGACGGTGTCGACGGTCCGGGTCTGCTCGAGCGTCTCCGGGCCCTTGATGAGCACGCCGAGCTGCGCGCCGCGGCCGGTGCCGACGAGCAGCGCCGTGGGCGTCGCGAGGCCGAGGGCGCACGGGCACGCGATGATCAGCACCGCGACGGCGGCGGTGAACGCCGCCTGCGCCGAGGAGCCGGACAGCAGCCACGCCCCGAGCGTCGCCAGCGCGAGCACGAGCACCACGGGGACGAACACCGCGGAGATCCGGTCGGCCAGCCGCTGCACGGGCGCCTTGCCGGTCTGCGCGGCGGCGACCAGGCGGCCGATCTGCGCGAGGCGCGTCTCGTCACCGACCCTCGTCGCGCGGACCACGAGGTGGCCGCCGGTGTTGATCGTCGCGCCGGTCACCTCGTCGCCGGGGCCGACGTCGACGGGCACCGGCTCGCCGGTCAGCAGGCTGGTGTCGACGGCGCTGGTGCCGGAGACGACGACGCCGTCCGTGGCGACCTTCTCGCCCGGGCGCACCGCGAACTCGTCACCCGCGCGCAGGCGGTCGACGGGCACGCGCTGCTCGGTGCGCCGGCCGTCCGCGCCCGTGACGAGCAGGGCGACGTCCTTCGCGCCGAGGTCCAGCAGCGCCCGGAGGGCGTCCCCGGCGCGGCGGCGGGACCGGTGCTCGGCGTAGCGGCCGGCCAGCAGGAACGTCGTGACGACCGCGGCGACCTCGAAGTACAGCTCGGGCATGTGGCCGCCCATGTCGGCCGCGGGCCAGAGCGTGGGCTCCATGGTCATGCCGAGCTCGCCCGCCCCGCCGAGCAGCAGCGCCCACAGCGACCAGCCGGTCGCCGCGACGATGCCGATCGACACGAGCGTGTCCATCGTCGACGCCCCGTGCCGCGCGGCCCGCACGGCCGCGCGGTGGAACGGGTACGCCGCCCAGGTCGCCACCGGCAGCGCGAGCAGCGCGACCAGCCACTGCCAGCCGCGGAACTGCCACGCGGGGACCATCGACAGCAGGAGCACCGGGACGGTCAGCACCGTCGCGACCCGCAGCCGGCGGCGCAGGTCGGTGCCGCGCGCGTCGGTCGGGGCGGAGGTGTCCTCGTCGGGGTCCATGTCGTGGCCCGGGGCCATGCTGTGGCCGGACAGCGCGTGCTCGCGCGGGTCCATGCCGGCCATGTCGTGCCCGGCCATGTCGTGGCCGTGCCCGTGCGCGGTGCCCGTGGGCTGCCCCGTGTGCTCCGTGTGCGCGGCGTGCTCGGCCGGCGCCGCGGTCGCTCCGGGGACGTCCCGGCGGCCGGTCACCCGGGCGTCGTACCCGGCGGCGCGCACGGCCTCGACCAGCGCGTCCGTGCCGGGGGTGCTGCCGTCGTCGGCGGCGGACACCTCGACGTGCGCGGTCTCCAGCGCGAGGTTCACCGTGGCCCGGGCGCCGGGCACGCGGTTCAGCCGCTTCTCGACGCGCGCCACGCAGGACGCGCAGGTCATGCCCTCGACGGCCAGGTCGACCGTGGCGACGGGCAGCGGGCGTGCGGGGGTGGTCTCGTCGGTGGTCACAGCAGCGACCCCCTCGGGGTGACGGCGTACCCGGCCTCGTCGACGGCGGCGGCGATCGCGTCGTCGGCGAGCGGGGCGTCGGACGTCACGGTGACCGGGGACGAGCCCCCGGCGACCAGCTGGACCTGCACGTCGGTGACGCCGGGCAGCGCGGTGAGCTCCTCGGTGACGTGGCGCACGCAGTTGCCGCAGGTCATGCCGTCGACGGCGAAGGTGGTGGTCTGGCTCATGGGGGTGGTCCTCTCGGGTTCGGTGGGGGTCAGGAGCGGACGAGCCGGGCGATGGCCTCGGAGGCCTCGCGGACCTTCTCGGCGCCGGCCTCGGGGGACTGCCGGGCGGCGTCCACGACGCAGTGGCCCAGGTGGTCCTCGACGAGGCCGATGCTCACGGCCTGCAGCGCCTTGGTCACGGCGGCGACCTGGGTGAGGACGTCGATGCAGTAGACGTCCTCGTCGACCATGCGGGCGATGCCCCGCACCTGGCCCTCGATGCGCTTGAGGCGCTTCAGGTACTCGTCCTTGTCGCCGCTGTAGCCGTGCACGTCGTGCTCCCTCCGTGCGGGCGCCGACGCGCCCGTCACGATCCCCAACGGTATACCCCCCCGGGGTATTCCCCAGGGCCGGAGGTCCCAGGTGGTGGTCCCGGCATCTCCGAGTGAGCCGGTGGTAGATGTGGGGGACAGCGCACGAACCTGATGCACCGATGGGGGCGAGGAACAGTGGAGATCGGCCCGTACCACATAGTGGGACCGCACGATGATGAGCAGGAGCCGGACGTGCTCGTCCTCGACACCAACGTCGCGATCGACATCGAGCGCTTCTACTTCGGACGGGGTGGAGTCGATCCCATCGCATTGCGCGCGCTGCTCGAGCGGTTCCCGCATCGCGGAACACGTCCGGTCCAGTTCTCTTACGGCTGGGCGGTCGCCGAAGCAAGCTATGTCCGGGGTCGCGGCGTCGACGAGGTCAAGTACCGCTCGATCGACTATGCGTGCGACGTGGTCGCCAACTGGTCGCCGGAGGACGTGCAGAGAGCCTTCGATGATCGACGTCCACCGGTGGCACGGGACAAGAGGTGGCCGAGAAGGGTGCCGCTCCCGGACAACCCGGCCGATCCGAGGGTCGCGCTGGTGGCCCCCTACGGTGCACTGCTCATGCTCGCCCACCTCGACGCTCGACGAAGCACGGGGCACCGCCAGGACGGTGAGGTCGCTCTCCGTGAGTACGTGCGGTGGTTGACCGATGAGCTCGGTGTCCGACAGGCCTACCCGATGACCTTGGCAAGCGGAATCTTCGTGGGCACAGGGCTCTCGAACGAGTCCGCACGGCGGGTGCTCAAGATCTCGGGTGCGGCTGACCCGGACAGACTCGCAAGCACGGCTTGGAATGCGGCGTGGGACGTCCTCCTGACCAGCTTGGGTGAAGGACTCACCTACGGGCTCGCACCGGTAGCGGGAGGCCGCCTGCACAAGGTCGTCACCAGGAACGTCGACCCCATCAACCTCCGCCGTGATGTCGAGGCGCGAGTGATCGTGGACACGGGCACGTCGAAACTGCCCTTCGTATCGTCCAGGGTCGACGTGTCGAAGCGAGCCAACGAGAGGGCCGTCACCGAGATCCTGGAGATGGATCCACTCGAGGCGTTCTCGCGGCACCAGCGAAGTCCCGAAGCGATGTTGACGCAGGCCGCCACTGCAGTCGCGCAGCTCGAAGAGCGCATGGGGGTGTCCCAGAGACTGTCGTTCGACGGATGGAACCTGCGCCCGCCGGCGTAGGGACAAGTCGCCCGAGGTGCTTCAAACTGCGGGCGGGTGCACGACGGTGCACCCGCCCGCAGCGGTGTCATCGCTGGCGCGCGGAGGTCAGACCAGCGCCCGCCACGCCTCGCGGCGCCGCGCCTGCTCGGCGGGGTCCGGGACCGGGAGGCTCGCGAGCAGCCGGCGGGTGTACTCCTCGCGCGGGGCGCCGAGCACCTCCTCGCCGGTGCCCTGCTCGACGAGCTTCCCGCGGTGCAGCACCGCGATCCGGTCGGCGAGCAGGTCGACGACGGCCAGGTCGTGGCTGATGAACAGGCACGCGAACCCGAGGGACTCCTGGAGCTCGGCGAACAGCTCGAGCACCCGCGCCTGCACCGACACGTCCAGCGCGGAGGTCGGCTCGTCGGCGATCAGCAGCTCCGGGTCGAGCGCGAGCGCCCGGGCGAGCGACGCGCGCTGGCGCTGGCCGCCGGACAGCTCGTGCGGGAACCGGTCGCCGTACGCCTTCGGCAGCTGCACGGACTCCAGCAGCTCGTCGACCCGTGCCCGGGCCGCGCGGGCGTCGGACGCCCGGCCGTGCACGACGAGCGGCTCCGCGACGCACTCCGCGATGGTGAGCAGCGGGTTGAACGACGTCGCCGGGTCCTGGAACACGAACCCGATCCGGGGCCGGACGGGCCGCAGCTGCCGCTCCTTGACGCCGTTCATCTCGACGCCCAGCACCTCCAGCGAGCCGCCGGTCACCCGGGTGAGCCCCGCGATCGCCCGGCCGATCGTCGTCTTGCCGGAGCCGGACTCGCCGACCAGGCCGACGACCTCGCCCGGGCGGATCGACAGCGACACCTGGTCCACGGCCCGGAACCCGGGCTGCCGGAGCCGGCCGGGGTAGGTGATCTCCAGGTCCCGCGCTGCGACGACCGGCGCCTGCTCCGCCCAGCCGGGCGCACGGGCCTCGGCACGGGCCCGGGCGTGCGCGCCGCCCTGGCCGATCCGGGGCACGGCGTCGAGCAGCGCCCGGGTGTACGGGTGCGCGGGCGCGCCGAACAGCTGCGCGACCGGCGCCTGCTCGACGATCTCGCCCTGGTACATGACCGCGACGCGGTCGGCGAGGTCGGCCACCACGCCCATGTTGTGCGTGATGAGCACGATCGCGGCGCCGAACTCGTCGCGGCACCGGCGCAGCAGGTCGAGGATCTCGGCCTGCACGGTGACGTCGAGCGCGGTCGTCGGCTCGTCGGCGATGATCACGCCCGGCTCCAGGACCAGGGCCTGCGCGATGACGATGCGCTGCTTCTGGCCGCCGGAGAATTGGTGCGGGTAGTGGTCGATCCGGTGCTCCGGGTCGGGGATGCCGACGCGGCGCAGGATGTCGATCGCCTTGGTCTTCGCCTCCGCCCGGCTGAGCTTCTCGTGGGCGCGCAGGCCCTCGATGATCTGCCAGCCGACCGTGTAGACGGGGTTCAGCGCGGTCGACGGCTCCTGGAACACCATCGCGGCGTCCCGCCCCCGCACCCGGCGCAGGCCCGGCTTGTCGAGCGCGATGACGTCATTGCGGTGCGCGCCGTCCCGGGAGGACAGCACGACGGCGCCGCGCGTGGTGGCGGTCTCCGGCAGGAGGCCCAGGATCGTCTTGGCGGTGACCGACTTGCCGCTGCCGGACTCGCCGACGACGGCCAGGACCTCGCCGGCGCCGACCGACAGGGACACGTCGTCGACGGCCCGGACGTCGCCGGCGTCGGTCGCGAACGACACCGACAGGCCGGTGATCTCGACCAGCGGCGCGGAGGCCGGGCCGGTGCTGCTCGTCGCGGTGCTCATCGGCCCGCCTCCGTCCCGGGCTCGAGGCCCTCCAGGCCGCCGGGCGCGGTGAGCGCACCGCCCGGCACGACGGACGTCGCGGCGACGTCCCCGGCCACGTCGGCCGACGCGCGGCGGTTGCGCAGCCGCGGGTCCGCCAGGTCGTTCAGCGACTCGCCGACCAGCGTCATGCCGAGCACCGACAGCACGATGGCGACACCCGGGAACACGGCGGTCCACCAGATGCCGCTGGTGACGTCGGCGACCGCGCGGTTGAGGTCGTAGCCCCACTCGGCGGCCTTGGTCGGCTCGATGCCGAAGCCCAGGAACCCGAGGCCGGCGAGCGTGAGGATCGCCTCGGACGCGTTCAGCGTGATGATCAGCGGCAGGGTGCGGGTGGCGTTCCGGAGCACGTGCTTGGTCATGATGCGCCAGTTGCTCGCGCCGATGACGCGGGCGGACTCGACGAACGCCTCCGACTTGATCCGGATGGTCTCGGCCCGCACGACGCGCAGGTACTGCGGGGTGAACACCACCGTGATCGACAACGCCGCCGCGAGGACGCCGCCCATCATGCTCGACTGGCCGCCGCTGATGACGATGGCCAGCACGATCGCGAGCAGCAGGCTCGGGAACGCGTAGACGGCGTCGGCGATCACCACGAGGACGCGGTCCAGCCAGCCGCCGAAGTACCCGGAGATCAGGCCCAGGAGCACGCCGATGAACAGCGACGCGACGATGGCGATCACGATGACGAGCAGCGCCGTGCGGGAGCCCCAGATGACGCGGGACAGCACGTCGTAGCCGCCGACGGTGGTGCCGAACCAGTGCTCGGCCGACGGCGGCTGCTGCGCGCCGAAGCGCCCGTCCGCGTCGCGGAGCTGGCCGTAGCCGTAGGGCGCGAGCAGCGGGGCGAAGATCGCCCCCAGGATCAGCAGCGCCGTGAGGACGAGGCCGGTGACGAGCATGCCGCGCTGCAGGCCGACGGACTGCCGGAGCTGGTGCACGACGGGCAGGTTGCGCCAGGTGCGGCGCACGGGGGCCGCCGCGGGGGCGGGGGTCGCGGTCGCCATGTCAGTACCTCACCCTCGGGTCGATCAGCGCCGCGATGACGTCGACCAGGAAGTTCGTGACGGCGACGATCACCGCGAGCATGACGACGATGCCCTGCACGGCCACGAAGTCGCGGGCCTGCAGGTACTCCGAGAGCTGGAAGCCGAGGCCGCGCCACTCGAAGGTCGTCTCGGTGAGCACCGCGCCCACGAGGAGCATCGCGATCTGCATGCCGATCACCGTGACGATCGGGATGAGCGCCGGCCGGTACGCGTGCTTGCGCAGCAGCCGGGACTCCGCGACGCCGCGCGACCGGGCCGCGTCGACGTAGCCGGAGCCGAGCGTGCCGATCACGTTGGTCCGGACGAGCCGCAGGAACACGCCGGCGGTCAGCAGGCCGAGGGCCAGCGCGGGGAGGATCGCGTGCTGCAGGACGTCGACGACGACGTCGGGGTTCCCGGTGCGGATCGCGTCGATCAGGTAGATGCCGGTCGGGTCGTCGAGCTGCCGCATCTCGATCTCGGAGCGCGTCGACGCGCGCCCGGCGACCGGGAGCCAGTCGAGCTGCACGGCGAACACGAGCTTGAACAGCAGGCCGGAGAAGAACACCGGGGTGGCGTAGCAGGCGATCGCGAACACGCGGAGCACGGCGTCCGGCACCCGGTCGCGGAAGTACGCGGCGGCCAGGCCGAACGGGATGCCCACGACGAACGCGACGATGAGGGCGTAGAACGCCAGCTCGAGCGTCGCGGCGCCGAAGGTCGTGATGACCTCGGTGACGGGCCGCGTGTCGCTCAGCGTGGTGCCGAAGTCGCCGCGCAGCAGCTGCCCGAGGTACTCGACGTACTGGGTCAGGACCGGCCGGTCGTAGCCGGCCTGGTGGATGCGCTCCGCGAGCTGGTCGGCGGGGAGCCGGCCGCCCTGCGCGGCGGTGATCGGGTCACCGGTGGCACGCATCAGGAAGAACACGACCGTCACGAGGATGAAGACGGTCGGGATGATGAGGAGGAACCGGACCAGCAGGTACCGGCCGAGCCCGCCGCCGGAGCGCCTGCGGGCCTGTCGGACGACGGGGGAGTCGCCGTCGGGTGCGGTCCCGGACGGCACGCCCGTGGGCTGCTGCGGTCCGGTCAGTGAGGTGGAGGTCATGTCTCTCGTTCGTCCCTGTGACGACCGACGCGGGCCGCTCGGGAGGTGAGCGGCCCGCGTCGGGTGTCAGGTGAGTCGATCAGCCGTTGGACAGTGCGCCGTAGCGGAACTTGAACGAGGCGTCGAGGGTGTCCTCGGCCCCCTCCACGCCGGAGCCCACGACGGCGACCTGCGCGCCCTGGAGCAGCGGCACCGTGGACAGGTCCCCGGCCACCGTCTCCTGGATCTGCTCGATGAGCGCGGTGCGCTCCGCCGGGTCGGCGGTGACGGCCTGCTGGAGGATCAGGTCGTTCACCTCCTGGTTGTCGTAGTGGTTGCCCAGGAAGTTCTCCGTGAGGAAGAACGGCGTCAGGTAGTTGTCCGCGTCGGAGTAGTCCGGGAACCAGCCGAGCTGGTAGGCCGGGTAGACGTCCGAGGTGCGGTCCTTCGCGTACTGCACCCACTCGGTGGTCTGCAGGTCGACCGCGAACAGGCCGGTGGACTCGAGCTGGTCCTTGATCAGCGCGTACTCCTCGCCGGAGGACGGGCCGTAGTGGTCGTTGCTGTACTGCAGCGACAGCTGGACCGGGGTCTCGACGCCCGCGGCCTCGAGGCGCTCGGCCGCCTTGTCGGCGTCCGGGCCGCCCTCACCGTCGCCGTAGAGGGGCTTGAGCGCCTCGGTGGCGCCGGTCAGGCCCTCGGGGACGAACGAGTACAGCGGCGTGTACGTGCCCTTGTAGACCTGGTCCGCGATCTCCTCGCGGTCGACCAGGTCGGCGACGGCCTGGCGGACGGCGAGCGCCTTGGCCGCGTCGGCCTCCGGCGTCGTCGCGCCGAACGGCTGCGTGTTGAAGTTGAACGTGATGTAGCGGATCTCGCCGCCGGGGCCGTCCACGACCTTCACGTTGTCGTCGCCGCGCAGGTCCTCGATGTCCGTGGCGGACAGGCTGCGGAACGCGACGTCGACGTTGCCCTCCTGGACGTCGAGCTTCAGGTTCGAGGAGTCGGCGTAGTACTGGACGCTGACCTCCTCGGTCTTCGGCGCGCCGAGCAGGCCCTGGTACTCCGGGTTGGCCTGGTACGTGATCAGCTCGTTCTGGCTGTAGTCCGTGATCGTGTACGGGCCGGCGAAGGCCTCGCCCGCGACGATCTCGTCGTCCGGCGTCAGCGCGTCGGCGGCGAAGACGTCCTCGTCGACGATCGGGCCCGCGGGGCTCGACAGGATCTGCGGGAACACCTGGTCGTCCGGGGACTTCAGGGTGAACACGACGGTGGTGTCGTCCGGCGCCGCGACGCTGGCCAGGTTGTAGAGCAGCGAGCCGGGGCCGTTGCCCTCGTCCGCGCCCGACTCGAAGATGGCGAGCTGGCGGTCGAACGTGAACTTCACGTCGGAGGACGTGAGCTCGTTGCCGTTCGCGAAGGTCAGACCCGGCTTCAGCGTCACCGTGTACTCGGTGGGCGAGGTGAACTCGGCCGACTCGGCGATGTCCGGCTCGACGTCCGGGCTGCCGAACGGCGTGTTCATCAGGAACGGGTAGACCTGGTTCATGACGGCGAACGAGCCGTTGTCGTACGAGCCGGCGGGGTCGATCGTCGTGATCTTGTCCGTCGTGCCGATGAGCAGCGAGCCGCTGCCGCCGCCGTCGCCGTCCGAGGCGTCGTCGTCGCTCCCGGACCCGCCGCCGCACGCGGCGAGGACCAGGGCGGTGGCGACGAGGCCGGCGCCGGTCGCGAAGCCGCGTCGGCGGCCGTGGGGAACCGCAGTCATGCGTGTACCTCTTCCCTGAAGTGATGGCCCCTACCCGCTGCCGGTGGCAGATCCGCCCGGCCGGAGCCGGGCGTCGCCCTGCGGCGGGGTGGTCGTGCGCTCACGAGCGCGGGGGCGCACGTGACGAGGGTCTTAGGGATAGCACAGAGAACGTACGAACAGGACATTCCTGTGTTACAGGCGCATTTCAGGAAGGTCACGGTCCAGGTCAGCGCCGACGCCCGCCGGGTGGTGGCGCGGCCGCGGTCAGGGGGTCGGCGGGGTCGCCTCCGCCGCCGCGCGGGCCGCCGCGGGGAGCGCGTCGACGACCCGCTCCAGCGCCGCGTCGTCGTGCGCCGCCGACAGGAACCACGCCTCGAACGCCGACGGCGCCGCGTAGACGCCGTCGCGCAGCAGGCTGTGGAAGAACGCGGGGTAGCGCCACGACTCCGAGGCGAGCATCTCCGCGTAGTCCCGGGCGCCGGCGTCGGTGCCGAGCACGGTGCTGAACAGGTTCCCGGCGTGCTGCACCGCGTGCGGCAGCCCCGCCGCGGCGAACGCGTCGTCGACCGCCGCCTGGAGCGTGGCGGAGGCGACGTCCACCCGCGCGTACACGGCGTCGTCCGCGAGCCGCAGCGTCGCGAGCCCCGCGGCGACCGCCACCGGGTTCCCGGACAGCGTGCCGGCCTGGTAGACCGGGCCGACCGGGGCGAGCGCGTCCATGACCTCCGCCCGGCCGCCGAGCGCCGCGACCGGCAGACCGCCGCCGACGACCTTGCCGAACGTCAGGAGGTCCGGGTCCCAGCCCTCGCGCTGCGCCTCGAGCCCCCACCAGCCGGCGGGGCCGACGCGGAAGCCGGTGAGCACCTCGTCCTGGATGAGCAGCGCGCCGTGGGCGTGCGCGATGCGGGCGAGCGCGGCGTTGAAGCCCGGCGCCGGCGGGACGACGCCCATGTTCGCGGGCGCCGCCTCCGTGATGACCGCGGCGACGGTCGGGCCGTGCTCGGCGAACGCCGCCTCGACGGCCGCGAGGTCGTTGTAGGGCAGCACGATCGTCTCGGCGGCGATCGACGCCGGCACCCCGGCGGACCCCGGCAGCGCGAGCGTCGCGACCCCCGAGCCCGCGGCGGCCAGCAGGCCGTCGGCGTGCCCGTGGTAGCAGCCGGCGAACTTGATCACGCGGTCGCGCCCGGTCACGCCGCGGGCGAGCCGGATCGCGGTCATCGTGGCCTCGGTGCCGGTGGACACCAGGCGCAGCCGCTCGATCATCGGCACGCGGGCGCGCACGGCCTCCGCGAGCTCCACCTCGCCGAGCGTCGGCGCACCGAACGACAGGCCGCGCCCGGCGGCCTCGCGGACCGCCTCGACGACCTCCGGGTGGGCGTGCCCCAGCAGCGCCGGGCCCCACGACCCGACGAGGTCGACGTACTCGCGCCCCTCGACGTCCGTGACGTACGCGCCGCGCGCGGACGCGAGGAACCGGGGCGCCCCGCCGACCGACCCGAACGCGCGCACCGGCGAGTTCACCCCGCCGGGCACCGAGGCCCGGGCCCGCTCGAACAGCTCCTCCGACGTGGTCATCGCCACTCCTCCCGCAGCCAGCAGGCCAGCTCCACGGCCCAGTAGGTCAGCACCTGGTCGGCGCCGGCGCGGCGGATGCCGAGCACCGACTCGGTGATCGCGCGCCGCCGGTCCAGCCAGCCCTGCGCGGCGGCGGCCTCGACCATCGCGTACTCGCCGGACACCTGGTAGGCCGCGACGGGCACGGTGCTCATCGCGGCGACGTCGGCCAGCACGTCCAGGTACGCCCCGGCGGGCTTCACCATGACGACGTCGGCGCCCTCGGCGATGTCCAGCTCGACCTCGCGGACCGCCTCGCGCCGGTTGGCGGGGTCCATCTGGTACGTGCGGCGGTCGCCCTCCAGCGTGGACTCGACCGCGTCCCGGAACGGCCCGTACAGCACGCTCGCGAACTTCGCGGCGTACGCGAGCACGGCGACGTCGGTGCGGCCGGCGGCGTCGAGCACGTCGCGGATCACGCCGACCTGACCGTCCATCATGCCGCTGGGGGCGACCATGTGGGCGCCCGCCTCGGCCTGGACCAGCGCCATCTCGGCGTAGCGCACCAGCGTGGCGTCGTTGTCGACCGTGCCGTCCGCGGTGAGGACGCCGCAGTGGCCGTGGTCGGTGAACTCGTCGAGGCAGAGGTCCGCCTGGATCACGAGCGCGTCCCCGACCTCGGACCGCACGTCCGCGATGGCGGCGTTGAGGACGCCGTCGGGGTCCGTGGCGCCCGAGCCGACGGCGTCCCGCACCTGCGGGACGCCGAACAGGTTGACGCCCGCGATCCCCGCCGCGGCGGCCTCGGCGGCGGCGCGGCGCAGGGAGTCGCGCGTGTGCTGCACGACGCCCGGCATCGAGGCGATCGGCTGCGGCTCGGAGAGGCCCTCCTTGACGAACATCGGCAGCACGAGCTCGGCGGGGTGCAGCCGCACCTCGCTGACCGAGCGGCGCAGCGCCGGCGTGCCGCGCAGGCGGCGGGGGCGCGTCCGCCCGGGCCGGGCCGCGGCGACGGCGGCGGCCGCGAGGGTGGGGATGTCGGTCGGCTGCGTGGTCATGCGTGCTCTCCGTCGGGGTCGGCCGCCCGGGGTGCGGCGGCGGTGTCGGGGCCCGTCGTGGGCCGCGCGGCGGGGTGGGCCGCGGGGCCGTCCGGGTCGGGTGCGGGGGTGTCGGCGTCGCTCGTGCCGGCCGCAGGGCCCGCAGCGGCGAGCGCCGCCCCGGCCAGCGCGGCGACGAGGCCGCCGGGCGTCTGGTCCTGGGCGACGGCGTCCACCCGGAGGCCGGCGCGGCGCGCCTCGGCGGCCGTGGACTCGCCGATGCAGCACACGAGCGTGCCCGCGGGCGGGGCGCCGAGCATCGTGAGCAGGTTGCGCGCCGTGCTGCCGGAGGTCAGCAGGACGGCGTCGACGTCGCCCGCCGCCCAGGACGCGCGCGTCTCGGGCTCCGGGGCCGGCCCGGGCACCGTGCGGTAGGTCACGACGACGTCGACGAGCCACCCGTGGGCGGTCAGCCCCTCGGCGAGGGTGGGCGACGCGAGGTCGCCGAGCGGCAGGAGGACGCGCTGCGGCTCGTCGCCGACGGGCGGCCACGCGGCGAGCAGCGCCGCGGCGGAGGACGTGCCGACGGGGACGAGGTCGACCCGGACCCCGGCCTCGCGCAGCGCCCGCGCGGTCGTCCCGCCGACGGCCGCGACGCGGCACCCGGCGAGCAGGTCCGGCAGCGTGTTGCCGGTCTCGTCCGCGCGGTCCACGAGCACGGGCACGGCGGCGGCGCTCGTGACGGCGACCCACGCGTAGTAGCCGACCTCGAGGGCGAGGAGCGCGTCGTCCAGCTCCGTCGGGTCGAGCGGCGGCACCGTCTGGATCAGCGGCACGACGAGCGGCTGGGCACCGGCGGCGCGCAGGGCGATCACCAGCGGGTCGGGGCCGGGGGTCTCGCGCGGGACCAGCACGGTCCGCCCGGCGAGGGGTCCGGCGGTGACGACCTGCGGCGTCTGCGGGCCCGTCACGCCCCGAGTCCCGCCAGGTCGGCGGCGCCGTCGGCGAGCAGCTCGTCGGCCAGGCGGGTGCCCAGCGCGGCGGCGGCCAGCGCCGAGCGCGCGTGGTCCTCGGTGCCCGCCAGCGCGGTGGAGCCCGTGCGGCGCAGCGAGGCGGAGCCGTCCGGCCGCAGGACCACGGCCTCGAGCGTCAGCACGTCGTCGTCGCCGAGCCGGGCGTGCGCCCCGACCGGCGCGGCGCACCCCGCCTCGAGTCGGCTGAGCAGCGCACGCTCGGCCAGCACGGCGAGGTGGGTGGGGCGGTGGTCCAGCGTGGCGAGCGCCCGGGCGAGGGGGCTGCCGTCCGCCGCGTCCGCGGTGCGCACCTCGACAGCGAGGGCGCCCTGGGCGGGGGCAGGTGTCATGACGTCGAACGGGAGGGCCTCGGTCACCGCGTCCAGCCGCCCGAGCCGGGCGAGCCCCGCGCTGGCCAGCACGACGGCGTCGAGGTCGTCCTCGATGCGCCGCAGCCGCGTGTCCACGTTGCCGCGGATGTCGACGACCTTCAGGTCCGGCCGCGCGGCCCGGAGCTGGGCGGCCCGGCGCGGGGAGCCCGTGCCGACGGACGCGCCCTCGGGCAGCGTCGCCAGCGTCCGGCCGTCGCGGGCGCACAGGGCGTCGCGCGGGTCCTGCCGGAGCGGCACGGCGGCGACCACGAGCCCCGGGGACGCCGCGGTCGGCAGGTCCTTGAACGAGTGGACGGCCACGTCGCACCGGCCGTCGAGGAGGGCGTCGCGGAGCGCGGTCACGAACACGCCGGTGCCGCCGAGGGTCGCGAGCGACCCGGTGAGCCGGTCGCCGTCGGTGCGGACCCGGACCAGCTCGTGCTCGCCGGCGCCGAGGGCGGTCAGGGCGTCGGCCACGTGTCCCGTCTGCGTCAGGGCGAGCGCGCTCGCACGGGTACCGACCCGGACCGTCAGGGGCATGGTCACAGTGTCCGTCACCCTCGGCGAGGATGTCGAAACGGCCTGGTCAGCCCGGGGGGCGGCGCTCACGGCGCGTCGGTCGGGTCGGGCGCGCCGACGGCGGCGACCGCGGCGGCGGTCGCCCGGGCGTCCGGCACCACGGACGCGAGCCCGTTCCCGGACACCCACGCGCCGACCACGGCGAGCCCGGGCACCCCCGCGACGGCCGCGCGGACCTGCTGCACGGTGCGGCGGTGCGCGGCGCTCGGCACGGGCAGCCCCTGCGACCACGGCACCCGCGCGGCGGCCCGGACCTGCGCGGCCGTGAGCGGGACGCCCAGCACCGCCGCGGCGTCGCGCAGGGCGAGGTCGGTGAGCGCGTCGAGGTCCCGGGGGAGGGGGTCGCCCGCGTCGTCGCCGGCCCGGCCGTACGACAGCCGGACGACGTGCCGGCCGGGTCCCGCGGCCTCGGCGAGCCAGCCCCACTTGGCGGTCGCGTGCGTCAGGGCCTTGGCGCGGACGCCCTGCACGCCGCGCGCCACCAGCACGCCGGTGCCGCGGGGCGCGGAGTCGAGCTCCGGGGCGTCGAGCACGAGGGTGACCAGCACGATGTCGGCGCCGGGGTCGGTGTGCAGCCCGGCGAGGTCGGGCGCGACGCCGGCGAGCAGGTCGACGGCCCGCGGGGTGGCGACCACGAGCCGCCGCGCGCGCAGCACCTCCGTCGCGCCGGCCTCGCCGGTCACCGTCACGTGGAACACCCCGTCGGTGCGCTCCACCGCGACGACCGCGGTGCGCGTGCGGACCGTCCCGCCGCGCGCCTCGACGTCCGACGCGAGCGCGTCGACGAGCACGTGCAGCCCGCCCCGGAACCCGGCGACCGCCGAGCCCGCCGGGGCGAGCGCGCGCATGGCGGCCACGGCGCCGGCGAGCGAGCCCTCGCGCCGCACGGCCGCGGCCAGGCCCGGCGCGACCGCGTCCGCCGCGACGTCGTCCGGCTCGGCCGCGTGCACCCCGGCGACCACGGGCCGGACGAGCCGGTCGAGGACCCGCGCGCCCATCCGGGCCCGGACCAGGCCGCCGAGGGTCGGGACCTCCGCGCGCAGTCCGACGGAGGCCGGCAGCACCCGGTCGAGCGCGGCACGCAGCGAGCCGACCGTCCCCAGGGTGCGCCGGACGTCGGGCGCCCACGGGTCCGCGGGGATGCCGAGCAGGCCGGTGCGGGGCAGCGGGCCCGCGCCGTGCGGCAGCCGCACCCAGGCGCCATGCGGCTCCGGGGTGACGACGCGGTCCGTCAGGCCGAGCTCGGCCGCGAGCGCCGCGACCACGCCGCCGCGCGTCGCGAAGGACTCGGCGCCGGCGTCCAGCAGCAGGCCGTCGACCTCGTGCCGGCCGACGACGCCGCCGGGGGCGCGCCACGCCTCCAGCACCAGCGGGCGCAGTCCCGCGACCGCCAGCTCCCGCGCGGCCACCAGCCCGGCGACCCCGCCGCCGACGACGACCGCGTCGTCACCCCGCAGCCGCATCGCGCCTGGGTGCGGCCGCCGCACGGCCCGGGCCCCCCGCCCCGCCCCGGCCTGCTCCGCATCCCCGCGGTCCCGCGTGCGCCCCACGCCCGCCGCCCCCTGGGGCCGGTCGGCCCCCCGCGTCCCCTGCTCGGCCGGGGCCTGCTCGCTCGTGGTCCGCTCCTTCGCCTCGTCCCTCGTCCCACCCTGCCCGCCCCGCGGCGCGCGCGGGTGGGACCTCCGGGTCAGATCTCGTGCACCAGCCGCACGACGCGGGTCAGCACGTCGGGGGCGGTCTCGGGCGGCACGCCGTGCCCGAGGTTGACGACGTGCCCGGGTGCGACGGCGCCGCGGGCCACGACGTCCCGCACGTGCGCCTCCAGCACCGGCCAGGGGGCCGCGAGCAGCGCGGGGTCGATGTTGCCCTGCACGGGCACGCGGCCGTCGAGCCGGCGGACCGCCTCGTCCAGGCCGATGCGGTGGTCGACGCCGACGACGTCCGCTCCGACGTCGCGCATGGCCGCGAGCAGCTCACCGGTGCCGGTGCCGAAGTGCACCCGGGGGACCCCGAGGTCGGCGACGTGCGACAGCGCCCGGGTGGACGCCGGCGCCACGCGCCGCGTGTAGTCGGTCAGCGAGAGGGAGCCCGCCCAGGAGTCGAACAGCTGCGCGGCGCTGGTGCCCGCCAGCACCTGCGCGCGCAGGAACGCCCCGGTGACGTCCGCGGCCCACTCGGTCAGCGCGCGCCACGTGTCCGGGTCGGCGTGCATGAGCGTCCGGGCGGCGAGGTGGTCGCGCGACGGGCGGCCCTCGACCAGGTAAGCGGCCAGGGTGAACGGCGCGCCGGCGAACCCGATCAGCGGGGTGCTGCCCAGCGCGGCGACGGTCAGGCGCACCGCCTCGGTGACCGGCGCCAGCACCTCGGCGGTCAGGGACTCCGCCGGCGACTCGGCCCGCAGCCGCGCCACGTCGTCCGCGGTGCGGACCGCCGCGCCCAGGACCGGCCCGACGCCGGGCTCGATCTCGACGTCGACGCCCGCGAGCCGCAGCGGGATCACGATGTCCGAGAAGAAGATCGCCGCGTCGACCCCGTGCCGCCGCACGGGCTGCAGCGTGATCTCGGACGCCAGGTCCGGGGTGAGGCAGGCGTCGAGCATCGCGGTGCCGCGGCGGGCCTCGCGGTACTCGGGCAGCGACCGGCCGGCCTGCCGCATGAACCACACGGGGCGCCGCGCCGGGGTGCGGCCGCGGTAGGCGTCGACCAGCGGGGCGTGCGCGGTCCGGCCGTCGACCAGCGGGGGGGCGGCGGGCAGGCCCGCGGCGGGGAACGGCCGCCGGGACCGCCCCGGCAGGGCGCGCGGGGGGGGGGGGGCGGAGGCCCCGCCACGCCGCACCGGCCTGGTCGGAGAAGTAGAGGATCTCCCCGAGGACGCACGCGTGGACGCGGATGCCCAGCGCGTCGACCTCGTCGTACGCGGTGTCGAGCATCCGCCGCTGCCACCGCTC
>NZ_CATKPC010000014.1:0-115135 GCF_949769265.1 Cellulomonas endometrii | reverse complement strand
GTGGGGGCGGGCCGCGCGGTGGCGACGGTCGTGGCGGTGGCGGCGGGCGCGGGGACGTCGAGGTCCGCGAGCGCGAGCACGGTGGTGGGCTTCTTCGCCGCGCCGAGGATGTCCTTCATGCCCGGCACCCGGGCGACGACGGCGTCGGCGGCGACGGCGAGCACGGCCGGCCCGGTGACGTCGAGCACCTGCACACCGGCGTCGGTGGTGCGCTGCACCACGAGCCCGCCGTCGGCGTCCTGCACGTCCGAGACGGACGCCAGCCCCGGCCAGCCGAGGTACCCGGCGAGCGTGTGCGGGACCTGCCGGTCGCCGTTGTCGACGGACTCCGGCCCGGTGAGCACCACGTCGACGTCGCCGATCGCGCGGACCGCGGCGGCGAGGACCGCGGCGGTCGGCGTGCTGCCGGCGCCGGCGAGCGCGTCGTCGGCGACGAGCACCAGGCGGTCCGGGCCGCGGGACAGCGCGGCCTTGCGGGCGAGCGGGGTGTCGGACGCGGCGGGCCCGCCGGACAGGGCGACGACCTCTCCCCGCCGGTCGCGTCGGCGAGCCGCCGGGCGAGCTCGAACGCGACGGGGTCGTGCTCGCTCACGGCGGCCTTCGCGCGGCTCCAGTCGACGGTCCCGTCCGGCCGCACCTCGGCGTCCTGGGGGTTGGGTGCCCACTTGTGGGCGACGACGATCTTCATGCGGTTCTCCTCCGGCGGGCGGTGGCGGTGACGTGGGGGGGTGGGACCAGCGCTCAGCTGTGGTCCTTGACGATCTGCCGGCCGGCGATGTGCACCATGATCTCGTCGGTGCCGCCGCCGAACCGGTGGCCGCGGATGTCCCGCCACAGGCGCGAGACCCGGGTCCCGACGGTCACGCCGACGCCGCCGAACACCTGCATCGCCTCGTCCGCGACCTCGAACGCCGCCATCGCGCTGTAGCGCTTGCACAGCGCGCCCTGGCTCTTGAGCGGGACGCCCTGGTCGAGCATCCACGCGGTCTTCAGCACGAAGTTGCGCATGTTCTCGACCTTGATGGCCATGTCGGTGAGCTTGGCCTGGATCAGCTGGAACTGGCCGATCGGCTTCCCGAACTGCACGCGCTGCGCGGCGTAGGTCGCGGCGTCCTCGTAGGCGCACTCCGCCAGGCCCCAGCACTGGGACGCGATGACCAGGCGCTCCATCTCGAAGTTGCGCATGAGCTGCTTGAAGCCGGCGCCCTTGACCCCGACCAGGCAGCTCTCGGAGACGGTCACGTCGTCCAGGAAGATCTCGCACGAGTCGGAGATGTGCCAGACGATCTTCTCGAGCCGGTTGGTGGTGACGCCCGGCGCGTCCATCGGCACCAGGTACATCGAGATCGCCTCGCGCGGGTTCGCGACGGCGGGGTCCTTCGCCATGAGCAGCAGGTACTTCGACTGCAGGGCGTTGGTGATGAGCGTCTTGGTGCCGTTGAAGGTCACGACGCCGTCGTGGTGCACGGCGGTCGTCGCCATCGCGGCGTTGTCGGACCCGGCGCCCGGCTCGGTGAACCCGAGCGCGAACGGCACGTCACCCGAGGCCAGCAGCCCGAGCACCTCCTGCTTCTGCTCCTCGGAGCCGAACTCCAGGATGTCCATCGCCTGCAGCAGCTCCAGGCCGTAGCCGTTGTTCAGCCCCTGCCGCGCGACGCGGGCGGCGAGCAGCACCAGCGTCGTGGCGTCGACGGGCGTGCCGCCGTACTCCTCGGGGAAGCCGAGGGACGCGAAGCCGGCCTCGTGCAGCGCCTTGCGGAACGCCGTGGGGGGTGTGTGCGTCGCGTCGAGCTCGGCGATGTACGACTCGGGGCACTCGCGCTCGAGCAGGTCGTCGAGGCTCGACAGCAGGAGCTCCTGCTCGTCCGTCAGGCCGAAGTCCATGGTGGGGCACCCTCCGCTGGTGGTGGCGCCGGAGCGTCGTCGCGTCCGGTGCGCGGCGGGCCCAGGAGGCCCGCGCCCTTCCATCGTGGGGCGGGGTCCGGGCGCGGCCCGAGGACCATGGTCCCAATTTCCGACGCCTTCGGTCCGAAATAGTCGCACCAGCATCATCGCCGACGAAGGAGTCGCTCGTGGCCCAGATCATCACCGCCGAGGAAGCCGCCGCCCTGATCCCGGACGGCGCCACCGTGGCGCTCTCCGGCTTCGGCCTCTCGTGCGTCAACGAGGAGACGATGGCCGCCGTCGAGCGCCGCTTCCTCGACACCGGCGCCCCGAGCGCGCTGCACGTCGTGCACGCCAGCGCCGTCGGCAACCGCCGCGACAAGGGCATGAGCCACTGGGGCCACCGCGGCCTCGTGCGTCGCTGGATGGGCGGCATCGCGATCGCCTCGCCGGCGTTCGCGGAGCTCATCTCCGCCGACGCGGTCGAGGCCTACAACCTGCCCCAGGGCGTCATCACCCAGCTGTACCGGGAGATCGCCGCGCACCGACCCGGCGTCATCACCAAGGTCGGGCTCGGCACGTTCGTCGATCCCCGCGTCGAGGGCGCGCGGATGTCGGCCTGCACCACCGAGGACTACGTCCAGGTCGTCGAGCTCGCCGGCGAGGAGTGGCTGTTCTACCCGTCGTTCCCGATCCAGGTCGGGCTGATCCGCGGCACGGTCGCGGACACCCACGGCAACCTCACGCTGACCAAGGAGGGCCTCAAGATGGAGGTGCTCCCCATCGCGCAGGCCGTGCACAACTCCGGCGGGGTCGTCATCGCCCAGGTCGAGAGCGTCGCCGAGGCGGGCTCGCTGGATCCCAACGACGTGAAGGTCCCCGGCCTGCTCGTCGACTACCTCGTGGTCTCCGAGCCGGAGAACCACTTCCAGACGGAGAACACCCACTACAACCCGTCGTTCTCGGGCCAGCTGCGGGTGCCGCTGTCCAGCGTGACGTCCATCCCCCTGGGCGAGCGCAAGGTGATCGCGCGGCGCGCCGCCATGGAGCTGACGCGGGGCGCGGTGCTCAACCTCGGCGTGGGCATCCCCTGCGACGTGGGCTCCGTCACCGCGGAGGAGGGCGTCAGCCACCTGGTGCTCGGCACCACCGAGGCCGGCGCCGTGGGCGGCGTCCCCGCGGGCCTCAAGGACTTCGGCCACGCGTACAACCCCGAGGCGCTCGTCGACCACCACGCGCAGTTCGACTTCTACGACGGCGGCGGCCTGGACGTGGCGGTGCTGGGCCTCGCGCAGACCGACGCCCACGGCAACGTCAACGTCTCGAAGTTCGGCACCCGCGTCGCCGGGTGCGGCGGGTTCATCAACATCTCGCAGTCGGCCCGGACGCTCGTCTTCGCCGGGACGTTCACCGCCGGCGGGCTGAAGACCGACGTCGTGGACGGCGAGCTGCGGATCGTCACGGAGGGCCGGACCCGCAAGTTCCTGGCCGACGTCGAGCAGATCACGTTCTCCGGGGAGGTCGCGACCCGTACCGGGCAGCGCGTCCTGTACGTCACCGAGCGGGCCGTGCTGGAGCTGCTCGACGGGCGCATGACGGTCACCGAGATCGCCCCCGGTGTCGACCTGCAGCGCGACGTGCTCGACCAGATGGGCTTCGCGCCCGCCGTCGCCGACGACCTGCGGACGATGCCCGCCGGCCTGTTCCGGGAGACGTGGGGCGGTCTCGCGGAGCTCCTCGCCTGAACCCGCCCCCGCAAGTACTCCCCCCGCACGACCCCGCTCCAACCCGCCCCTGCTGCCCCGTCCCCTCCCGTGGAAGGCACGCCATGACCTCGACGACGACGTCGACCCCTCCGATCAACCGCTGGGCCGTGCTCTGGAGCTCGGTCGCCGTGCTCATGTGCACCGGCGCGATCTACGCGTTCTCCGTGCTCGCCGGCCCGCTCAGCGCGGCGCACGACTGGACGATGCCGCAGGTGATGATGGCGTTCACCATCAACGCCGCGGTCGGGCCGATCCCGATGATCCTCGGCGGCATCCTCACGGACCGAGGCTGGACCCGGTGGCTCGTGCTGGTCGGCGGCCTGATGTTCGCGTCCGGCTTCGCCCTGACCGGGACGGCCTCGTCGCTCACGACGCTGTACCTGTCGTACGGCGTGCTGGCCGGTCTCGGCCAGGGCCTGGCGTACTCCGGGTGCCTCGGCAACGTCATGAAGCTGTTCCCGGACCGCCGCGGGTTGGCCGCCGGCCTCATCACCGGCGGCATGGGCGCCGCCTCCGTCATCGCCGCCCCGGTGGCGAACGCGATCATCGCCGGCCCGGGCGTCCGCCAGGCGTTCGTGTGGATGGGTCTGGCGTACGCGGTCGTCGTGGTCGTCGCGTCGTTCTTCCTCCGGGCGGCCCCCGTCGGGTTCGTCCCCGCGGGCTGGACCCCGCCGGCGGGCCGGCCGACCGTCCAGGTGCGCTGGAGCGCGACCCTGCGGACTCCCGCGTTCTGGTCGCTGTTCGTGATGATGGCGCTCGGCGCGTTCTCGGGCCTGATGATCGCCTCGAACGCGTCCCCGATCGGCCAGAACATGTTCGGGCTGACCGCCGCGACCGCCGCCGTGTTCGTCAGCGTCTACTCGGCCTGCAACGCCCTGGGCCGCGTCGTGTGGGGCGCGGTGTCCGACCGCCTGGGCTACACGACGGCGCTGATGATCATCTACACCGTCGTCGCCGTGTGCATGCTCGTCCTGGTCACGGTCTCCTCGACCGCCGGGTTCGCCATCGGCATCATCGGCCTGGGCCTGTGCTTCGGCGGCGTGATGGGCGTCTTCCCTGCGCTGACGATGACCAACTTCGGCCCCCGGTTCCAGGGCATCAACTACGCGCTGGTGTTCGTGGCGTACTCGGTGTCGGCGTTCTTCGCGCCCCGCCTGGCCTCCGGGATGGCCGCCGGCCGTGACGGCGACTTCACCGTGCCGTTCGTGATCTCGATCGTCCTCGCGCTGGTCGGCGTCGCGCTGACCGCCGCGTTCCGCCGGATCCAGAGCGCGCACCTCGCGCGGCTCGCGGGCGACCGGTCCGCCGCCCCCGACGCGGTGCCCGCGGGCGCGCGCTGACCGGCACCACCCCGCAGAACCCGGCCGGCCGGTGCTCACCCCCGTGCACCGGCCGGCCGACCTCGCCCACCGGACCGGAGCCGTGATGCCCGCCCCCGACCTGAGCACCGCCGCGGCGCTGGAGCAGGTCGCGCTGCACGCCCCGGAGACGCCGAGCGTGCAGTACGGCGGCGCGACCACGTGCGCGCGGGACCTCGTGGCGCAGGCCCGCGCGCTCGCCGGTGCGCTGGCGGCGGGCGGGACCGCCCCGGGCGACCGGGTGGCGCACGTCGGGCGGAACAGCCCGTCGCTGCTCCTGACCGTGCTGGCCTGCGCGTACCTGCGCGCCATCGCTGTGCCGCTGGGCTTCCGCGCCTCGGCCACCGAGCTGGCCGCCACGCTCGACCACTGCGCCCCGCGGGTCGTCGTCGCCGAGCCCGCGCACGTCGCCGCCGTGCGCGACTGGGCCGCCCGTGGTCCCGCGACCGCCGTGCTGGTGCAGGTCGACGACGACCCGCTGGCAGGGGCCCCGGTGGCGGCGACGGCGTGGCGCGCGTGGTCGGACCTGCTCGCGTCCGGCGCAGCGCGCAGCGGCGTCGGCGCACCGCGCAGCGGCGTCGGCGCACCGCGCAGCGGCGTCGGCGCACCGCGCAGCGGCGTCGGCGCACCGCGCAGCGGCGTCGGCGCGCACGCGGACGACCCCGCCCTCCTGCTCTACACGTCCGGCTCCTCGGGCTCCCCGAAGGGCGTGCTCCTCACCCACGCCAACCTGTGGTGGAGCGCGGTCGGCGGCGACGTCGCGTTCGGCACGGGCCGGGGCGGCACCACGCTGGCAGTCGCGCCGATGTCGCACATCGGCGGGCTGAACGGCCTCGTGCTGCGCACGCTCGGCACCGGCGGCACGGTCGTCGTGCGGCGCGCGTTCGACGCCGACGCGGTGCTCGAGGACGTCCCGCGGCACGGCGTCACCTCGCTGTTCGGCGTGCCGGCGATGTACGCCGCGATCGCGCGTGCGCCGGGCTTCGACCACGCCGACCTGCGCAGCCTGCAGACCGCGCTGGTCGGTGGTGCGCCTCTGGGGCGCCCGCTGCTGGACCGGTTCGGCGCGCGCGGCGTCGCGCTGCAGCAGTCCTGGGGGATGACGGAGACGGCGCCCGCGTGCACGTCCGTGCCGCGCGACCAGGTCGCCGAGCACGGCACCACCGTCGGTCACCCGCTCGCGTTCGTCCGACTGCGCCTCGTCGACGCCCGGGGCACGGAGGTCGTCGACCCCGGCGTCCCGGGCGAGCTCTGGGTGTCCGGCCCGCAGGTCACGCCCGGCTACTGGCGCGACCCCGAGGCGACGGCCCGGGCCTTCGGCGCCCCCGGCTGGCTGCGCACCGGCGACGTCGCGGTCCGCGACGCCGCCGGCCGCTACCGCGTCTGCGGGCGGATCGGTGACGTCATCAACACCGGGGGCGAGAAGGTGCACCCCGCGGAGGTCGAGTCGGCGCTGGAGGGATGCCCCGGCGTCGACGCGTGCGCCGTGGCCGGACGCCCGGACGACGTGTGGGGTCAGGCGGTCACGGCCGTGGTCGTCGCGACCCCCGGCCGGGCGCCGACCCTGGAGAGGCTCCGCGACCACGCGGCCCGGACGCTCGGCCGGCACAAGCTGCCCCGGCACCTGGTGCTCGTCGACGCGCTGCCGCGGAACGCGAACGGGAAGCTCGACCGCGCCCGGGTGCGCGCCCGGGTGGCCGCCGCCGGCGCCCCCGTCTGAGGCCGGGGCTCAGCCCGGCCGCCCCGCCAGCACCGCGTCCGCCACGGCCGCCCCTCGCCCGCCCCGGCGACCACCGCGTCCGCGCACGCCACGACCCATGCCGCGACCCCCTCGGGCGTGCCGGTCGCGAACCGCGCCGCCGCCGCGAGGTACGGGTGCGGCGTCGACGCCCACGCGACCTCGGGGACGACGGTGCCGGTCGGGTCCAGGCCGCGCCCGCTGAGCAGCATCCGCGCGACGGCGCGGGCCACCACGCCGTTGCCGGCGGCGAACGGCCGCAGCGCGAGGACCTCGCCGTGCACCACCGCCGACACCAGCAGCGCGGGCGCGCGGGTCGCCGCGACCGTCCGCGTGAGCAGCGTCAGCCGTCCCGCCACCTCCGAGCCGTCGGGCGCCGTCCCGAGGCCGCCGAGGTCCCGCGGCGCGACACCGCCCGCGCGCACCCGGCCGAGGTCGGCGTCGGCGAGCCAGCCCGCCGCCGCGGCGGTGTGCACGCGCGCCAGCACCTCGGGCAGCGGCGGCACCGTGGGCTCCGCCCGCGCGCCGAGGTCCGGCCGCCACGTGCCGGTGAGCACGGTGGCGCGCAGCGCACCGGAGGCGACGAGCGCCGCCGCGTCCGTCCCCGGAGCGGCCCCGGTCGCCTCGCCCCGCAGCGCGTCGAGCGGCACGCGCGCACCGTCGACGGCGGCGCTCGCGCGCGCGGCCCGCAGGTCGGCCTCCGCGCGGACCTCGCGCCAGCGACGCCGGAAGGCCTCGTGCCAGCGCAGCTCCTCGCAGGCGGTGCGGGCGCGGTCGACGGCCGCGCGCACGCCGGGCAGGTCCAGCAGCGGCGCGAGAGGGTCGTCGGCCGGGGGGCGCGCCGGCGCGGAGGGCATCACGCGGCCACCCTACGAGGGACGGCACGCCCGGGGCGGTGGCCTGGGCGGACCCGGCCGCAGGGGGCCACACTGACCTCATGGTCTCGACGCCGAGCGTGTCCTCATCCATCACCGCCCGTCTGCACGTGGAGGCCCGGCCGACCGCCGTCTCCGAGCTGACGTCCGCGATCGAGCAGACCGGTGGCATCGTCACCGCCCTCGACGTCACGGCGTCGGGCCACGAGCGGATCACCGTGGACGTCACGTGCGCCACCAGCGGGGAGGAGCACGCCGCGCAGATCGTCGCGGCGCTGCGCGCGCTGCCCGGGGTCGACGTCGAGCGGGTCAGCGACCGCACCTTCCTCATGCACCTCGGCGGCAAGCTGTCGATCGAGTCCAAGGTCCCGCTGCGCAACCGCGACGACCTGTCGATGGCCTACACCCCGGGCGTCGCGCGGGTGTGCGAGGCGATCGCGGCCCGGCCGGACGACGCCCGCCGCCTGACGATCAAGCGGAACACCATCGCCGTGGTCACCGACGGGACCGCGGTGCTCGGCCTCGGGGACATCGGCCCGCTCGCCGCCCTGCCCGTCATGGAGGGCAAGGCCGCGCTGTTCAAGCGGTTCGCGGGGATCGACGCGTTCCCGCTCGCGCTCGACACCACCGACGTCGACGAGATCGTGGAGACGGTCGTGCGGGTCGCGCCGGTGTTCGCCGGGATCAACCTCGAGGACATCTCCGCCCCGCGGTGCTTCGAGATCGAGCGGCGGCTGCGCGAGCGGCTGGACATCCCGGTGTTCCACGACGACCAGCACGGCACGGCGATCGTCGTGACCGCGGCCCTGACGAACGCCCTCAAGGTCGTCCGCAAGCAGATCGGCGAGGTCCGGGTCGTGCTGTCGGGCGCGGGCGCCGCCGGGACCGCGGTGCTCAAGCTGCTCCTCGCCGCCGGCGTGCGGGACGTGGTGGTCGCCGACATCGACGGCATCGTGCACACCGGCCGGCCGCTCGCGTCCCCGGAGCTGCGCTGGATCGCGGAGCGCACCAACCCGCGCGGCGTGACCGGGGAGCTCCGCGGGGCGCTCGCCGGGGCGGACGTGTTCATCGGCGTCAGCGCGCCGAACATCCTGACCGGCGCCGACATCGCGACGATGGCCCCCGACTCGATCGTGTTCGCGATGGCGAACCCGCGGCCCGAGATCGACCCCGTCGAGGCGGCGCAGCACGCCGCGGTGGTCGGCACCGGGCGCAGCGACGTCGCGAACCAGATCAACAACGTCCTGGCGTTCCCGGGGTTCTTCCGGGGGCTCCTGGACGCGCGGTCGCACGTGATCACCGACGACATGCTGCTGGCCGCGGCCCGAGCGCTGGCCTCCGTCGTGACGGACGACGAGCTCAACCCGGCGTACATCATCCCGAGCGTGTTCCACCCGGACGTCGCGACCACGGTGGCCGCCGCGGTCGTGCGCGTCGCGACCGCGTCGCAGGGTCCGCGCGCCGACACCGGGGCCGTCGCGATGGTGCCGGTGCCCGGCATCTGAGCCCGGCGCCGGGGGTTCCCCGGCGGCCCGCCGTAGACTCGTGCGGGTGCAGTGTCACCACTTCGACGCCGCCCGGTGTCGTTCCTGCACGTTCATCGAGCAGCCCTACGCCGACCAGCTCGCCGCCAAGCAGGAGCGCTGCCGCGAGCTGCTGCTCCCGTTCGGCCCGGTGGACTGGCTCGACCCCGTCGCCAGCCGGGAGCACGGCTTCCGGAACAAGGCAAAGATGGCGGTCGGCGGGACGGTCGACGCCCCCACGCTCGGCATCCTGGACCCCGGCGGCGCGGGGGTGGACCTGCGGGACTGCGGCCTGTACCCCGCCACCCTGCAGGCGGCGCTCCCGACGATCGCCGCGTTCGTCACGCGTGCCCGGCTGGTCCCGTACGACGTCCCCACCCGGCGCGGGGAGCTCAAGTACGTCCTGGTCACCGAGTCCCCCGACGGGGAGCTGATGGTCCGGTTCGTGCTGCGCTCGACCGAGGCGCTCAGCCGGATCCGCAAGCACCTGCCGTGGCTGCTGGCCGCCCTGCCGCGGGCCGTGGTCGTGTCGGCCAACCTGCTGCCCGAGCACAAGGCCGTGCTCGAGGGCGAGGAGGAGGTCGTGCTGACCGAGCGGTCGACGCTCCGGATGCGGGTCAACGACGTCGACCTGCACCTGCGGCCGCAGAGCTTCTTCCAGACGAACACCGAGGTGGCCGCCGCGCTGTACCGGATCGGCCGCGAGTGGGTCGACGCCGCCGATCCCGCGAGCGTCTGGGACCTGTACTGCGGCGTCGGCGGCTTCGCCCTGCACGTCGCGCGGCCGGGCCGGGACGTCGTGGGCATCGAGACGAGCGCCGAGGCCGTCGCCAGCGCCACCCTCAGCCGGGACGACCTGGGCCTGCCCGGCGTGCGGTTCGCCGCCGGGGACGCGACCGCGTTCGCGCTCGGCGCCGAGCAGGCGCCCGACCTCGTCGTCGTGAACCCGCCGCGGCGGGGCATCGGCCCGGCGCTCGCCGGCTGGCTCGAGGCGTCCGGGGTGCGGGACGTCGTCTACTCCAGCTGCAACGCCGCGTCGCTCGCGCGCGACCTGACGGCGATGCCGTCGCTGCGCCCCCGCCGCGGCCGGCTGCTGGACATGTTCCCGCAGACGGGGCACTACGAGGTGGTCGTCGCGCTGTCCCGCGACTGAGCTCACGGGCCCGCGAACACCGCGATCGTCGCCTCGTCCACCTCCCGGTCCGCGTACACGAGCCGGACCGCCGACGGGTCCGGGTTGCCGGCGTCGGGTCCGCGCCAGACGCGGGTCAGCCCGGCGCGCTCCACCGTCCGGAGCGACCCCGTGTTGTGCTCCAGCAGATACGCGAGCACCGGCAGGTCGGGCCGGGCGGCGTGGGCGGCGGTGCGCGCCGCTGCGACCACCTCCTGCGCGTACCCGTGCCCCCACTCCTCCGGCACGAGCCGGTAGTAGAGGTTCCAGCCGACGCCGCCGCGCATGGTGCACCCGCCCATCCCGACCAGCCGACCGTCCGTCGCGGCGCGGACCGCCCACGGCCCCAGCCCGTGCTCGTCCCACGACTCGCGGTACCGGTCCAGCAGCCGCTCGGTCTGCTCGACGGTGGTGTGCCGCCCCCACGGCCAGTGAACGTAGCCGCGGGGGTCCGCGTGCAGGGCGTGCAGCTCGGGCAGGTCGGCGGGCACGGGTGCGGTCAGGTGCAGCCGGTCGGTCCGCACCGAGGTCTGGTCGGTCACGGCCACGAGTCTGCCCACGGCCGCCGACATCACCCCGCAGCCGTGGCTTTCGTCCCATGTCCACGACCCGGAGGAGCGGCACGCTGGTGCCCATGCTCAGCGTCGCCGAGGCCCTCGACTACCAGACGGCCGCCGCCCGGACCAAGACGGACCTGGCCCGCCGGCCCGGCGTCTACCTGGTCAACACGATGCTCGCCGGGGCGTACATCGGGCTCGGCGTGGTGATCATGACGACCGCCGGCGGACCGCTCGCCGACGCGGGGTCCGGGTTCACCCCGCTGGTCCAGGGGCTCGTGTTCGGCGTCGCCCTCATGATCGTGGTGGTCGCCGGCGGCGAGCTCGCGACCTCGGCGATGATGGTGTTCACCCAGGGCGCGATGCGCGGGGCGATCTCGTGGGCGCGCGCCGGGGCCACGCTGCTGGCCTGCCTGGCCGGCAACCTGCTCGGCGCGATCGTGCTCGCCGGCATCCTGCACCTGTCCGGCGCCCTCGGCCCCGACCGGCCCGCCGGCCGGATGATCGCGTCGATGATCGTGCACAAGGCCGAGGAGTCCGGCACCGAGCTCTTCTTCCGCGGCGTGATGTGCAACCTGATGGTGTGCCTGGCGATCTGGTGCGCGGGCCGGCTGCAGAACGAGATGGCGAAGATCTTCGTGATCTTCGCGTGCGTGATGGTGTTCATCACCTCCGGCTTCGAGCACGTGGTCGCGAACATGACCACCTTCTCCGTCGGCATCATGGGCGGGCTGCCCGACGCCACCGTGGCGGAGTTCGCGCGCAACGTGCTGCTCGTCGGCCTGGGCAACCTGGTCGGCGGCGGGCTGCTCGTGGGTGCCGCCAACGCGGTCGCCGCCGCACCCGCCCGGCCGACGGCGCCCGCCGGGTCGGCCGACCCCACCGCACCCGTCGCACCCGCCGACCCCGCGGCGCGCCCCGCGCCGAGCGCCCTCGACGCGCAGCCGGAGCCCGTCGCCGCCCGCTGAGCCCGCCGGCGGGACGCGGCTCGCCCCACGCCGCCACCGACCGGCGGATCGGACATCTCGGGCGCGCCGTCCGGCGTGCGCGCGGGCGGCGCTCTACGGTCGTACCGAGCACGGACGTGACCTGACCGGTGGCGTCGCACACCGAGCCCGCAGCGCGCAGGCGCCCTCCGCTCCTGCCCCGCGCCGCGAGGCGGCGACAAGGGAGCAGACATGAGCAGCACCTCGGACCGCGAGCACCAGGACGACGCGGCGGCGCCCGCTCCCGACGGCACCGAGCGACCCGCTCCCGACGGCACCGCGGAGCCGGCAGCCGACGCCGCAGCGGACGCTCCCGCCACGTCCGGCGCGACCCTATCCGGCGCGACCCCGTCCGGCGCCACCGCATCCGGCGCGACGGCCGCCGCCCGCAAGCCGCGGACCCCGCGGCAGCCGCGCGGCGCGGCGTCGACCGGCAGCTCCGCCGCCCCCGTCACCGAGCCGTCGCCCGCGACCGAGCCCGTCGCGACGTCGCCCGGCACCTCGGGCACGTCGGGCGCCTCGAGCACCTCGCCCGCCCCGGGCCAGACGCCCCGCCCGTCCGACGAGCCCGGTCCGGCGGCCCTCGCCGGCCCGACGTCCGGCACGGGCACCGGCTCCGGCTCCGGCTCCGGCTCCGGCTCCAGCTCCGGCTCGGGCTCCGGCCCCGGCTCCGGCTCCGCCGAGCGTCCCGCGCCGACCGGCACGCCCTCGCGCGGCACGAGCGCCCACCGCGCGTCGCGGCCCGCTCCGGTGCCGCCCGCCCCGGAGGTCGCGCTGCCGTCCGTCCTGCCGACGACGCCGGTCGCCGGCGGCACCAGGTCACCGGCCACCGCTGCCGTCGTCTCGACGGACGGCCCGGGGGCCCCGACGGCGCCGCTGCCCGCGACCACGCCCGCCACCGGTGCCCACCCGGCGGTCAACGACGCGCCCGCCCCCTCCGAGCCGGTGCGGCGCACGAGCATCCGGGGGGCCGAGGCGCGTGCCGCCGCGGTGCTCACGGCGGGCGCGACCGCGGCGGGGACCACCGGGTCTCCGGTCGGCGCCCCTCCCGCCGCCGAGCAGCCCGACCCGGACCTGCCGGGCACGGGCCCGTCCGACGCGAGCGTGCCCTACGGCGACGCCTCCGCACCGACCACGCCGAACGGCCCGGAGCCGGTGGGCCTCTCCCACCAGGACGAGCCGGAGGGTGCCGGCGGCCTGCGGTCCCGGCGCGGCGGCGGGTCGACCGCGGCACGCCCGGAGCCGGTGCGCCGGCCGGGCGGTGGCGCGGGACGTGCGGTGCTGGGCGTGCTGGTGGGCCTGCTGGTCGGGGCGGTCGGCATCTGGACGGTGGTGTTCGGCCAGTCGCGGGTCCTGGCCGCCCAGGCCCCGGGGTGGGACGCGTCGTACGACCCCATCGGCGTGCTGCTGGTGACGCTCGGCGTCTTCGTCCTGGCCGGCGTGCTCGCCCTGGGCCTGTGGACGCCCGCCGTCCCGGTGACGGCGGGGCTGGCGGCCACGGTGCTCGGCGCGGTGCTGCTGTACGTGCCGGCGACCACGCACGAGGACCTCGTGCGCTGGGTGGCGACGGACGCCACGCGGGAGTCAGTGACGCAGGCGACCGTCACGGCGACCTCGGGCACGGTGTTCGTCGTCGGTGCCCTGCTGCTCGTGGCGGGGCTGGTGCTGCCCGTGGCGCGCCGCCGCTGGGTGCCGCGCGGCTGAGGGAGCGGGCGGCCGGCGTGCCGCGTGACGGGCATGCCGCGCGACGGCGGCGCCGCGCCCGTCACCACCGGGTTCGCGCGACGCCTGGGACGAAAGTCCTACTAGAGTGCCGGGAGACGCGGCGAACCCGTCCGCGCCAGACCGCACCGACGTCGTTGCGCTGGAGGACACGTGGCCCTCGACAACTCCGACCCCCGTACCGCCGAGCCCGAGGGCGGCCCCGCCCCCGAGCCTGAGCGCACCCCGGGCCTCGAGAACCTGCTGACCGAGGACCGCCGCTTCCCGCCGGACCCGGCGTTCGCGGCGCAGGCGAACGCCCACGCCGAGCTCTACGCGTGGGCCAACTCGGCGCCCCTGGAGTTCTGGGCCGAGCAGGCCCGTTCGCTGCTGGACTGGGCGGAGCCGTTCCACGAGGTGCTCGACTGGTCGCACCCCCCGTCGGCCCGCTGGTTCGCCGACGGGCGCCTGAACGCGGCGTACAACGCGGTCGACCGGCACGTGGCGGCCGGTCACGGGGACCGCGTGGCCCTGCACTTCGAGGGCGAGCCCGGCGACACCCGGACGCTCACGTACGCGGACCTGCAGCGCGAGGTGTCGAAGGCGGCCAACGCGCTCGCGGCGCTCGGCGTGCGGACCGGCGACCGGGTCGCGATCTACCTGCCGCTGATCCCGGAGGCCGTCATCGCGATGCTGGCGTGCGCCCGGATCGGCGCTCCGCACTCCGTGGTGTTCGGCGGCTTCTCGGCCGAGGCCCTGCACTCGCGCATCGTCGACGCCGACGCCCACGTCGTCATCACGGCGGACGGCGGGTACCGCCGCGGGGCCGCGAGCCCCCTGAAGCCGACGGTGGACGAGGCCCTCGCCAAGGGCTCCGGCGACGTCGTGCGGAACGTCCTCGTGGTCCGGCGCACCGGGCAGGACGTCCCGTGGACCGCGGGACGCGACGTCTGGTGGCACGACGCGGTGGACGCGGCGAGCGACCAGCACGACCCGGTGCCGCTCGAGGCGGAGCACCCGCTGTTCATCCTCTACACCTCCGGCACGACCGGGAAGCCGAAGGGCATCTTCCACACCACCGGCGGCTACCTGACCCAGACCGCGTGGACGCACCTCAACGTGTTCGACCTCAAGCCGGAGACCGACGTCTACTGGTGCACCGCCGACGTCGGCTGGGTCACCGGGCACTCGTACGTCGTCTACGGCCCGCTGGTGAACGGCGCCACGCAGGTGATCTACGAGGGCACGCCGGACACCCCGCACCGGGGCCGCTGGTGGGAGATCGTCCAGAAGTACCGGGTGTCGATCCTCTACACCGCCCCGACCGCCATCCGGACCTGCATGAAGTGGGGCGACGACATCCCCGGCGGGTTCGACCTGACGAGCCTGCGCGTCCTCGGGTCGGTCGGCGAGCCGATCAACCCGGAGGCGTGGACCTGGTACCGCCGGGTCATCGGCGGCGACCGCACCCCGGTCGTCGACACCTGGTGGCAGACGGAGACCGGCGCGATCATGATCAGCCCGCTGCCGGGCGTCACCACCGCGAAGCCCGGGTCCGCCCAGACCCCGCTGCCCGGCATCGCCGCCGACGTCATCGACGACGACGCCCACCCCGTCCCGAACGGCTCCGGCGGCTACCTGGTCCTCACCGAGCCGTGGCCGGCGATGCTCCGCGGCATCTGGGGCGACGAGCAGCGGTTCACGGACACGTACTGGTCGCGGTTCCGCGGCATCTACTTCGCGGGCGACGGCGCCAAGAAGGACGAGGACGGCGACATCTGGCTGCTCGGCCGCGTCGACGACGTCATGAACGTCTCGGGGCACCGGCTGTCGACCACCGAGATCGAGTCGGCGCTCGTGTCGCACCCGTCGGTCGCCGAGGCGGCGGTCGTCGGCGCGAACGACGAGACGACCGGGCAGGCCGTGGTCGCGTTCGTCATCCTCCGCGGGGACGCGGTGGCCGGCACGGCCGAGGAGGTCGCCACCGAGCTGCGTGCGCACGTCGCGCAGCAGATCGGCCCGATCGCCAAGCCCCGGACCATCCTGGTCGTGCAGGAGCTGCCCAAGACCCGGTCGGGGAAGATCATGCGCCGCCTGCTGCGCGACGTGGCGGAGCACCGGAAGGTCGGCGACGCGACCACCCTGGCGGACTCCTCGGTGATGGACCTGATCCAGCAGGGCCTGGAGAAGCCCGGGAGCTGACATGGTGGGACGTCTAGGGCCATTGCCGCCGCGGCGCAAGGGCCCTAGACTGCACCGATGGTGAGCGAGCAGCCGACGAGGTCGGTGGTGCAGCAGCTCCGCACCGCCGGGTTCTCGAGGAGTGAGTCCCATGCACGGTGACGACCGGCCGGTGACGGTCAGCGCCCGGCCGCGGTACACCGCGAACGTGACCCGCGAGGGCCGGTGGTGGATGGTCGCCGTCCCCGAGGTCGACGGGCTGACGCAGGCCCGGCGGCTGAGCGAGGCGGGCACGATGGCGCGCGAGCTCGTCTCCCTCGTCCTCGACGTGGACCCCGACGCCTTCGACCTGACGGTCGACGTCGTGAGCGTCGACGGCGTCGAGGTGCGTGACCGCCTCGCGGAGATCGAGCGGGAGCGCGCCGAGGCCGCGGACCTGGAGCGGCGCCTCGCCCAGCACACGCGCTCCCTGGCCCGCGACCTCGCGGCGCGGGACGTGCCGCAGCGCGACATCGGCGCGATCCTCGGGGTGTCCCACCAGCGCGCCAACCAGCTGCTGGCGTCGGGCTGACCTCAGGGGCGCCCGACGCCAGCACGCCGGGTGCCGCCCGGTCGGCGCGTCAGCGCGTCGGGTGCGTGAGCTCCCCGGTGCGCGCCACACCGCCGAGCCAGTGCGCGCTCGGCTTCGGGGTGCGCTCGAAGGTGTCGCGGTCCCACCCGATGAGACCGAACGTCGGCGTGAACGAGCCCCACTCGTAGTTGTCGAGCGCGGACCAGTGCAGGTAGCCGCGGACGTCGACGCCGTCGGCCATCGCGTCGTGCAGCCCGACCAGCGCGTCGTGCGTGTAGTCGATGCGCCGGGCGTCGTCCTGCGTCGCCATGCCGTTCTCGGTGACGACGATCGGCACGCCGCCGGTGCGCTCCCACGCGTTCCGGACGCCGATGCCGAGCGCCGGCGGGAAGTACTCCCAGCCGGTCAGCGTGGTCTCGACGCCCTCCGGGACGGGCAGCGGGTTGCCGTCGGTGTCGATGAACGTGCGCAGGTACGCCTGCACCCCGATCCAGTCGTCGCCGGCGGAGGCGTCCAGGAAGACGTCCTCCCGCGGGTAGCCGTAGGCCTTCGTCGCCTCCTCGGCGCCCGGGGCGGCGTGGTACGCCTGGGTGGCGACCGACCAGCCGGACCGGACCTGCGGCAGCGCGGACAGCACCTCGCGGGACCGCTTGTGGGCGTCGATGAGGGCGTCGGTGATCTGCGGGTCCGGCGCGGGCAGCCGGGACGCGGTCATCTCCGTGCCCTCCTCGCCGCGGGTCATCGCGACCATGTTGGGCTCGTTGATCGTGCAGACCCACTCGACGTCGTCGCCGAGCACCGGCAGGGCGATCTCGGTGAACCGCTGGAACAGCTCGGGGGCGTCCGGGTTCCGCCAGCCGCCGAGCCGGGCGAACCAGCGCGGGTGCGTGAAGTGGTGCAGCGTCACCGACGGGGTGAGGCCGTGCTCCCGGCAGGTGTCGACCATGCGCCGGTAGTGCGCGAGCTGCGCCTTCGACACGAACCCCTGCTCGGGCTCGATGCGCGCCCACTCGATGCTGAACCGGTAGGTGTTCAGGCCGAGGCCCGCGAGCAGCGCGATGTCCTCCGGGTACCGGTGGTAGGAGTCGGCGGCGTCACCGGACGGCTCCGGCAGGTCGGTGCCCGGCGTGTGCTCGCGCACCCACCAGTCGGAGTTCACGTTGTTGCCCTCGATCTGGTGCGCGGCCGTGGCGGCGCCCCAGAGGAAGCCCTCGGGGAAGCGTCGGGTGGTCATGCGGGTCCTTCCGTCGTGCAGACGTGCGTGCGGGTCGTGCGTCGTCGCGGGGTCACTTCAGTCCGGCGGTCGCGACCCCCTGGATGAAGTACCGCTGCAGGGCGACGAACAGCAGGAGGATCGGCGTGATGATGAGGACCGCGCCGGCGAGCAGCAGCCCGTAGTCGGTGGCCTGCTGCCCCGTGGAGTACAGGGACAGCGCGACGGGCAGCGTGTACATGTCCTGGCTCTGCGCGGCGACGAGCGGCCACAGGAAGTTGTTCCACGAGCCCAGGAACGTGAGGATCCCGAGCGTCGCGAGCGGCGGCCCGCACAGCGGCATGACCACCCGGGCGAAGATGCGCAGCTCGCCGGCGCCGTCGATACGGGCGGCCTCCATCAGCGGCTCGGGGATCCCCAGCATGAACTGCCGCATGAGGAACACGCCGAGCGGCTGGGTGAGGAACGGCAGGATCAGCGCCGGGTACGTGTTGAGCAGCCCGAGCGACGTGACCTGCACGAACAGCGGCACGAACGTGACGACGCCCGGGACCATCAGCATGACCATGACGAGCGTGAACAGGACGCGCTTGCCCGGGAAGTCCATCTTGGCCAGGGCGTAGCCGACCATCGAGCAGAACAGCAGGTTGCCGAGCACGGTCACGACGGCGACGATCACCGAGTTCGTGAAGAACTGGCCGAAGCCGAGGTCCGTGAACCAGCGGCCGAAGTTGTCGAAGGTCGGGTCGGCCGGCCAGATGGTCGGCGGCTTGGTCAGGATCTCGCGCTGCGTCTTGACGGAGCCGAGCACCATCCAGACGAAGGGCAGCAGCCACAGCGCGACGCCGACCACGAGCACGCCGTAGGTGAGGGCGCGGCCGGTGGTCATCCGGCGGCGGCGCGGGGACGCCGGCACCGACGGCCGGGCGAGCGCCTCGACGGCCGGGTGCGGCGACGGAGGAGTCACAGCGGACATGGGGGTCTCCTCGGTCAGTCGTCGGACCGCAGCAGCCGGAACTGCAGCAGGCTGAGCAGCGCGATGGCCAGGAACAGCACGTAGGACGCGGCGGACGCGAACCCGTACTTGCCGAAGCCGAACTGCTCGAACGTGTAGAAGGCGGTCGAGAGCGTGGAGTCCAGCGGGCCGCCCTGCGTCATCACGAAGGCCTCCTCGAAGAACTGCAGGTACCCGACCGAGATGAGCACCGCGCCGAGCAGCAGCGTGGGCCGCAGGAGCGGGAGCGTCACGCTGCGGAACCGGCGCCACGAGCTCGCGCCGTCCATGACCGCGGCCTCCTGGACCTCCTGCGGGACGGCCTGCAGGCCGGCCAGGAAGATCACCATGAGCGTGCCGACGTTCCGCCAGACGGCCATGAGGATCAGCGAGGGCAGCGCCCACGTGGTCGAGGTCAGCCAGCTCGGGCCCTCGATGCCCACCCAGCCCAGCGCGGTGTTGAGCAGGCCGTCGGGCTGCAGGATGTACCGCCACACCACGGAGACCGCGACGATGCTGGTGACGACCGGGGCGTAGAACCCGACCCGGAACGCCGCCCGGAACCGGCCGATCCCGGAGTTCAGCGCGACCGCGAGGGCCAGGGCGACGGCCATCGTGACGGGGATGCCGACGACCACGAAGGTCGCGGTCACCCCGAGCGACTTCAGGAAGCGCGGGTCGCCGAACAGGTCGACGTACTGCTGCAGCCCCACGAAGTTCACCGCGAACGGCGTGCGGACGTCGCGGGAGGTGAAGTCGGTGAACGACATCGCGAACGACGACACCAGGGGCACCAGCATGAAGAACCCGAACACCAGGACGAACGGCGCGGCGAACAGCCAGGCGACGTAGCCCTGCCGGCGGCGCCGGGCGGCGGCCGGCCCGCGGGGGGCCGGGGCCGCCCGGCCGGAGCGCGTGGCCCCGGCCGGGCGGGTGGCGGCTGCGGTGGACATGACCGTCAGCCCATGCCGATCGACGTCGCCTGCTCCTGCAGGTCGGCGAGCGCGTCGGCCGGGTCCTCGCCGCTGACGGTCATCCGCTCCAGCACGGAGTCGGCGGCCGCGTTCACCTGCACCCACGTCGTCGTGACCGGCGGGGCGACGGTGTCCTCGAGCTGCTCGCCGAAGACGGCGAGCTTCGCGTCGTCTGCCAGGGCCGGGTCGTCCCACGCCGCCTGCTGCGAGGGCAGGTCACCGGTGACGCCGTACCACTCGACCTGCACCTCGGGCTGCGTCAGCCAGTCGACGAGCTTCCAGGCGGCGTCCGCGTTGTCGGACTCCTCGAAGACGACGAGGTTCGAGCCGCCCGCGAACGACGTGGAGCTCTCACCGGCCGGGATGCGGGCCGTCGCGTACTTGTCCTCGAAGCCCTCGCCGCCGAGCGTCGCGAGCTGGCCCATCATGAACGGGCCGTCGATCAGCATCGGCGTGGTGCCGGCGACGAACTCGGCCTCCTGGGCGCCCGCGGTGCGGTCGGCGGAGGCGTTCGCGACGCCGTCGGAGAAGAAGGACGTGTAGTACTCGTACGACTCGACCATCTCGGGCGTGTCGAGCGTCCACTCCGTGACGTCGTCGTTCGTCAGGCTGGCGCCGTTGGACCACGCCGCCCACAGCGACCCCTGGAACGAGTCGTTGCCCGCGGACTGCAGCCGGATGCCGTAGTCGGCGCCCGCCTTGTCCTGCATGTCGGCGGCCATCTGCTTGAGCTCGTCCTGCGTGGCCGGCGCCTCGGTCCAGCCCGCCTGCTCGGCCAGGTCGGTCCGGTAGTACAGGACGCGGGTGTCGACGTACCAGGGGACGCCGACCGCGGTGCCGTCGAGCTCCGCGGTGCCGAGCGGGCCCTCGAAGATGCCGCTCGTGTCGATGCCCTCGGGCACCGGCGCGAACGCGTCGCCGAACTCGGCCATCCAGGTGGTGCCCATCATCGCGAGGTCCGGCGTGGTGCCGGCGGCGATGGCGGTCTGGAACTTGTCGCGGGCCGCGTCCCAGGGGATCGGGACGACCTCGATGTCGACGTCGGGGTTGGCGTCGACGAACTCCTGCACGAAGTCGGGCAGGGCCTCGCCCTCGGCGCCCATGGCCCACACGGTGAGCTCGCCGGTGGCCTCGCCCGCGGCGAGGGTCGAGGCGTCGGTGCTGCCCTCGGAGCCGGTGTCGTCGGAGCGGCCGCACGCGGTGAGGGCGGTCAGGGCGAGCGCGGTCACCAGGGCGACACGCGCAGCGGGACGGATCATGGTTCGTTCCTCCTCGAACGGACGGTGCGGCTGATCGGCGCGCTGTGCGCCGCGGGTTCTATGCGCTTAGATCGTCTGTGATGTTAAGCGCATAGACTGATCCCCGCAAGTACCCGCCCGTCGCCGGGACCGACGTCGGGCACCGGCCCGGGACCGAGCACCTAGCATCGGTCCCGCCCATGAGGAGGTGAGCAGTGCCGCGTCGACCGACCGTCTACGACGTCGCGGAGCGCGCCGGCGTGTCGATCGCCACGGTGTCCTTCACGTTCCGGCAGCCCCAGCGCGTGCGCGAGTCGACCCGCGCGGCCGTCCTGGTCGCGGCACGGGAGCTCGGCTACGTCCCGAGCGCCAGCGCCCGCGGGCTCGCGCACGGCAGCACCGGCGCCCTGGGGCTGTACTCGTTCGACCTCATGCTCGCCGCCCCGCAGGAGGGCGCGGACGACCCGCGGCCGCCGCACGCGGCACCGGCCGGCCCCGACGCGGACGACCCGGACTCCGACCCCCGCGCCTTCCCGCTCTACGTCGACGAGGTGCAGCGCGGCTTCGAGCTCGAGTGCTGGCAGCGCGGGCAGGCGCTCCTGCTCAGCAGCGGCACGGGCTCGCGCGCCTCGGTGACCGACGTCGCCGGGCGGGTCGACGGGCTGGCGGTGTTCCCCGGCCCCAGCCCCGTCGAGGCGCTCGAGCACATCGCCCGCCGCATCCCGGTGGTCGCGTTCAGCATGCCGCCGGTGGCCGACGGCCTGCACCACGTCACCGTCGACAACCGCGCGGGGATGCGGGACGTGGTCGAGCACCTCGTCCGCGACCACGGCCTGCGGGACCTCGCGTTCGTCGGCCGGCTGTCCACCCCCGACTACGCCGAGCGGTTCGCCGGGTTCCGGGACGCCATGACGCAGGTCGGGCTCGAGGCCCCCGCCGAGCCGCTGGACCCGACCGACCTCGCGGAGCCGCACCGGTTCGAGGTGCTGGCCGAGCTCGCCGCCGCCGACCGCCTCCCCCGGGCCGTGGTCTGCGCGAGCGACCAGCTGGCCCTCGCGGTGCTGGACCTGCTCGCCGCCCGGGGCGTGCCCGTGCCGGAGCGGGTGGTGGTCACCGGCTTCGACGGCATCCTCGCCGGGCGCCTGGCCCGCCCGACGCTCACCACCGTGCGGCAGCCGATGGCGGCGATGGGCCGGCTCGCCGTCCAGGTGCTCGTGCGGCACGCCGGCACGCCGGCCGAGGAGCCCGAGTCCCACCGCCTGCCGGTGCAGGTCGTGCGCCGCGAGAGCTGCGGCTGCCCGCACGCCGGCTGAGCGCGCGGCCCGGCGGGTCTGGCGGGGTCGAGGCGGGTCAGGCGCGCCCGCGACCCGGGCTCCGCCGGTCCAGCACGCCGACCACGAGCAGGGCGGCGACGAGGACGGCGGCCAGGGCGGTCATCGCCGTGGTCGCCGGGACGGACCTGGCGGCGACGCCGAGCGCGAGGGCCGGCAGACTCATGCCGAGGTAGGCGACGAGGAACAGGCCCGCGAGCGCCTCGCCGCGCCGCCCGTCGCCGGCCAGGGCGGCGACCGTGCCGACCGCCGAGGCGAACAGCAGGCCCGCGCCGACGCCGGTCAGCACGCCCCCGGCGAGGAACAGGCCGAGGCTCGACGTCCGCATGCCGACGACCAGGACGAGCAGGCCGAGCGCCTGGGCCGGCACCCCGAGCCGCAGCCGGAGCGAGGCCCCGGCCCGCACGGTCAGCGCCTGCGCGGCCGCGGCGGAGCCGAACACCAGGAAGACGACGAGGCCCGCGAGCACGCGCGACGGGTGGTGCAGCGTCCCGGCGACGAACCCGGGCGCGACGGACGTGAACACGCCGAACACCGCGAACGAGGCGAACGCCGCGGCGAGCGCCAGCGCGTGCCGCGCGGGGTCGGCGTCGGCCCGGCGCGGCCGCTGCGGCCGGTAGGCGGGCCGGACGGCCGGTCGCTCCACGGTCTCCGGCGCGAGCAGCACGCCGGCCAGCCCGACGGCGAGCAGCACCGCGAACACCGCGTACGGGAGCCGCAGCGGCGCGCCGGAGGCCTCGGCCAGCACCCCGCCGGCCAGCGCCCCGAGGCCGAGCCCGCCGATGTTCGCGACCGTCGCCACGACCTGGGGCCGCAGCTCGGAGGCGCCGGGTCGGTGCCGGCGGTGCAGCTCGGACAGGTGGGCGGTCGCGGTCGCGGTCAGCACACCGACCCCGAGGCCGCCGACGAAGCGGGCGGTCAGCAGCGTCGCCAGGCCGGTCCCCGACAGGAACAGCGCCGCGGCGACGAGCTCCAGGACGAGCGCCGGGGCGAGGACCCGCTTGCGCCCGACCCAGTCGGACACGTGCCCGGCGAGGACCAGGCTGAGCGCGACGCCGGCGGCGTAGGCGGCGAACACGACGGTGACCGTGAAGGTCGAGAAGCCGTCCGCCGCCTGGTAGAGCGGGTAGAGCGGCGCGGGCACGGTGGAGAACGCCATCGTGGCGAGGAACGCGAGGGCGACGAGCCAGAACCCGGTGCCGTGGCCGGCGGTGCGGCGCGCGGGCCGGACGGCGGTCGGGCGGGAGCGGGGCGCAGGGCCGTGGAGGACATGCCGTCCACTCTCGGCCGGGGTTGTCCATCACGTCCAACACCTATTCGCGCTCGGATCGATCTGATCCGGTGATAGCGTCGAAGACATGGAGCTGCGCCACCTGCGGGCCTTCGTGGCCGTCGCCGAGGAGCGGAGCTTCACCGCCGCCGCGACGCGGCTCTACGTCGTGCAGTCCGCGGTCTCGGCCTCGGTCAAGGCGCTCGAGCACGAGCTCGGTGCGGTGCTGCTCGAACGGACGTCACGGCGGGTGGACCTCACGGACGCGGGGGCGGTGCTGCTCCCGCACGCGCGGGCGGCCCTCGACGCCGCGCGGGACGCCCGCGAGGCGGTCGCGGAGGTGCGCGGCGGCCTGCGGGGGACGGTCCGGGTGGGCACGATGACGTCGACCGGCCTGGTGGACGTGCCCGGCCTGCTCGGCGCGTTCCGCCGGTCGCACCCCGGCGTCGCGCTGCGGCTGAGCGCGGCGCCCTCCGGGTCGCGCGGGCTCGTCGAGGCGGTCGCGGAACGGCGGCTGGACCTGGCGTTCGTCTCCGTCCCGGGCGGGTCGGCACCGGGCGTCCGGCTCACCGCGCTGGCCGAGGCGCCGATGGACCTGGTCGTGCCGCCGGACCACCCGCTCGCCGCGTCCGCCGAGGTCACCGTCCCGGACCTGGACGGCCTGGAGTTCGTCGACTCCCCCGCGGGCTTCGGCAACCGCGCGGTGACGGACGACGCGTTCGACGCCGCCGGCGCGCGCCGGCGCGTGACCATCGAGGTGGCGGACATCGGCACGGCGGCCGCGTACGTCCGGCAGGGCCTGGGCGTGGCGGTGCTGCCGCGGTTCACCGTCGCGCACCTCACCGACCTGGTGGTCGTGCCGTTCGCCGGCGACGCGCTGCGCTGGCCGATGTCGCTGGCGCTGCCCGCCGACCGCTCCCCGGGGGCCGCGACCACGGCGCTCGCCCGGCACGTCCGGGAGCAGCTCGGGCGCTGAGACGCGGGGCCCCGGGTGCTAGACGCCCAGCAGCCGGCGCACCTGCCGCACCGCGGCGCGGCCCGCCCGGTTCGCCCCGACCGTGCTGGCGCTCGGCCCGTACCCGACCAGCTGCACGCGCGGGTCGGCGACCACGCGCGTCCCGTCCATGAGGATGCCGCCGCCCGCGTGCCGGAGGCCGAGCGGGCCCAGGTGGTCCAGCGCCGCGCGGAACCCCGTCGCCCACAGCACGACGTCGGCGGCGACGCGCTCCGGCCCGGTGACCCAGCCGTCGGGCAGCGGGCCGCGCGCCCGGGCCTCGTCCCACTCGGCGCCGTCCGGCACCAGCCGGGCGAACACGGGCCTGGCGCGCAGCACCCCGCTCGCGATGCCCTCCCGGTACTCGTCGGTCAGGGGCAGGCCGGTCGCGGCGACGATGCTCTGCGGCGGCAGGCCGGCGCGCGTGCGCTCGTCCACCCGCGCGACCGCGTCGCGGCCGAGCTCCGGGCTGAACTCGTCGTCCCGCCAGTCCGGGGGCCGGCGCGTCACCCAGGTGGTCGCCGCGGCGTGCGGCGCGATCGCCAGGAGGTGCTGGACGGCCGAGATGCCGCCGCCGACCACGAGCACCCGCCGGCCCGCGAAGTCCTCCGGGGCCCGGTAGTCGTGCGTGTGCAGCTGCGTCCCCGCGAACTCCTGCATGCCCGGGTACGTCGGCCAGAACGGCCGGGTCCAGGTGCCCGTCGCGTTGACGAGGGCCCGGGTGCGCCAGGTGCGGGCGACGCGGCGGCGGGCGGGGGACGCCGGCGGGGCGTCGTCCGGTGCGGGGCCACGAGGTCCGGCGCGGGGGAGGCCCGGGCACCGGCCGGCAGGTGCCCGCGCCTCCCCCGAGGCCGTCGTCGGGGTCCGGCGGTGCCGCGGGGACGGCGGGGGCCGCGGAGGCCGCGGGGTCCCGGACCGGGCCGGGGGCGCCCGCGCGGGCACGGTGTGCCGACGGGTCCAGCCGCTCGAGCGTCTCCACCGCCAGCAGCCGGTCCGGCCCGCCGAGGTCGCGGACGTGCCGCACCTGCACGGGCCGGCGCACCGGCAGCCCGAGGTCCCGCTCGTAGTCGCCGAAGTACCGCGGCAGCGCGTGGCTCGCGGGCTCGTCGCCGTCGAACCGGGGCAGCGGGCGGCCGGGCAGCTCGTACACGCCGTTGACGGTGCGCATGGTCAGGCCGGGCCAGCGCTCCCGCCACGCGCCGCCGGGCCCGGGCGCGGCGTCGAGCACGACGAACGCGCGCCGCCGGGGCGGGGGGCGTCGGCCGGGTCGGCGGGGCGGGCCGCGGTAAACCCGGAGCGGGCCAGGTGCGCCGCCACGGCGAGCCCCGCCTGCCCCGCGCCGACCACCACGACGTCCGCGTACGCGTCGGTCGGGGCGTTCGAGGGCACGTCGGGCACGAGAGGTGCAACGCGCCGCCTGCGCCGGACGTTCCCCGCCGCGTCGCCGCGGTGGTGGGATGGGGGGCGTGGTCGAGCAGCAGCACGTGAACCCCCGCACCGGTCCCCTCCCCGCCGGCGAGGTGGCGGCCGTCCGCCGGCTCGCCGAGGCGGCCGCGGCGCACGACGGGGTCGCGCCCCTGTCGGAGCAGCCGCTGCTCTGGCTCTCGGGCGCCGGCCCGGACGTCACGCACCTGCTGGTGCCGGGCCCCGGCGACGGCCTCGCGGGCTACGCCCAGGTGGACCTCCGCGATCCGGCGCTCGCGACGGCGGAGGCGGTCGTCGACCCCGCGCACCGCCGGCGCGGCACGGGATCCGCCCTGCTCGCCGCCGCGCTCGACGCCGTCCGCGCGCGCGGGGGCGACGCCGTGTCGGTGTGGGCGCACGGCGACGTCCCGCCCGCCCGCGCCCTGGCGGCGGCGCGCGGGCTGCCCGTCGTGCGCGAGCTGTGGCAGATGGCGCTCGAGCCGGTCGCCGTGCCGCCGCTCCGCGACCTCCCGCCCGGCGTCACGGTGCGCCCGTTCGAGCCCGGCCGCGACGAGGACGCGTGGGTCGCCGTGAACGCGCGCGCCTTCGCCGAGCACCCGGAGCAGGGGCGCCTGACGCGGACCGACCTGGAGGACCGCATGGCGGAGCCGTGGTTCGACCCCGCGGGCCTGCTGCTCGCCGAGCGGGACGGCCGGCTGCTGGGCGCGGGCTGGACCAAGGTCGAGGACCCCGCCGCGGGGGTGGGCGAGATCTACGCCCTGGGCGTCGACCCGGACGCGCAGGGCCAGGGGCTGGGCCCGGCGCTGACCGCCCGGATGCTGGACCACCTCGCGGGCCGGGGCGTGCGGCGCGTCGTCCTGTACACCGAGGGGGACAACGCGCCGGCGATCCGCGTCTACCGGGCGGCGGGCTTCGAGCGATCCGCCGTGGACGTCGTCTACCGCGTCGCCTGAGCGCCCCGACGGCGCCCCCGGCCCCCCGCGGTCGCCGTTCGGTCACCCACCGGACACGTCCTGGTGCCACCATGTGGGGATGAGCGACGACACCTCCTCCGACGGCGCCGCCCGGGGCCGGTCGCGCCGCGACGCCTCCGCCGCGACGACGGCCCGGACCGCCGCGAGCCGCACGTCGGCGACCACCCGGCGCAGCAGCCGGACCTCCGCCGACGGCCGCGCCGCCGCGTCGCGCTCGACGAAGACGGCGGACAGCACCCCCGGCCCGGCGACCGCCCCGGCCCCCGCGACCTCCGCGGCGACGACCCGCAGCCGGCTCGCGCCGGAGCTCGCCGCGCACATCGCCGAGCACATCGCGCCGCCCGCCGATGCCGGCGTCTCGCCGCTCGCGGACGTCCTGGACGAGCTGCCGCCGCTGCCGGCCGACCGGTTCCTCGACCGGGAGGTCAGCTGGCTCGCGTTCAACGAGCGCGTGCTGCAGCTCGCGGAGGACCCGTCGCAGCCGCTGCTGGAGCGCGTGCGGTACCTGGCGATCTTCGCGTCCAACCTCGACGAGTTCTTCATGGTGCGGGTCGCCGGCCTGAAGCGGCGCATCGCGACCGGCCTGGCCGTGACCGCGGCCTCGGGCCTGAGCCCGCGCCAGGTGCTCGAGGCGATCAGCGTGCGCGCCCACGACCTGGCCGCGCGGCACGCCCGCGTGTTCGCCGAGCAGGTGCAGCCGGAGCTCGCCACGCAGGGCATCACCCTGGTCCGCTGGGAGGAGCTCGGCGAGGCCGAGCAGGACCGGCTGCGCAAGTACTTCCGCAAGCAGATCTTCCCGGTGCTCACGCCCCTCGCGGTCGACCCGGCGCACCCGTTCCCGTACATCTCCGGCCTGTCGCTCAACCTGGCCGTCGTCGTGGTGAACCCGTCGACCGGCAAGGAGCACTTCGCCCGCGTCAAGGTGCCGCCGCTGCTGCCCCGGTACATCGCCGTCGACGCCAAGGGCCGCCCGGCCGCCGCCAACGCGCAGGCCCGCACGGACCGCGGCCCGATGTCGTTCGTGCCCGTCGAGGACGTCATCTCCCAGCACCTGGACCAGCTGTTCCCCGGCATGGAGGTGCGGGAGCACCACACGTTCCGGGTCACCCGCAACGAGGACGTCGAGGTCGAGGAGGACGACGCCGAGAACCTGCTCCAGGCGATGGAGAAGGAGCTGCTGCGCCGCAAGTTCGGCCCGCCGGTGCGCCTGGAGATCGCCGACTCGATCAGCCCCCGCATCCGCCAGCTGCTGGTGCGCGAGCTCGGGGTCGCCGAGGAGGAGGTGTACGAGCTGCCCGCGCCGCTCGACCACACCGGCCTCAACGTCGTCGCCGACCTGGACCGCGCCGACCTGCAGTACCCGCGCTTCGTGCCGACGACGCACCGGTTCCTCGCCGAGGTGGAGAGCGCCTCGCCCACGGACGTGTTCGCCGCGATCCGGACCCGGGACATCCTGCTGCACCACCCGTACGACTCGTTCTCGACGTCGGTGCAGACGTTCCTGGAGCAGGCGGCCGCCGACCCCAAGGTGCTCGCCATCAAGCAGACGCTGTACCGGACGTCGGGCGACTCCCCCATCGTGGACGCCCTGATCGACGCGGCCGAGGCCGGCAAGCAGGTGCTCGCGCTGGTCGAGATCAAGGCCCGCTTCGACGAGCAGGCCAACATCGAGTGGGCGCGCAAGCTCGAGCAGGCCGGCGTGCACGTGGTCTACGGCATCGTCGGGCTGAAGACGCACGCGAAGCTCTCCCTCGTGGTCCGCCAGGAGTCCGACGGGCTGCGCCGGTACTGCCACGTCGGCACCGGCAACTACAACCCGAAGACCGCGCGCATCTACACCGACCTGGGCCTGCTGACCTGCGACCCGGACGTCGGCCAGGACCTGACCCGGCTGTTCAACCAGCTGTCCGGCTACGCCCCGAAGTCGCGGTTCCACCGGCTGCTCGTCGCGCCGCGCTCCGTGCGGGCCGGGCTGGTCGAGCGCATCGAGCGGGAGGCCGTCGCCGCGCGCGAGGGCCGGCCGTCGTGGATCAAGATCAAGGTCAACTCGATGGTCGACGAGGAGACCATCGACGCCCTGTACCGGGCGTCGCAGGCGGGCGTGCCGATCGACCTGTGCGTCCGGGGCATCTGCGCCCTGCGGCCGGGGATGCCGGGCCTGTCGGAGACCGTGCGCGTGCGGTCGATCCTCGGCCGGTTCCTGGAGCACTCCCGCGTGTTCGCGTTCGCGGCGGACGCGGGCGTGAGCCCGGAGGTCGCGGACGCCGGGCGGGACGACCCCGAGCAGCGGCTGCCCGGGCCGGAGATCTACATCGGGTCCGCCGACCTCATGCACCGCAACCTCGACCGCCGTGTCGAGGCGCTCGTGCGCCTGGGCGACCCCGACCAGATCGCGGAGCTCGTCGACCTGCTCGACGCGTCGATGTCGGACGAGACCTCGTCCTGGCACCTCGGCGCGGACGGGGCGTGGACCCGGCACTCGGAGGGCCCGGAGGGGCCGCTGCGGGACATCCAGTCCACGCTCATCTACCGCCAGCGCCGACGGTTGGGCGCCGCGCGGTGAGCACGGGCCTCGTCGTCGTCGAGGCCGCGGGAGCCCTGGTCTGGCGCGTCCGTCAGGGCCGCCTGCAGGTCGTGCTGGTGCACCGCCCGCGGTACAAGGACTGGTCGTGGCCGAAGGGCAAGCTGGAGCCCGGCGAGCACGTCATCACCGCCGCCGTGCGGGAGGTCGAGGAGGAGACCGGCCTCGACGTCGTGCTGGGCCGGCCCCTGCCGGGGCTGGAGTACCCGCTGTCCGACGGCCGGCTCAAGCGCGTGCACTACTGGTCGGCCCAGGTCGCGGGCCGCCCCGACCGGCCCGCCGTGCACGCGCGGCCCCCGGCGGAGCACGCGTCCGCGGACGAGATCGACCGGGTGCGGTGGGTCGACGCCGACGTGGCGCGCCGCCGCCTGACGCGCGAGGACGACCGGGAGCCGCTGGACGCGCTCGTCGAGGCCCACACGAAGGGCCGGCTCGACACCCGGGCCCTCGTCGTCGTGCGGCACGGCCGTGCCCGCAGCCGCGCCTCCTGGCCCGGCGGGGAGGAGACGCGCCCGCTCACGGACGTCGGGCGCCGGCAGGCCGAGGCGCTGGTGCCGGCGCTGTCCGCGTACGGGGTCGTCGAGGTCGTCACGAGCCCGTGGTCGCGGTGCGGTGCGACGGTCGCGCCCTACGCCGCGTCGGCCGGGATCACCCCGGTCCAGGACGAGCCGCTGACCGAGGCGCAGCACGCCGAGTCGCCCGAGAAGACGGCGGCCGTGGTCGCCGCGGCCCTGCGCACCGGCGCGGACGTCGCGGTGTGCACGCACCGGCCGGTGCTGCCGACGGTGCTGCGGGTGGTCGGGGACCACGCACGGCGGCGCGTCGCCGAGGAGCTGCCCGCCGAGGACCCGTACCTGCGACCGGGCCAGATCCTGGTGGCGCACGTCAGCGGGGCGCCGGACGCACCGCGGGTCGAGGCCGTCGAGGTGCACGCCCCGCTGGTGCCGGTGCGCGCCTGAGGGAGCGCGGCGTCAGCCGAGGAAGATCGCGAGCACCGTGTAGACGAGCCCGCCGACCAGAGCCGCGGCGGGGATGGTCAGGACCCACGCGACGCCGATGCTCTTCGCGACGCCCCAGCGCACGGCGGACAGCCGCTTGGTGGCGCCGACGCCCATGATCGCCGAGGTGATCGTGTGGGTCGTGGAGACCGGCGCGTGCAGCCAGTACGCGTTGAGGTAGAGCACGATCGCCGACACCGACTCGGCGACGAAGCCGCGCGCCGGGTCCAGCTCGATGATCTTGCGGCCGAGCGTGCGCATGATCCGCCAGCCGCCGGAGTACGTGCCCAGCGAGATCGCCGTGGCCGCCGAGAGCTTGACCCACAGCGGGATGTCGTCGTTGTTCTCGTGGAACCCGCCCGCGATGAGCGCCAGCAGGATCACGCCCATCGTCTTCTGCGCGTCCTGCAGGCCGTGCCCGAGCGCCATCGCGGCGGCCGAGGCGGTCTGCGCGAGCCGGAAGCGGCGCTGCGCGGGTGCCGGGGACGCCCGGCGCACCAGCCAGAGCACCCCGACCATCCCCAGGAACGCCACGCCGAACCCGACGAGCGGCGAGATCACCATCGGCAGGACGACCTTGTCGAGGATCGCGCTCCAGTGCACCGTCACGCTGGACGCGACACCGACGCCCGCGAGCCCGCCGATGAGGGCGTGCGTCGACGACGACGGCAGTCCCAGCCACCACGTGATGAGGTTCCAGGTGATCGCGCCGATCAGCGCGGACAGCACGATCACCAGGCCCTCGTGCGACGAGACGTCGTCGATGCTGATGATGTCGTGCGCGATGGTCGTCGCCACGTTCGTGCCGAGGAGGGCTCCGACGAGGTTGAACACCGCCGCCATGATGAGCGCCGCGCGGGGCGTCAGCGCCCGCGTCGACACCGAGGTGGCGATCGCGTTGGCCGCGTCGTGGAAGCCGTTGGTGTAGTCGAAGCCGAGCGCGAACGCGACAACGACCACGACGAGCGCGAGTTCCACCGGTGCTCAGGACTCCTTGAGCGCGATGGTCTCGACGGTGTTGGCGACCTTCTCGAAGGCGTCCGCCGCGTCCTCGAGCTTCTCGACGACCTCCTTCAGCTTCATCAGCTGGATCGGGTCGGTGATCTCGTCGAACATCTGAGCGAGGAGCTTGCGGTGCACCTTGTCGGCCTGGTTCTCGAGGCGGTTGACCTCGACCCAGTACTCGGACAGGGAGTCCATCGAGCGCAGGCGGGGCATGGCGTCCGCGGTGAGCTCGGCCGCACGCTGCAGCACCTGCACCTGGTCGGAGACCCGCGCCGGCAGGGCGTCGAGCTTGTACAGGACGATGAGGTCGGCGGCCTCCTCCATGAAATCCATGCAGTCGTCCAGCGTGGAGGCCAGGTTGTAGATGTCGTCCCGGTCGAACGGGGTGACGAAGGTCTGGTTGAGCCGCCGCATGATCGAGTGGGTGGCCTCGTCGGCCAGGTGCTCGACCTCGCTGATCTGCTTCCCGAGCGCCTTGCGGGCGGTGCGGTCGGCCCCCAGCAGCTCGGCCAGCAGGTTCGCGCCGGTGACGAGGTGCGCCGCAGAGGCGGCGAGGAGATCGAAGAACGAGGTGTCGCGCGGGGTGAGGCGCAGGCGCACGGGAGGCTCCGGGGAAGAGGGCTCTTGTCAGGCACAGGCTAGGGCAGCCGCCGGGTGAACTCACAACCCCGGAGGTGAACGCAGGGTGAACGCACAGCGTGTCGGGGGTGGATCGCCGGTGATCCGCCCCGCACCGGGACGAACGTCACACACCGGCGGAGACCGGGCCGAGGAGGGTGACGACGCCGGACCGGGAGCGCCTCTCGGCGCACGGCCGCTCGGAGCGGCTTGAGATGGAGCCCGGGGCTACCGCGGCCCGGCGTCGCCATCGACAGTACTCCTCGACGCGCTCGCGGTCCTCCCCGGGACGGCGTGAGGATCGCCACCGCCGCGGCGGGAACACCGCGGCGGCCGCGGGCCTACTCCAGCGCCCCGGCCCGCCAGAGCCCGGCGGCGTGCTCGAGCTCCTCCGCGGTCCGGACCAGCGACCCGGCGCTGCGGGTCAGCCGGGCGGAGGTGTCCCCGGGCGCGAGGTCCAGGTGGTCCGCGTCGAACGCCGCACCGGTCGCCAGCACGCGGCAGAACGCCCCGCCGCGCTCGAGCGCCACCGCCAGGTCGCCCGTGTAGACCCCCGACAGCACGGCGTCCAGCACGTCGCGCACCTCGTCGGGCCCCGGCGGGCTGACCACCCCGACGACGACGTGCTGCACCGGCGCGACCTCCAGCCCCAGGCGGTACCGGTCGGCGATGGTCCGCGGGTCGCGGCGGACCCACTCGCGCAGCACGTACAGCCGCCACAGGGTGCCGGGCAGCGTCGTCGCGGGGGCGTTCGACCACAGCGCCGCCACCACGTCGAGGCCCTCGGTCTCCACCAGCCGCACCAGCCGCTCGACGAGCGCCGGGTCGTCGCCACCGGACCGGCCGCCGTGCACGATCGCGGCGGCGGTCGTGTGGGCGACCTGCGACCGGAGGGCGGGATCCATGTCGCCGGGCAGCGCGTCGGCGTCCCGCGGGTCGAGCATCGCGGGACGGCGGAACCGGGGTCGGGAGGAGCCGGAGTCGGACGTCACCCCCCGATTGTCCGCCCGCGGCGACCGCGCCCGCACGGCGACGTGCCCGCCGCGCGTGCGGCCCTCTCGACGCGCGAACCGCCCACCAGGACGGATAGGCTCCCCGCCGCACCTCGTCCCGGGCGCCGTTCCGGGTGCGCGAAGTGCCGCGCGGGTGAAAGGTGGGAACGCCTTCGACCGGCGCCCGACGACGTGCTCCGGCCGCTGGTGGTTCCCGCACCAGGACAGCAGGAGCAAGGAGAGCGTCATGGCCGAGAGCAGAGTCCAGCCGACGGGCCGGCACCCGTCGCACAGCAAGGCGATCGGCCTGGCGGTCGCCGCCGCGGTCGGTGGCTTCCTGTTCGGGTTCGACTCGTCCGTGATCAACGGCGCCGTCGACGCGATCCAGGGCCAGTTCGACCTCGGCGCCACGCTCACCGGGTTCGCCGTCGCGGTCGCGCTCCTGGGCTGCGCGTTCGGCGCCTGGGCCGGTGGCCGGCTGGCCGACCACTGGGGCCGCACCAAGGTGATGGTCCTCGGCGCGGTGCTGTTCTTCGTCTCGTCGATCCTGTCCGCGATCGCCTTCAGCGTCTGGGACCTGATCCTGTGGCGCATCCTCGCGGGCGTCGGCATCGGCATCGCCTCGGTGATCGCCCCCGCGTACATCGCGGAGATCGCCCCCGCGGCACTGCGCGGCCGGCTGGGCTCGCTGCAGCAGCTCGCGATCACGCTCGGCATCTTCGCCGCCCTGCTGTCCGACCAGCTCCTGCAGGAGGCGGCCGGCGGCGCGGGCGAGGTGCTGTGGCTCGGGTGGGAGGCCTGGCGCTGGATGTTCCTGGTCGCGGTCGTCCCCGCGGCCGTCTACGGCATCCTCGCGCTCCGCATCCCCGAGTCGCCCCGCTACCTCGTGGCGAAGGGCCGGCGGGACGAGGCCGTCGCGGTCCTGGAGAGCGTCCTCGGCCCGGACGAGGACGCACGCGAGCGCGTCTCGCAGATCGAGAAGACGATCGAGAAGGACAAGGCCCTCGAGGAGCAGGCCACCCTGCGCGGCCCGAAGTTCGGGCTCCTGCCGGTGGTGTGGGTCGGCATCCTGCTGTCGGTGTTCCAGCAGTTCGTCGGCATCAACGTGATCTTCTACTACTCGACGACGCTGTGGCAGGCCGTCGGCTTCGACGAGAGCCAGTCGTTCCTGGTCTCGACGATCACCTCGGTGACCAACGTGGCGGTGACGTTCATCGCGATCGCCCTCATCGACAAGGTCGGCCGCCGGCCGATCCTGCTCACCGGCTCCGCGGGCATGACGATCTCGCTGGCGATCATGGCCATCGCGTTCACACAGGCCTCCGGGTCCGGCGACGACGTATCGCTCCCGTCGCCGTGGGGCCCGGTCGCCCTGGTCGCGGCCAACGCGTTCGTCGTGTTCTTCGGCGCGTCGTGGGGCCCGCTGGTCTGGGTGCTGCTCGGGGAGATGTTCCCCAACCGGATCCGCGCCGCCGCCCTGGGCGTGGCCGCCGCCGCGCAGTGGATCGCGAACTTCCTCATCACCGTGTCGTTCCCGCCGATGCTCGACCAGTTCGGCGCGACCGGTCCCTACCTGATGTACGCGATCTTCGCGGCGCTGTCGTTCTTCTTCGTGCTCGGCAAGGTGCCCGAGACCAAGGGCGTCGAGCTCGAGGACATGGAGGACCTGCCCCCGGCCCGCCAGCGGCAGGCCCGCCAGGCCCGCCAGGCGCGCGGCTGACCACCCGGCTTGCCCCGGCCCGAGCCCCTCGCGGAAACTTCGCGGGGGGCTCGGCCGTTGTCCGGACGGCAGTCGTCGGTCGAAGGGACGCATCACCGTGGTCACGCAGCAGCACCCGTCGGGCACGCCGCACGGCGCGCAGGGCACCCCGCTCGTCGCGCACGACGTCTGGGCAGGCTACGGCGGGCAGCCCGTGCTCGCGGGCGCGAGCATCTCCGTGGCCCCGGGCGAGACGGTGGGGCTGATCGGGCGGTCGGGCGCCGGCAAGTCGACGCTCGTCCAGGTGCTGCTGGGCCGGCACAAGACCACGCAGGGCCGCGCGACGTACGGCGGCCGCCCCGTGGGGAAGATGTCCCGCAAGGAGGCGAAGGCCTTCCGGTCCGTCGTCCGCGCCGTCCACCAGGAGGGCCTGGCGGGTGCCGACCCGCGCTCCTCGGTCGCGAAGCTGCTCGGTGGGACGCTGAACGACGCCCGCAAGGCCGGCCGCGCGACCGGGCTGGAGCCCGCTGACATGCTCGTCCGCGTCGGCCTGGAGCCCCGCTACCTCGACCGCACGCTGTACTCCCTGTCCGGCGGCGAGCGGCAGCGCGTCGTGCTCGCGGACGCGCTGGCCACCCGGCCGGAGATCCTCGTGCTGGACGAGCCCGCCACGGCCCTGGACCCCGCCCTCCGCGACGCGGTCGCGGACCAGCTCGTCGCCCTCGCGGAGGCCGGTGTCGGGCTGCTCGTCGTGTCGCACGACCTGCGCATGGTCGACCGGCTCGCGAGCACGGTGCACGTGCTCGCCGAGGGCCGCGTGGTCGAGTCCGGCCCGCTGCGCACCCTGCTGACGGACCCGCAGCACGACGACACCCGGGCTCTGGCCGAGGCGTTCCCCGAGGCGGTCGGGTCCTTCCGCTGACGGCGAGGCGCCGGACCGGCGGGTGGTGGAACAGCCCCTATGCCTCCACGCGTGCGACGCCAGCAGCAGCAACGGATGGCACCCGAGGCGCGCCGCGCGCAGATCGTGGCGGCGGCGGGCGCGCTGATCTCCGAGCGCGGGTTCTGGGGCACCTCGGTGCAGGACGTCGCGGACGCCTGCGGCCTCACCGTCGCCGGGCTGCTGCACCACGTCGGGTCCAAGGACGGGCTGCTGGTCGCGGTGCTCCAGCATCGGGACGAGGCCGACATCCGCGCGCTGATGCGCGAGCTCGGGCTCGCCCTGGACGACGAGACCCCGCGCGGCGTGGAGGACGTCGACCTGCGGGGGGTGAGCCTGGCTCGGCTGTGCGAGGCGCTGGTACGCCGCAACGCGACGCAGCCGGAGATCGTCCGGCTGTACAGCGTGCTGGAGGCGGAGTCGCTCGACGCCGAGCACCCGGCCCACGCGTACTTCACCGCGCGGCAGCGCAGCGTCCTGGAGGCGTTCGCCACCGCGGCGCCCCCGACGGTCGCGGACCCCGACGCACTGGCGCGCCACGTGCTCGCCGCGATGGACGGGCTCCAGCTCCAGTGGCTCCGGGAGCCGTCCGTGGACCTGGTGGCGGCGTGGGCGACCATCGCCCGGTCGGTCGACGGGCTCGCCGAGCCCTCGGCCTAGGTTCCGAACCGACGTGCAGGGTCTTGTCGCGAGAGGTGCGCGGCGCTAGCGTGCCTACAACCTACTAAGTTGTAGGTCGACCCCATGCGAAGGAGCATCACGGTGACCCAGCACCTCACGACCGCAGCCCCCACCGGGACGGAGCAGGAGCCGGATGCCTTCTCCCGGGCCGTGGCCGCCGTGCGGGGCGGGGCGTCGGCGCAGGAGCAGGCGGAGAACCTGTACGACCGGCTCACCGACGACGAGCGCCTGGGCCTGCTGGACGGCGACCAGCCGTTCTGGGAAGGCATGCACGAGATGACCACCGTCGGGTACAACACCCGGCCCATCGTGCACGGCGCCGTCGACCGGCTCGGCATCCCCGGGCTCCGGTTCAGCGACGGGCCGCGCGGCGTCGTCATGGGCCGCTCGACCGCGTTCCCGGTGTCGATGGCCCGCGGCGCGACGTGGGACACCGACCTCGAGGAGCGCATCGGCCGGGCCATCGGCGAGGAGGTGCGCGCGCAGGGCGGCAACTTCTTCGCGGGCGTCTGCATCAACCTGCCCCGTCACCCCGCGTGGGGCCGCATCCAGGAGACCTACGGCGAGGACCCGGTCCTGCTGGGCGAGCTCGGCGCCGCCCTCACCCGCGGCGTCCGCACGCACGTCATGGCGTGCGCCAAGCACTACGCCCTCAACTCCATGGAGAACGCGCGGTTCCAGGTCGACGTGACCGCGGACGACGCCACGCTCCACGAGGTGTACCTGCCGCACTTCCGGCGGGTCGTCGAGGAGGGCGTCGACGGGATCATGACGTCCTACAACTCCGTGAACGGGGAGTGGGCCGGCCAGAACGCCGACCTCATGAACGGCGTCCTGCGCGACCGGTGGGGCTTCCCCGGCGTGACCGTCTCGGACTTCATCCTCGGCCTGCGTGACGCCGCGCTGTCGCTCGAGGCCGGGCTCGACGTCGAGGAGCCGTTCGCCCAGCAGCGCGCGCAGCACCTGCGCGGCGACCTCGAGGCGGGGCGCGCCTCCTGGGACTCGGTGCGGCGCTCCGGCGTCCGCTCGATCGCCACCCAGCTCCGGTTCTCCGCCGCGGTCGACACCCCGGCCCCGCCCGCGGACGTGGTCGCGAGCGCAGCCCACCGGGCGCTGGCCCGCGAGGCGGCCGCCCGCTCGATGGTCCTCCTGCACAACGCCCCTGTCGACGGCACTCCCGTGCTGCCGCTCGACCCGTCCGTCCGGCGCCTCGCCGTGATCGGACGGCTGGCGGACGTCGCGAACACCGGCGACCACGGGTCGTCCGACGTGCGGGCCCCGGAGGTCGTCACCGCGCTCGCCGGCCTCCGTGCCGCCCTGCCCGCCACCGAGATCGTGGTCGTCCCCGAGGACGACCCGGAGGCCGCCGCTGCCGCTGCCGCGACCTGCGACGCGGCGGTCGTCGTGGCCGGCTACACCGCGGCGGACGAGGGCGAGTACACGGACCCGGGCGCCATGGCGGGGCCGCAGGTGCAGCACCTCTTCCCGCCGCTGCCCGAGGGAGACGAGCCCGCGGAGGCCCCGGGCGTCGTCGTGGCCGGCGGCGAGTCCGTCGGGTTCGGCGGCGACCGCGCGCGGTTGACGCTCCGCCCGGTGGACGAGCTGATCATCCGCGCCGTCGCGGCCGCTCAGCCCCGCACCGTCGTCACGGTGGTGGCGGCGGGAGCCGTCCTCGCGGAGTCGTGGCGGCACGACGTCCCCGCCGTCGTCATGGCCTGGTACTCCGGCATGGAGGGCGGCCACGCGCTCGCCGACGTGCTGCTGGGACGGGTGGACCCGTCGGGCAGGCTCCCGTTCTCCGTGCCGACGACGGAGGACCACCTCCCGTTCTTCGACCGGGACGCGACCGCGATCAGGTACGACCGCTGGCACGGGCAGCGGCTGCTCGACCGGCTCGACGTCGAGCCGGCGTACCCCCTGGGGTTCGGCCTCTCGTACACGACGTTCACGCTCGCGGACGCGGTCGCGGCCCGCACCGACGACGAGACCGCCGAGGTGACCGTCACGGTCGCGAACACCGGCACGCGCGACGGCCGGCACGTGGTCCAGGTCTACGGCGCCGTCGCCGGCGACGGCCACGAGCCGGAGCGCCACCTCCTCGGCTTCGCGCCCGTGGACGTCGCCGCAGGCAGCAGCGCGCGGGTGACGGTCCTCGTGTCCCTGCGCCCGCTCACCCGGTGGGACCCGAGCACCGAGGAGCTGCGCCTCCCGACGGGCGTGGCCGAGATGGTCGCCGCGGCGCACGCGCGCGACCCGCAGGGCGTCGCGGCGTCCCTGCCGCTGGACTGACGACCCGCGGGTCGTCCCGTCGCCCCGCCCTGCTCCGGGCGGGGCGACCGATCCCGTGCGCCCGCACGGGTCAGCCCCGGGCCACGGGCCCGGCGAACCGAGACGCACCGTCGCGTCCGGGAAGGACAACGATGTCGCACACCGAGCACCCGCCCGCCACGAGCGCGCCCGACCGGGCGGCGCTCCCCCGACCGTCCCCGCCGTCCCCCTCGACGCCGGCGACGACGCCGCGGCGCGGGGCCCAGATCCGCCTCGCCGTCGCGCTCGTGCTCGGCGGGGCTCTGTGGATCGGGCCGTTCGTCGGCATGATCTCCGTGCTGCTCCCCGCCCAGCTCGAGATCGTCGCCCCCGACCGCAAGGTCTCGCTGGTCGCCACGCTCAGCATCGTCGGCTCCATCGTCGCCCTGCTGGCGAACATCCTCTTCGGCGCGCTCTCCGACCTGACCCGCTCCCGCATGGGGAAGCGGGCGCCGTGGATGATCCTCGGCTCCGTGATGACCGCCGCGATGCTCGTGGTGCTGTCCCGGAGCCACGACGTGACCGTGATCGTCGTGATCTGGTGCGTCTTCCAGCTGTTCCTCAACGCCATCGTGGGGCCGATCGTCGCGATCGTCCCCGACCGCGTGCAGCAGCGCCTGCGGGGCACCTACTCCGCGATCTACGGCGTCGGCGTCCTCGCCGGCTCGTCGGGCGCGACGATCCTCGCCTCCCGCTACATCACCGACCCGACCGCCGGCATGCTCGTCCTCGCCGGTGTGATCCTGCTCGCCGGCCCGGTCGTCGCCGTCCTCGCCCCCGACCGGTCCAACACGCACGAGCCCCGCGCGAAGTTCTCCCGGGCGACGCTGCTGACCAACTTCACGCCGCCGCGCCACGACGCCCGCGACTTCTACCTGGCGCTCGCCGGCAAGCTGCTGTTCGTCCTGTCGATGTACGCGATCACCGGGTACCAGCTGTACATCCTCACGGACTACCTGGAGCTCGACGGGGTCGCCGCGGGCGCCGTCATCGCCACCATGGCGACCGTGCAGCTCGTCCTCTCGCTGGTGTTCGGGGCGATCTCCGGTCCGATCTCGGACCGCATCGGGCGACGCAAGCCGCTGGTGGTCGGCTCGGCGCTGCTCATGGCCGCCGCGACCTCCGTCCCGTTCTTCTGGCAGGCACCGGCGGCGATGATCGTCTTCGCCGTGGTGGGACTCGGCATCGCGAGCGGCGTCTACAACTCGGTCGACCAGGCCCTCAACTACGAGGTGCTGCCCGACCCGCACACCGCCGCGAAGGACCTCGGGATGCTCAACATGGCGAACACCGGCGGGCAGATCCTGGGCCCCGTCCTCACGTCCGCCGTCGTCGCCGGACTCGGTTCCTACCGGCCGGTGTTCCTCGTCGCCGCGCTTGTCGGCGTCGCGTCGGCACTGCTCATCGCGCCGATCCGCCGGTCACGCTGACCGGACGGCCCCGGCCGGTCCGGGAGAGCCACCCGGGACCGGCCGGCGGCGCGCGGGTTCAGCCCTCCCGGCCGCTGCGCAGTCGGAGGAACGCGCGCACCCGGGCGGTGAACGCGCCCGGGTCGGCCAGCGGCAGCCCGTGGTCCGCGCCGGGCACGATCACGCACTCCCCCGCCGGCAGGTGGGCCGCGATCGCCTCGGTGTGGGCGCGGCGGATCACGTCGTGCTCCCCCGCCATGACGAGCACCGGCACGGCGACCCGCTGCAGCGCCCGCAGCGGGATGCGCGGCTGGTGCACCATCAGGTCCGTGACCTCGGCCCGGGCACGGGCCGCGGGGTCGACGACGCCCCGGGCGCGCTGCCGCAGCCACGCCACGGTGACCTCGGCGCGCACCCGACGGGTCAGCCCGGAGGGGTCGACGTTCGCCCCGTACAGCACGAGCGACCGCACGACGCCCGGGTGCCGGAGCGCGAGCACGAGCGCCACGTTGCCGCCGTCGGAGTAGCCCACGACGTGCACGGGAGCGCCGGGCCCGACGACGCCCAGCACCGCCGCGACGTCGTCGGCCATCGCGGCGATGGTCAGCGGCCCTGACCCGCGCGGGGAGCGGCCGTGGCCGCGGGCGTCGACGGACAGCACCCGGTGGTCGCGGGCGAGGTCGGCCGCCACCGGCGCCAGGGACCGGGCGTCCTCGCCGTTGCCGTGCAGCAGGACGACGGTCGGCCCCGTGCCGGCGACGTCGACGTGCAGGCCGGCCACGAGGCCCTCGGGTGCGGACATGGCGCCGACCGTACCGCCCGGGGCCACGCGGGCGGGCGGCGGGCGGGCGGCTCAGCGCAGCGGCGGGCCCGGGGTCGAGTCCCGGGCCCGCCGCTGCGCTGAGCACGGGCACCACGACCGGGTCGGCCGCGGGCGGCGCGAGCACCAGCCGCACGGCCTCCGCGCCGATCTGCCGGAGCGGCAGCCGCACCGTGGTGAGCGCGGGGGTCACGTCCCGCAGCGTCTCGATGCCGTCGAACCCGGCGACGGCGAGGTCGCCCGGCACGTCGACGCCCGCGTCGCGCGCGGCCGCCAGCGCACCGACCGCCATGACGTCGTTCAGCGCGAGCACCACCTCGACGTCGCCCCGGTCGGCGAGCAGCCGGTGCATCGCCTCGTAGGCGCCGTCACGGCTCAGCGGTGAGGGGAGCACCCGGTGCGGCGGCACCGGGCAGTCGAGCGCGGCCAGCTCCTCGAGGTAGCCGTCGCGGCGCTCCGCGGCGGTCGCGTGCGCGCCCGGGCCGGCGAGCACCGCGAACCGGCGGTACCCGCGCTCGTGCAGCGCCCGCACCAGCTCGGCCGCACCCTCCCGGTTGCCGACGGCGACCGTGCTGGAGCCCAGGGCCGCCTGGCCGATCACGGCCACCGCGCCCCCGATGCCGCGGAACGAGTCGAGCGCCGCGCGCAACGCGTCGTCCGCCCCGGGGTCACCGGTCCGGCCGCCCGCGAGGATCACCGCCCGGGCCCGCTGCCGCTCGAGGAGGCCCACGGTCTCGATCTCGCGCTGCGGGTCGCGCCCGGTCGACGCGAGGGTCACCATCAGGCCGGCCTCGTCCGCCGCCGCGGCGACACCCGCCGCGATCGCCGCGAAGTACGGGTCGGCGATGTCGTGCACCACCAGGCCGAGCGACGTCGTGCGGCCGCGCGCCATCGCCTGCGCGATCCCGTCCGGGGAGTACCGGAGCCGCGCCGCGGCCGCGAGCACCCGCTGGCGCAGGTCCGCGCCGACGGTCCGGTTGGCGCTGCCGTTCAGCGCGCGGGACGCGGTGGCGAGGGAGACCCCCGCCTCCCGGGCCACGTCGCTGAGCGTCACCTGTCCGGCCATGCTCGCCAGGGTAGGCGCATTCCTTCGCGCGAGATCGAACGATTCTGGGTGCTCCCACCCCCGGAATTGCCCGTTTTCCGGGTGAATTCCGGGCGAATGCGACGGTCGGTCCGTGACCCGCTCCCCGGGACGACGAAGGGCCGGGCCGCACCTCGCGGTGCGACCCGGCCCTTGTCGTGGCCCTGCTGGGCGGTGCGGCGTCAGGCGGGCAGGAGGCCCGTCCCGCCGTCACCGGACGACGCGATCGGCGGCGCCGGGGGGACGTCCGTGCCGGAGCCCGGCGTCCCGGCGGAGTGCGCCCCGACGGCGGCCGGCTCCTTGGGGCGAGAGCCACGCTCCTCCCCGCGGAACACGAACTCGCCGAGGATGCCCTCGCCGTGCGCGTCCACGACGATCTGCTGACCCGCGTGCAGCTCGCCGAACAGGATCTTCTCGGACAGCGCGTCCTCGATCTCCCGCTGGATCGCGCGGCGCAGCGGCCGGGCGCCCAGAACCGGGTCGTAGCCCTTCTCCGAGAGCAGCTTCTTGGCCGCCTCGGTGAGCTCGATGCCCATCTCCTTGTCGCGCAGGCGGCCGTCGAGCTTCGCGATCATCAGGTCGACGATCTGGAAGATCTCGGGCTGCGAGAGCTGCGGGAACACGACCACGTCGTCGACGCGGTTGAGGAACTCCGGACGGAAGTGCGTCTTGAGCTCGTCGTTGACCTTCGTCTTCATGCGCTCGTACGACGTCGACAGGTCGCCGCCGGCCTGGAAGCCGGTCTGGACGCCCTTGGCGATGTCCCGGGTGCCGAGGTTCGTGGTCATGATGATGACGGTGTTCTTGAAGTCGACCACCCGGCCCTGCGAGTCGGTCAGGCGACCGTCCTCGAGGATCTGCAGCAGCGAGTTGAAGATGTCCGCGTGCGCCTTCTCGACCTCGTCGAACAGCACGACCGAGAACGGCTTGCGCCGCACCTTCTCGGTGAGCTGACCGCCCTCGTCGTAGCCGACGTACCCGGGGGGCGAGCCGAACAGCCGCGACACGGTGTGCTTCTCCGAGAACTCGGACATGTCGAGCTGGATCAGCGCGTCCTCGTCACCGAACAGGAACTCCGCGAGCGCCTTGGCGAGCTCGGTCTTCCCGACGCCGGTCGGGCCGGCGAAGATGAACGAGCCACCGGGACGCTTCGGGTCCTTCAGGCCGGCACGCGTGCGGCGGATGGCCTGCGAGAGCGCCTTGATCGCCGACTCCTGCCCGACGACGCGCTTGTGCAGCTCGTCCTCCATGTGCAGCAGGCGGCTGGACTCGGCCTCGGTAAGCTTGAACACCGGGATCCCGGTGGCCAGCGCCAGCACCTCGGCGATGAGCTCCTCGTCGACCTCGGCGACCGCGTCCAGGTCGCCCGACTTCCAGGCCTTCTCCTTCTCCTGGCGCTTGAGGCCGAGCTGCTTCTCCTGGTCGCGCAGCCGCGCGGCCTTCTCGAAATCCTGCTCGTCGATCGCGGACTCCTTGTCGCGGCGCGTCTCGGAGATCTGCTCGTCGAGCTCGCGGAGCTCCGGCGGGGCCGTCATGCGACGGATCCGCAGGCGGGCACCGGCCTCGTCGACCAGGTCGATCGCCTTGTCCGGCAGGAACCGGTCGTTGACGTACCGGTCGGCCAGCGTCGCCGCGGCCACGAGGGCCCCGTCGGTGATGGACACCCGGTGGTGCGCCTCGTACCGGTCGCGCAGGCCCTTGAGGATCTCGATGGCGTGCTGCAGGTTCGGCTCGGACACCTGGATCGGCTGGAACCGGCGCTCGAGGGCCGGGTCCTTCTCGACGTACTTGCGGTACTCGTCGAGCGTCGTGGCACCGACCGTCTGCAGCTCGCCGCGGGCGAGCATCGGCTTGAGGATGCTGGCGGCGTCGATCGCGCCCTCGGCGGCACCCGCACCCACGAGGGTGTGGATCTCGTCGATGAACAGGATGATGTCGCCGCGGGTGCGGATCTCCTTGAGCACCTTCTTCAGGCGCTCCTCGAAGTCACCGCGGTAGCGGCTGCCGGCCACCAGGGCGCCGAGGTCCAGCGTGTAGAGCTGCTTGTCCTTCAGCGTCTCGGGGACGTCGCCGCGGACGATGTCCTGGGCGAGGCCCTCGACGACGGCGGTCTTGCCGACGCCGGGCTCACCGATCAGCACGGGGTTGTTCTTGGTGCGGCGGGACAGCACCTGCATGACCCGCTCGATCTCCTTCTCGCGCCCGATGACCGGGTCGAGCTTGCCCTCGCGCGCGGCCTGCGTCAGGTTGCGGCCGAACTGGTCGAGGACGGCGGAGCCGGAGGGCTGACCCTCCTGCGGGCCACCGGCGGCCACGGGCTCCTTGCCCTGGTAGCCGGACAGCAGCTGGATGACCTGCTGGCGCACGCGGTTGAGGTCGGCGCCGAGCTTGCCCAGGACCTGGGCGGCGACGCCCTCACCCTCGCGGATGAGGCCGAGCAGGATGTGCTCGGTCCCGATGTAGTTGTGGCCGAGCTGCAGCGCCTCGCGCAGCGACAGCTCCAGCACCTTCTTGGCACGCGGCGTGAACGGGATGTGCCCGCTCGGGGCCTGCTGGCCCTCGCCGATGATCTCCTGCACCTGGGCGCGCACCGCGTCGAGCGAGATGTTCAGCGACTCCAGGGCCTTGGCCGCGACACCCTCCCCCTCGTGGATCAGGCCCAGGAGGATGTGCTCGGTGCCGATGTAGTTGTGGTTGAGCATCCGCGCCTCTTCCTGGGCGAGGACGACCACGCGACGGGCTCGGTCCGTGAATCTCTCGAACATGTGCACTCCTCACGAGCGGCGTGCTCGTCGGACGCGACCGGGCTCTTGTTGCCCGTGCGCCACGCACGACGAGGCGGCGTTGTTCGATGCTAACGGCGGGGGGTCTCCGGGGCGTCCCGTGTTCGCCCCTGGCGTGACGGCCCCGGTCCGGGGACGCCGGGGGCCCGCGTCAGGACGTGAAGGTGTGGGTGCCGCCCTCGACCTCGTGCACGCGGCCGTCGGGGAGGACGACCTCCGCCGGCACGCCGTCCGGGACCGTGACGTCGAGCGTGAAGCCGGCCTCGTCGCGCCGCCACGCGACCTCGATGCGGCCGGCGCGGGAGTCGTACGCGGCGGTGACGTGGTCGATGCCCGGCCCGGGCACCGGCTGGACCCGGACGCGCCGGTAGCCGGGCGCGGCGGGGCGGATGCCGGCGACGACCTGGTAGATCCAGTCGGCGACCGCCCCGAGCGCGTAGTGGTTGAACGACGTCATCTCGCCGGGGTTGATCGTGCCGTCGGGCAGCATCGAGTCCCACCGCTCCCAGACCGTCGTCGCGCCCATCGTGACGGGGTACAGCCAGGACGGGCACTCCTTCTCCAGCAGCAGCCGGTACGCCTCGTCGACGTAGCCCGTCTCGGACAGCGCCCACGTGATGAAGGGGGTGCCCGCGAAGCCCGTGGTCACGCGGTAGCCGGACTCCCGGACGATCTCGGCCAGCCGGGCGGCGGCCGCCGTGCGGTCCTGGTCGTCCAGCAGCCCGAACGCGATCGCGAGGGCGTAGACGGTGGCGCAGTCGGACAGGATCCGGCCGCCGTCGACGTAGTGCTCGACGAACGCGGCGCGGGTGCGCTCGGCGAGCGCGGTCCAGCGGGCGGCGTCGTCGGCGCGCCCGAGGACTCCCGCGGCCTCGGCGGCGAACGACGCGCTGCGGAACAGGCACGCCGTCGCGACGACGCCCTTGTCGGCCTTCGCGTTCCACGGCTCGTGCGGCGAGGCGTCCGGGTCCAGCCAGTCGCCGAACTGGAACCCCTGGTCCCACAGCCCCGTCGGCGAGAGGTCCCGCTCGACCGACTCGAGGTGCAGCACCATCCCGGGGTAGTGGGCGGCGAGCCGGTCCGCGTCCCCGTACGCCTGCCAGAGCGCCTGCGGGACCCACACGGCGGCGTCGCCCCACACCGCCGTCGCGTTGTTCCCGAAGCCCTCGCCCTCGACGCCGGACATGTCCCCGTGCTTGAGCACGTCCGGGACGACGTGCGGCACGGTGCCGTGCGGCGAGTGCCGGACCTCCTGCTCCACGTCCAGCAGCCACTTGTGCAGGAAGTCGGCCGTGTCGAACTGGAAGGACGCGGACGCCGCGTAGGCGGCGATGTCGCCGGTCCAGCCCAGGCGCTCGTCGCGCTGCGGGCAGTCCGTCGGGACGTCGAGGAAGTTGCCCTTCTGCCCCCACACCGAGTTGCGCACGAGCTGGTCGACCAGCGGGTCGGACGACGCGAACTCGCTGGTGCGGCGCATGTCCGAGTGCACGACGACGGCCTCGAGCGCGTCGGGCGCGAGCTCACCGGGCCAGCCGGTGACCTCCGCGTACCGGAAGCCGTGGAACGTGAACGTCGGCTCGAAGACGTCGGCCCCGCCGGACAGGACGAACGTGTCCGTCTGCGCGGCGGCGCGCAGGGGCCGCGTGCCGAGCTCCCCGTCCTCCAGGACCTCGGCGTGCCGCAGGACGACCTCGGTCCCCGCCGGCCCGGTCACCGTCACGCGGATCCAGCCGACGAGGTTCTGGCCGAAATCGACGAGCGTGCGGCCCGACGGCGAGGCCCAGACGCGCTCGGGCCGCAGCACCTCGTGCCGGGTGACCAGCGGGCCGGCCTGCTCGACCAGCGTGCCGCGGTCCAGCTCGGCGGTCCGGACCGGGAGCGGCTCGCCGCCGCCGCGCAGCCGCGCGTCGATCCGCTGCCCGCCGTAGATCGACGCCGAGGTCGTCGGGGAGGTCCGGCCCGTCCAGTCCGGGGAGCTGCCGATCGTCTGCGTGGTGCCGTCGTCGAACGTCACGACCAGCGCGGCGAGGAGCGCGAGGTCGGTCCCGTAGTTCGCGTTCGCTCCGGCGAAGCCGAGGTCGCCGCGGTACCAGCCGTTCCCGAGCAGGGCCTCGACGGTGACGTCCCGGGGGCCCGACGCCACGAGCTCCGTGACGTCGAACGCCTGCACCTGGAGCCGCCACTCGTAGGCGGTCCAGCCGGGGTTCAGCACCGACTCGGTGACCGGGCGGCCGTTGACGCTCGCCTCGTACACGCCGTGCGCGGTGGCGACCAGCCGGGCGGCGCGGACCTCGGAGGGGTCCCGGTCGAGCGGGACGGTGGTCGCGAGCAGGACGGCGGCGGCGCGGTCGGCGTCGGCGGTGATCGGCTGGGCGGCGTCCAGGACGGACGCGGCGGTGCTGGGTGCGACGGGCACGGGTTCTCCTTCGAACGGTGCGGGGCCGGCGGTCGCGCGGTCGGGGGACCGGCGGACGGCGCCACGCTACACGTCACTGAATCGGTTCACAACGGTGCGCCGCGGTCTATGCTGCGCCTGGGTCCTGCGAACGGGGCGAGAGTCGCCGACGACGACGCCGGACACCCGGGAAGGACCGCCCGTGCCGAGGACCACGACCACGCGTCGGAGCTCGATCGGCGACGTCGCGCGGCTCGCGGGCGTCTCCGTCGGGACCGTCTCGAACGTCTTGAATCGACCCGACCGCGTGGCACAGCCGACGCGGGACCGGGTGCTCGACGCGATCCAGCGGCTCTCGTTCGTGCCGAACGCCTCGGCGCGGCAGCTCCGCGCGGGGACCATCACCACCGTCGGCGCGATCGTGCTCGACATCCGGAACCCGTTCTTCACCGAGGCGGCGCGGGGCGTCGAGGACCGGCTGGCGCTCGCCGACCACACCCTCATGCTCGCCAGCTCCGACGACGACCCCGAGCGCGAGGCCCGGTACCTCCGGCTGTTCGAGGAGCACGGGGTGTCGGGCCTGCTGGTCGTGCCGACCGGCGACGACCTCGGCCCCCTGCTCGCGCTCGCCGCGCGGGGCGTGCACACCGTGCTGCTCGACATGCCGTCCCCCACGGACTCGCTGTCGTCCGTGGCCGTGGACGACGTCGCCGGCGGCCGGATGGCCGGCGAGCACCTGCTGTCGCTCGGGCACCGCGAGATCCTCATGCTCAACGGCCCGCACTCCATCCGGCAGTGCCGCGACCGCCTCGCCGGGCTGCACCGCGCCGTCGAGCGCCACGGCCTCGACCCCGACGCCGTGGTCCGGGAGGTGCGCATCCCCTCGCTCGACGCCGGGGGCGCGGCCGCGGCGTTCGCGCCCCTGCTCGAGGAGGACCCCGCACCCCGCGCGGTGTTCTGCGTCAACGACCTCGCCGCCATCGGCGTGCAGCGGGAGATCCGCCGGCGGCGGCCCGACCTGCTCGGACGGACCGCCATCGTCGGGTACGACGACATCGAGATCGCCGCCGAGCTCGCCACGCCCCTGACCTCCGTGCGACAGCCGGCGCACGACGTCGGCTACCGCGCCGCCGACGTGCTCCTGTCCCGCGACGCGGACGGCAACCCCGTGCGCGAGCACGTGGTGTTCCAGCCGGAGCTCGTGGTGCGGTCGACGAGCGTGCCGGCGTGACGACGGTCCGCGTCGGCCGGGTCCACGTCAGAAGGGCATCTCGGTGATCTGGTCGGCCGACGGCGCGACGATGTCGACGGGCTCGCCCCACCCGGTGAACGTGGCGTCGATCGACCCGCTCGGCAGCTCCGCGCTCATGCGGCGCATCAGGTCGTCCGCGTCGATCCAGTAGGTGTACGACATCTGGGGCGGCAGCGAGGCAGCGCCGGCGAGCTCCGAGGACATCGCGGCGGAGGCCGCCGCGGTGTCGATGACCATCGTGTAGGGCTGGGCCAGCGCGCCGCCGACCTCCTCCGGCTCGCCGGCCTTCTCGACCGAGACGACGGCGCCCTCCATCTGCGAGAGGGCACCGGTCGGGTCGAGCTGGCCCGACATGCCCTGGAACGACGCGGCGAGCGGGTTCGAGGTGTCCGCGGGGTCCACCTGGATGAACTTGCCGCCGGTCAGCTCGCCCATGCTCATGTAGACCATGCCGCCGACCACGCGGATCTCGACGTCGCCGACGTCCGGCACGGTGGTGACCATGGTCATCTCCTGCCCGGCGCCGTCGACGTAGCGGATGACGCCCGTGGCGTCGGTGGTGGTGCCCGCCGCCGTGGTCGTCATCTGCATCGTCAGGGTGCCCGCGGCCTGGGAGGCGGCCGTCACCCGGGAGACGAAGTCCTCGGCCGTGAGGTCGAAGTCCGACTCGGCCTCCGCGGCTTCCTCGGCGGGCGCCGACGCCTCGGCGGCGGGCTTGTCCACCTTCGTGCCGGAGTCGGACGAGCAGGCGGTCAGGCCCAGGACGGCCGCGGCGGTGACGGACAGGACGGCGATGCCACGCGAGACGCGCATGTGAGATCTCCTCGGAGCGGTGGGCCCCGCGCGCCGGGCGCGACCGGGCGCGCGGCTCCGCACGCGGTGCCGCCTGGTCCCCCTGTCGACGCCGGCCACGCGCGGGGCGGATCGGCGTGCCGACCGTATCGCCCCTCGGGACCACGTGACCGGCGAGGTCGGCGACGGGGCGCCCGCAGCCGGAGCACGTCACCCGGACGGAGCAACGCACCACCCTGCGAGAATGCCGGGGTGTCCTCGCTCAGCGCCACCACGCCCGTCCTCGACCCGCCGGTGCTGCCCGCCGGCCACGACATCCGCCTGATCGCGTCCGACATGGACGGCTCGCTGCTGGACGAGCGCGGGCGCGTGCCCGACGGCCTGTGGCCCGTGCTGGACGAGCTGGACCGCCGCGGCATCGCGTTCTGCCCCGCGAGCGGGCGGCAGTACGCGAACCTGAGGGAGCAGTTCGGGGACCGCGGCCGCGACCTGGTCTACATCGCGGAGAACGGGGCCTACGTCGTCCAGGACGGCGCGGCGCTGTCCACCGACCCGCTGCCGGCCCCCGAGGTGCCCGTCGTCATCCAGCGGGTCCGGGACCTCGCGGCCGCCGGCGGTGACGTCGGCATGGTGCTGTGCGGGCAGCGCGCCGGCTACATCGAGCGGGGCGACGGCGCGTTCGCGGAGCACGCCGCCCGGCACTACGCCTGGCTCGAGCAGGTCGACGACCTCGCGGCCGTGGACGACGTGGTCCTGAAGATCGCGGTGTTCGACTTCGGCTCGGTCGAGGAGGCCACGGCGCCCGCGTTCGCGGACCTCGCCGACCGGCTGCGGGTGGTGGTGTCCGGCCGGCACTGGCTCGACGTGATGAACCCGGACGCCGACAAGGGCCACGCGCTGCGGCGGGTGCAGGAGCGGCTGGGCGTCACGCCCGAGCAGACGATGGCGTTCGGCGACTACCTGAACGACACGGGGCTGCTGGACGCCGCGCACTGGTCGTTCGCGATGGACAACGCCCACCCCGACGTGCGGGCCCGCGCCCGGTACGTCGCGCCGGCGAACAGCCGCAACGGCGTCGTGCGGACCATCGCCGCGGCGCTGGGGATGACGCTGCCGGAGTGAGCCGGGCGGCTCACCAGCCGTGCAGGACCGGCGCCTCGCCGGGGAACGCCTCGAAGACCGCGCGCTCGTCGGACGTGAACGGGCGCGGCTCGTGGGTCTCGCGGTCGAGCTGCACCATGCGGGAACGCGCCCGCAGGTAGACGGGGGGATCGGCCCCGGGGGCCGGGGCCGCGCTGCCGCCGTCGTCGTCGACCTGCGGCACGTCGACCACCTCGTACGCGAAGTCCACCGACGACCGCCCGATCCGCGGGATCCACACGTCCACCGCGATCGGCGCGGGCCGGAACGACAGCGGCGCGAGGTACTCGATCTCGTGCTTGACCACGACCAGCAGCGAGTCCGTCGGGCGCCCCGCGGGGTCCACGCCCATGGACGGGAACAGCGCGAACCGGGCGTCGTCGAGGAAGCGGAGGTACGCGGCGTTGTTGACGTGCGCGAACAGGTCGACGTCGGACCACCGGACCTGCATCGTCACGCGTCCGCGCCGGGCCGGGGTCGGGGCGGTCTCGGTCACCCGCTCAGCGTAGGTCGGGCGAGCCGGTCGTCGCTCCCGTGCCGGGCGACCGGGTCACCGCCTCGGCGGCGATCGGCCCGGCGCCGACGGGACCGACGACGGCAGGACCGGCTGCGACGCGCGCGACGGCGGCCGGCACGCGCCCGCGACGCCGGAGCCGCCCCTGCGCCAGCAGGATGCCCAGCAGGACGAGCACGGCGCCGGCGGGCTCGTGCCACCCCAGCCGCTCGTCCAGCACCAGCACCCCGAGCGCGACGCCGACGACCGGCGTGATGTACGTGACCGTGCTGGCGGCCGTGGGGCCCCAGCGCAGCAGCACGTTGACGTTCCACAGGTAGGCGACTCCCGTGCCCAGCACGCCGAGCACCACGAGGCTCCCGACGATCTGCGGCGTCAGGTCCACGGGAGAGGCGACGACCACCGGCGTCAGCAGCAGCAGCGCCACGGCGCCGAACCCGACCTGCAGGAAGGCGGTGGTCAGGGCCGGCACGCCGCGGGGGGTCACGAACCGCCGCAGGTACGCGAAGGTGACCCCGTAGCAGAGCGCCGCCCCGAGGCACGCGAGCTGCCCGGCGGCCTCGTCGAGCGAGCCGGCGCCCGACGCGAGCTGCCACGGCGCGATGATCACGACGACACCGGCCAGCCCGACCGCGACGCCGACGAGCCGGTCCCGGGTCAGCCGCTCGACGCGGAACGCGAGCGTGACCATGAGCGCCGTCATGAGCGGGGTGGTGGCGTTGTAGATCGAGGCGACGCCGGACGAGACGTGCTGCTCCGCCCACGCGAACAGGCTGAACGGTATCGCGCACCCGACCACGCCGAGCACCGCGAAGTGGCCCCAGAGGGCGCGGCTGCGCGGCAGGGGCGCGCGGGTGACGAGCACGACGGCGCCGAGCGCGACGGCACCGAGCACCAGCCGGGTCCACACGATCTGCAGGGGCGTGGTGCCGTCGAGCGCCACCTTCATGAACAGGAAGCTCGCGCCCCACACCAGGCCCATGGCGACGAACTGGGCCACGGTCGTGGCGCCCGGACCTGCGGCCCGGCCTCGCGTCTGATCGGTCACCGGGGCAGCGTACGGCCCGCCGCCGACACGGTTCTGGCGGGTTCGCGACGTCGCACCGGCGTGCGCTCAGCCGTCCGCGGCGGCGCGCAGCGCGGCGATGTCGAGCCGGGTCATGCCGAGCATCGCCTGCATGGCCCGCTGCGCGCGCCCGGGGTCCGGGTCGCCCAGCAGCTCGTCGAGCGCCGTCGGGACGATCTGCCACGAGAGCCCGTACGGGTCCTTGAGCCAGCCGCACTGCGACAGCTCCCCGCCGCCGGCGATCAGCCCGTCCCACAGCCGGTCGACCTCGTCCTGCGTCGTCACGGAGACGTAGAACGAGAACGCCTCGGTGAACCGGAACTGGGGGCCGGCGTTGAGGGCCTCGACCGGCAGCCCGTCCAGCTCGAACGACACCGACATCACCGTCCCGGCCATGTCGCCGGGCGCGCCGTCGGGGTAGGTGCGCGTCGCGGTCACGCGGGAGCGCGGGATCAGCGACGTGTACAGCGCCGCGGCCTCCTCCGCCTGGTCGTCGAACCACAGGAACGGGTGCACGCTGGTCTGCACGGGAGGCCTCCTCGACTCGGTGCGGTCCCGGCCAGTGTGCCGCTCGGCGTCGCCCGCGTCACCGCCCGCGCTGGGTGGAGAGCCGCCGGGCCGTGACGACCGTCGGCGCGACCACGGCCGCCGGCAGCAGGAACGCGAGGGCGAGGCCCGGCCCGTCCGCGAGGAGCCCGACGGCGACCGCCCCGAGCACCGCGCCGGCGTAGTTGAACAGGTTGACGCGCGCCACGACCGCGTCGACCCGCAGGGGGTCGAGCTCCCCCGCGGCGGAGAACGCCAGCGGGACGAGCGCCCCGACGCCGATCCCGACCACCGCGAAGCCGACGACCGCCGCCGCGGTGCTCGGCACCAGCGCCACCAGCACCAGCCCGAGGGTGGCGGCGAGCGCGGTCGCGGCGACGAGCGGGCCCCGGCCCGTGCGGACGACGAGCCGGTCGCCGACCAGCCGCGTGACGAGGATCGCCGCCTGGTACGCCGCGTAGCCCAGGGGCGCGACGGCGGCGGACGCGAGCAGCACGTCGTGCAGGTAGACGGTGCTCCACGTGCTGACCGCCGAGTCGGCCACGAAGGCCGCGAGCACGACGGTGCCGACCAGCCAGATCCCGCGGGCCGGCAGCGGGCCGCGCCCGGCCGGGTCGGGCACGGGGGCCGGCCCGGCGCCCGGGGCCGCGAGCGCCAGGTCGGACGCCACCAGCCTGGCCCGTCCGAGCACCAGCGCACCGGCCAGCGCCACCGCCGCCACCACGAGCGCGCCGGCAGCGCCCGGCGCCCCGGCACCCCCGACGAGGGCCGACATGACCAGCGCGCCGGCGACCGCCGCGGCCGTGTAGCAGGCGAAGAACCCGGACATCACCGGGCGCCCGTACCGGCGCTGGACCAGCACCCCCTGGATGCCGCCCGCCGCGTCCACCATCCCGAGCCCGATGCCGTAGACCGCGAACCCGGCGACGAACGGCCCCGTCGCCGCGCCCAGCGCGATCACCGGCAGGGCGACCGCCTGGAGCGCGAGCCCCAGCAGGACCGCCGCGCGGCTGCCCCGCCGGGCCGCCACGCGCTCCGCCCCGACCGAACCCGCCGCGGCCCCGACGCAGACCAGGAGCACGACCAGCGACACGGCGGTGTCGTCCATGCCCTGCCGCTCCTTGAACGCGGGCAGCGCCGTGACCACGGTGGCGTAGCCGAAGCCCTGGGCGGCGTACGCGGCGGACACGGCCACCCGCGCCCGCACGGTCGCCCCGCCGGGTGCCGGGGGGCGACCGGCGGGACCGCCGGGGTCGGGCGCGGCGCTCGGGGCGGGTGCGGTCGTGGTCTCGCTCGGGTCGTCCATCGGTGCGCCTCGTCTGCTCGGGGCGGCACGTCGTCGGGCCGTCGGGTGGGGTGGTGCCGGTCAGCCGTCGAGCTCGGGGTGCCGCGCCCGCACGATCCCGAAGGCCTCGTGCGCGATCTCCACCGTCCGGGCGACGTCGGCGGACGTCAGCGCGGCGTTGATGAAGTGGTTGTGGTGCGAGGTGAGGAACACCCCGCGCTGCACGCACTCGGCGACCCACTCCTGGTGCAGCATCAGCGAGTCGTCGTCGGCGAGGCGCAGGTAGAACAGCGCGGGCGCCCCCGACGCCACCAGGTGCAGGCCGTGGTCGGCGGCGGCCGCGACCAGCCCGGTGGTGAGCTCCGTGCCGAGCCGGTCGAACAGCGCCGGGGCGTCGAGCGCCTGCAGCTTGCGGAGCGTCGCGATCCCGGCCGCGAACGGCACCGCGCTCATCCAGTACGACCCGGTGTAGGACAGGCTGCTCACCACGTCCTTCAGCGACTCGCGGCCGCACAGGGCGGACACGTTGTAGCCGTTGGCCAGCGCCTTGCAGAAGCAGATGAGGTCGGCCCGGAACCCGAAGTGGTGGTCCGACCCGGCGAGGTCCAGCCGGAACCCGGCCCGCACGTCGTCGACGATCAGCACCACGCCGTGCTCGTCGCACAGCCGCCGGACGCCCTGCCAGAAGCCCGGGCTCGGCAGCCGGTTGTCGACGAAGTTGCCGTGCATGTACGGCTGGGCGATCAGGCCGGCGACCTCGCCGCGGTGCTCGGACAGCAGCCGCTCCAGGGCAGCCAGGTCGTCCCACGGCGCGTACAGGTTGTGGGCGACGTCCTCCTCCAGGACGCCGGGGTAGTCGAGCTTCTGCGACCACGGCGCGACCCCGTGGTAGAAGCCGTCGAAGAACACGATCTTCTTCCGGCGGGTCGCCGCGCGGGCCGTCATCACCGCCAGCGTCGTGGTGTCGCCGCCGTTCTTGGCGAAGAACGCCCAGTCCGCGCTGGCGACGGTGTCGACCAGCAGCTCCGCGAAGTCGATCATCACCGTGGAGGGCAGGGTGACGACGTCCTCGAGCCGGCCCTGGGCGGCCGCGGCCGCGGCGACGTCCGGGTCGTTGTAGCCGAGGACGTTCGGCCCGTACCCGCACATGTAGTCGAGGTACTCGTTGCCGTCGACGTCCCAGAACCGGGTGCCCTGCGCCCGCTGCGAGAACAGCGGGAAGGCGGTCGTCGGGATGTAGCACCCCTCGGCGGGCCCCTGGTGGCCGTAGATCCCGGACGGGACGACGCGCAGCGCGCGCTCGAACGCCTCGCGGCTCTTCGCGTACGTGTACGGCGTGGTGGGGGTGGTCGTGGTCATGCCGGGGCTCCATCTGCGAGGTAGTGGCCGACGCGGTCGAGGATGCGGTTGACGTTGTCGACCATCGAGACGGTGCCGCGCATCGCCATCCGGCCGTCGCCGAGGCACGCGACCGCGCTGACCCGGCCCGCGAGCAGGGCACCGGCGGTGTCGAGGTCCGCGAACGTCAGGGCGGCGCGCGGCCGCGGGGAGCGGTCCGGCAGGAACGTCATCCGGTGGCCGGCGGTCCGCAGCGTCCAGTCGACGGCCCCCGTGACCTCGAGCGCGACGTCCCCGTCGGGGATCAGGTGGGCGCTGAACCGCCCGGAGCGGTCCTCGTTCGCGAGCTGCGCGGCGGCCGCCGCCGCGACGTGCAGCGTGAGCGCGGTGCTGGTGGCGCGGAACGCCGGGTCCGCGAGGTCCTCGGCCGACGGCCGCAGGTACCGGGCCAGCAGCTCCGTCAGAGGGGCGAGCACGCGGAGCAGGAACGGCACGCGGTGGAACCCGGTCACCGGGACCGGGCGGGCGGTGCCGTCGACCACCCGGTTGAACGCCTCGGGGCTCGCGAACGGCAGGACGACGGTCGCGACCGTGCGGTCGGGGACCACCCGGACGTCCCCGCCCGAGAACGCCAGCACGCCGCGCGGGCCGCCCCGCACGACGAACGCCAGCGACACGGGGCGCGGGTCGACGGCCAGCACCGCGCGGGCCTCGGGCACGCGCCGGACCAGCTCGGGCAGCGTGCCGAGCACCGCGTAGAGGTTGACGTACGCCGCGGCGCGCGGGTCGGTGTCAGTGAGCACGGGACTCCTCCTGGTCGTGGTCCGGCGCGGACGCCGCCGGTTCGGCGAGCGCCGCGAGCGCCCGGGCCGCGAACCGCGCGGTCTCCCGGGCGGCCGCCGTGTCGCGGTCCGCGAGCCACGCGGTCGTCAGCCCGTCGGTGACCATGACGAGCGCGCGGGCCGCCTGGTCCAGCGGCACGGTCCAGCGGCTGCCCGTCGCGTGCGCGGCCGTCGCGAGCGTCGCGCGGGCGGACTGGTGGTAGACGGCGTACTGCGCGACGAGCGCCGCCCGCTGGCCGCCCGTCCGCATCGCGTACAGGGCCAGCTCGAGCAGCGCCTGCTCGCGCGCGGGGTCGGCCGCGACCAGGTCGACGAACCGCTCCAGGCCGTCGCGGATGACGTCCTCCAGGCCGGGCGGCTCGGCGGCGTCGGGGGTCGGGACGACCGGCAGCAGGCCGGACTCCGCGGTGCGCCGCTCCTGGTCGGTCACCTCCGCGATCACGGCCTCCATCAGGTGCTCCCGGGACGGGAACGCGTAGTGCAGGCTCGCCAGGGACATCCCGGCCTCCGCGACGACCGCCCGGGTCGTGGCGCCCGCGACCCCGTCCCGCGCGATCACCCGGATCGCGGCGTCGATCAGCGAGCGCCGCCGGTCCTCCACGGCCATCCGGGGCACGTCACTCACCCCCCGCGAGCCGGCCCGCCACCGCCAGCACGAGCCGCCGGGGCACGACGCCCGCGAGCGCCGCGGTCACGCGGTTCCGCACCCCGGCGACCACCGAGGGCGGCGGGGAGCGGCGGTCCAGCGCGCGGAACGCCACGTCGACGATCTGCGGGACCGTCAGCACCTGCCCGATCCGGAACCGCTCGGAGCCGGCGACGCCGAAGAACTCCGTCTCGGCCGGTCCGGGTGCCAGGGCCAGCACCCGCAGCCGGCCGTCGCGGTGCTCCTGCCAGACGGCCTCGGTCAGCGACCGCACGTAGGCCTTGGTCGCCGCGTACACCGCGAACGAGGGCCCCGGCTGGTACGCGGCGGTGCTGGCGACGTTGACGAGGATGCCGCGCCGGGACGCCGCCAGGTCCGGCAGCAGCAGCCGGGAGAGCAGCGTCAGGGCGGTGACGTTCACCTGGACCTCGGCGGCGATCCGCTCCGGGTCGGCCTCGGCGAACGGGCCGTACGTGCCGAACCCGGCGCTGTTCACCAGGGCGTCGACGAGGACGCCCCGGCTCCGCAGCTCCGCGACCAACGCGTCCGGCGCCGCGGGGTCCGCGAGGTCGGCGGGCAGGACGGTCGACCGGGCCCCGTGGTCGGCGGCCAGGCGGTCGGCGAGCTCGGTGAGCCGGTGCTCCCGCCGGGCGACGAGCACGAGGTCGTACCCGCGGACGGCGAACCGGCGGGCGAACTCGGCGCCGATCCCGGACGAGGCGCCTGTGACGACGGCGACGGGCCGGACGAGGTGCGCGGTGATGGCGGGCTCCTGGAGCTCGGACGACTGGGTCGGGCGACCCAGTCGGACTATGGCAGGACCGAGGTCCCGGCCGCCACGGATCCCGGCAGCCGTAACGCAGGGTTTACGCCGCGTGGTCCGTGCGGGTGGTGTCAGCGCGACGTCAGCGCCGTGTGAGCGGCGCCGCGCAGGATCGGCGACGTCAACCACGGGAGGACCCACCATGACCACATCCACCCCCGCGCCCTGGGCCGTCGAGGCCCACGGGCTCGTCAAGACCTTCGGCGACAACCGGGCGGTCGACGGCATCGACCTGCAGATCCGGACGGGCGCCGTCTACGGGTTCCTCGGCCCCAACGGTGCCGGCAAGACCACGACCATCCGGATGCTCGCCACGCTCCTGCGCCCCGACGGGGGCACCGCGACCGTCTTCGGCCGCGACGTCGCCCGGGAGGCGCAGGCCGTGCGCCAGCTCATCGGCGTGACCGGCCAGTACGCGTCGGTCGACGAGACCCTGTCGGCGACGGAGAACCTCGTGCTGTTCGCCCGCCTGCACGGCCTGTCCCGGCGCGACGCACGCGCGACGTCCGCCGCCCTGCTGGACGAGTTCGGCCTCGCGGAGGCCGCGTCCCGCCCGCTGCAGAACTTCTCGGGCGGGATGCGGCGGCGGCTCGACCTCGCGGCATCGCTGATCTCGCGGCCGCCGCTGATCTTCCTGGACGAGCCCACCACCGGCCTCGACCCCCGCACGCGCCTGCAGATGTGGGACACGATCCGCCGCCTCGTGGCCGGCGGGTCCACCGTCCTGCTCACCACCCAGTACCTCGACGAGGCCGACCAGCTCGCCGACCGGATCGCCGTCATCGACCGCGGCCGCCTGGTCGCGGAGGGCACCGGCGCAGAGCTCAAGGCGTCCGTCGGCACCGCGCGGCTGCAGGTCGGGCTCGCCGACGAGGCGGACGAGCCGGAGGCGCTGCGGATCGCCCGGCAGCTGCTGGGCGTGGAGCCGACCCGCACCCCCGACGGCCGGCTGTCCGCGCCCGTCCCGACCGCCGACTCCGCGGGGGACGTGCTCGTCGCCCTGCGGTCCGCCGGCATCCGCCTGCGCGACGTCGGCGTGCAGCAGCCCTCGCTCGACGAGGTGTTCCTCACCCTGACCGGCCACCCCGTCGCCGCCCCCACCGAGGAGAAGGCAGCATGACCACGCTCACCACCGCCCCGCGCACCGGCACCCGCCCGGCGCCCGTCACCGACCCGCACGCCCTCGCGCGCGCCGCGTCCACCCGCGTCCCGCTCGGCACCACGGTCCGGCAGTGCCTGACCATGGGCTGGCGCGGCCTGCTCAAGGTCCGGCGCACGCCCGAGCAGCTGTTCGACGTCACCCTGCAGCCGATCCTGTTCACGCTGATGTTCACGTACATCTTCGGCGGCGCCATCGCCGGGGACGTGTCGTCCTACCTGCCGTTCTTCATCCCCGGCATCCTGGTCCAGACCGTCATCACGACGTCCGTCGTGACCGGTGTCCAGCTCCGTGAGGACATGGACAAGGGTGTGTTCGACCGGTTCCGGTCGCTGCCCATCGCGCGGATCGCACCGCTCGCCGGCGCCCTGCTCGCCGACACCGTCCGGTACGCCATCGCCACGGTCCTGACGTTCGTCATGGGACTGATCATGGGCTGGCGCCCGGACGGCGGGACGCTCGGCGTCGTGTCCGCGGGGCTGCTGGTCGTCGTGTGCGCCTGGTCGATCTCGTGGATCTTCGCGTTCTTCGGCGTCATCGCCCGCTCCGCGAGCTCGGTGCAGGGCATCTCGATGATCGTGCTGTTCCCGCTCACGTTCGCGTCCAACGCGTTCGTCCCCGCCGACACGCTTCCCGGGTGGCTGCGGTCCTTCGTCGACGTGAACCCCGTGTCGCACCTGGTGACGGCCGCACGCGACCTCACCACCACGGGGTCGTGGACGCTCGACGCCGTCTGGGCGCTGCTCGGCGCGGGCGTCGTGGTCGCGGTGTTCGCGCCGATGACCGTGCGGGCGTACATGCGCCGGGCCTGATCGCGCCGGGGCGGCGCCGGGTCGGCGGCGGGGACGGCGGCGGGTCAGCCCGTCGTCGTCCCGCCGGGCGCCGTCCAGGTCCCGTGCAGGAGGTCCACGGCGCGGGCTGCGTCCGCCCCGGTGGGCAGCGCGGCGGCCTGCGCGTACGCGCGCCCGACCGTGTCCTCGCCGTAGCGGACCTCCGCGAGCGCCCGGTGCCTGCTGCGCTCGAACGCCGGCACGTCCTGCCGGGAGCCCACCCGGTCGGCGAGGGCCAGCAGCTCCAGTCCCGCCGGGTCCTGCGGGGCGACCGCCACCCGCCAGGCGCCGACCCCCAGCAGGAGCGAGCCGAGCACGGGCCGGTCGGTGAACCCGGGTCCGTACACGTCGGCGGCCCGCACCCGGTCCGCCACGGCCGTCAGCGCGGGCTCGTCCGCGCGGCCCTCGAGGACGTGCGCCGCCAGGCACGCGCCGGACGCGAGCAGCAGCCACGGGTCCATCCGCGTCCGGCCCGGGTCCGTCCGCGCCAGGAGCGCCCGGTACCGCGCGAGCGCCTCCTCGGACCGGCCCCGGCCGCGGTCCGCCTCCGCCAGGCCGAGCTCGGAGAGCATCTCGGCGTCCCGGACGTCGGTCGCGGACCGGGCGACCCTCCGGAAGACGCGCTCCGCGCCGTCCCAGTCCCCCGTCGTGAGCAGCGTCAGCCCGTGCACCTGCTCGAGGTTGTCCGCGAAGGCCGCGGTGACGGGGTTGTCCCCGAGCCCGGCCGTCTGCTCCACGAGCGCCTCGCGCGCGACGGCGACCCAGTGCAGGGCGTCGCGCGGGCTCAGGGCCTGGCTGTAGCCGCCGGCGAGCGAGACCGCCGCGAGCACGCGCGTCCAGGTGTCGCCGCTCGCCACGCCCAGGTCGTAGGACTCCCGCGCGAGGGAGATCGCCGCGGCGACGTCCCCGCCGTTGTCCGCGAGCGACCAGCCGGCCAGCAGGGCCAGGCGCCGGCTGGGGAGGTCGGAGGACGCGCGGGCCGCGGCGAGGATCTCCTCCAGCGCCCCGGCGTCCGCGTACCGCTCGACGACCTCCACGAGCATCCGCGTGACCGGCCGCAGCGACCCCGCGGCCGCCGCGCGCCGCAGCACCAGACGGGCCCGCGCGCCGGACCGGAGGTCCCCGAGCAGCAGCTCCGTCCCCGCCAGCAGCACGAGCGCGACGACCGCCGGCTCGACGTCGCCCTCGGGACGCCAGCCGTTGGTCGCCTCGAGCACGCCGCGCTGCACGTCCTCGAGCTCCGCGTGCGCGCCCTGCGTCAGCCACCGCAGGGCGACCACCGCGTACACCGCGAGCACCGCGTCGGGCCGTCGCGTCCCCCCGGCGAGCTCGGCGCGCAGCACCGCGACCAGGTTGTCGTTCTCCACGTCGCCGAGCGGCTCCATCAGCACGCGCTCCGGGCTCTCCGCAGCGGCGAGCACGGTGGCCGCCACGTCCCGGGCCCAGCCGAGCGCGGCGTCCCGCACCAGGTCGTCCTCCCCGGCGGCGTGCGCCTCCCGGCGGCCGAACTCCCGGACGGTCTCGAGCATCCGGTAGCGGACGGCGCCGGTCCGGTCCTCCTCGACCCGCAGCAGCGACTGCGTCACGAGCGCGTCGAGGTCGTCCAACAGCGCGTCCTCGGTCGCCTGCCCCGCGAGCACCGCGAGCGCCGCCGGCAGCCCGAACCCGTCGGGGAACACCGCCGCCCGCCGGCACAGCGCGCGCTGCCGCTCGGTCAGCAGGTCCCAGCTCCACGCGATCACCGCCCGCAGGGTCCGGTGCCGCTCCGGCGCGCCGGCCGCGCCCTGGACGAGCAGCGCGAACCGGTCCGACAGCCGGCGCTCGATCTCGGCGACCGTCAGCGACCGCGTCCGCGCCGCGGCCAGCTCGATGGCCAGGGGCAGGCCGTCCAGCCGCGCGCACAGCCGCTCCACCACGTCGCCCGGCAGCGCGGCACCCGGCCGGACCGCCGTCGCGCGCTCCGTGAACAGCCGTACCGCCGCACCGGGCGCGCCGTCGGCGTCCCGGACCGGCAGCGGCTCCAGCGGGTGCACGCGCTCGCCCTGCACCCCGAGCGGCGCACGGCTCGTGGTCAGCACCTGGACCGAGGGCAGCGCCCCCACGACCTCGGCCACCCACGACGAGACGCCGTCGAGCACGTGCTCGCAGTTGTCGAGCACCAGGAGCGTCGGCTGTTCCCCGAGCCGGTCCTGCACCCGCTCGGGCAGGCTGCGAAGCCGCGCGTCCGTCACCCCCCGGCGCGTGGCCGGCTCGGGGATGCGCAGGGCGACGGCCAGCGCCGGCAGGACGTCCGGGTCGTCGCGGACCGACGCCAGCTCGGCGACGTACACCGCGGGGTACCGGTCCGCCGCGCGGCGCGCGACCTCCTGCACGAGGCGCGTCTTGCCGAGCCCGCCGGTGCCCAGCACCGTGACCGCCCGCGCGGTGCCGAGCAGCTCCTCGACCGTCACCACGTCGGCGTCGCGGCCGATGAGCACGTCCGGGGCGGCGCGCAGACCCGGCACCGGGGCCCTGCGGCGATCCGCGCGGCGGGTCGCCGGCGGGCCGGACGCCGACAGCAGCTCGACGTGGAACGCCGCCACCTCGGGCGACGGGTCCGCGCCGAGGTCGTCGCGCAGCCGCTGCCGGTACGCGGCGAACGCGACGACCGCCTCGGTCGTCCGGCCCGCCGCGTTCAGGGCCCGCATCCGCAGCAGGTGCGCCCCGTCGTCGAGGGGCGCCAGCGTCACCAGGTGCTCGGCGGCGGGCACGGCCTCGTCGTCGCCGAGCTCCAGGAGGGCCGTCGCCCGCACCCGCGAGAGGTCGCGCCGCACCGCGTCCGAGCGGGCACGGAGGGCGTCCGCGAGGTCCTCCGACGACGCGCCGGTGCCCGGTTCGCCCGCCCACAGACCGAGCGCGACCCCGCCCTCCCGCGCCGCCGCCCCGTGGTCCCCGGCGACCAGCGCGTCGTGCGCGCGCACGGCGGAGTCGGCGGCCCGGAACAGGTCAACGGTGCTGCGGTCCAGGCCCAGGGCGTAGCCGGCGGGCGTCGACACGACGAGCCCCGGGTGCGCCGCGCGCAGCCGCGACACCAGGGTCTGCAGCGCGGCGCGCCCAGACGCCGGGGCACCGTCCGGCCACGTCTCGTCGATCGCGCGCGCCGCGCTCACCCCGCGGGGCTCCAGCACCAGCGCGAGCAGGAGGTTCGCGCCGAGCCCGGTCACGGGCGCGAGCCCTTGGCCGTCCGGCGTGCGCGCGCGGACCTGACCGAGGACGGCCAGCCGCAGCGGCTCGGGCGCAGGACCAGGCACCGCGGCAGTCTAGGTCGCGCAGGGGCCGGGGCGGGGGGACGTGCGCCCGGCGGTCACCGCCCCGCGCACCCCACGCACGTCCGGGCGGTCGGGAGCGCCTCGAGGCGGTCGGCCGGGATCGGCCGGCGGCACCGCGTGCAGGTGCCGTACGTGCCGCGCTCCAGCCGGTCGAGTGCGGCGTCGACGTCGGCGATCCGCTCGCGCATGTCGTGAGCGAGCGCGTCGAGGATGCGGCGCTCGTAGGCGATGGTCGAGCCCTCGGGGTCGTGCTCGTCGTCGGTGACGGACTCGCGCGCCGCGGAGACGACGGCCTCGCGCTCGGCGCCGGTGCCGGCGAGGCGGGCCAGGGCCTCGCGCCGGCGCTCGTGCAGCACCGCCGCGACCCGCTCCCTGTCGATCGTCTGCCCCATCGAGCCAGTATCCGCCGCGGGGACCCGCGCGTCATCCGGCCGTCACACGGCGGGGCTAGCCTGCCCGGGTGCCCGAGATCGCCGCCCACGCCCGCACCGTCCCGGCCTCCGGCATCCGCCGCATCACCGAGCTCGCGTGGTCCCTGCCGGGTGCCGTGGTGCTCAGCGTGGGTGAGCCGGACCTGCCGACCGCCCCGCACGTGCTGGACGCCGCGCGCGACGCGCTGGCCCGGGACGACACGCGGTACACGCCGAACGGCGGGATCGCCCCGCTGCGCGACGCCGTCGCCGCGTGGCTGGACCCGGAGCACGCGCTGCCGGTGCGCCGGGACAACGTCTGGATCACCGCGGGGGGCGCGCAGGCGCTGCACCTCGGCCTGAGCCTGACGGTCGGTGCGGGCGACGGCGTGCTCGTCCCCGACCCGGGGTACCCGCCGTTCACGATGGCGACGCACCTGCTGCAGGCGCAGGCCCAGCCGTACGCGCTCCGCCCGGAGGACGGGTTCCTGCCGGACCCGGCGGTCGTCGAGGCGGCGATCACCGACCGCACGCGCGTGCTGCTGCTGAACTCCCCGTCCAACCCGCTGGGCACGAGCCTGCCGGAGGACCTGGTCGCGGCGCTGCTGGACGTCGCCCGCCGGCACGACCTGTGGGTGCTGTCCGACGAGTGCTACGCCGCCTTCACCTACGACGTCCCGCACGTGCCGGCCGCGCGGTTCGACACCGACGGCCGCGTGCTGACGCTGCACACGTTCTCGAAGACCCACGCGATGACCGGGTTCCGCGTGGGCGTGCTGGTGGTGCCGGACCGGATGGCGCCGCTGATGCCGACGCTGCAGGAGTCGGTGGTGTCCTGCGTGAACACCCCCGCCCAGTACGCGGCGCTGGCGGCGCTCACCGGCCCGCAGGACGCGGTGGCGGCGGCCCGGCGGACGTACCGGGAGCACCGGGACCTCGCGACCGGCATCCTCGACGCGCGCGGCATCCCGTGGCTGCCCGCGACCGGGGGCATCTACCTGTGGGCGGACGTGTCGCACGCCTCCGGCGGGGACGTCGCGGCGTGGGTGGAGGACCTGGTCCGGACGGAGGGCGTCGCGCTGGCGCCCGGGTCCGCGTTCGGGCCGGCCGGCGAGGGCTGGGTGCGCATCTCCCTGACGGCGAGCGCCGCGGACCTGCGGGCCGGGTTGTCCCGGCTGCCGGCCAGGACGGCCGCCGCGGCCGGCTGACCGGCTCCCGCGCTGCTCAGTGCCGCGCGAGGGCCGCCTCGAACTCCGCCAGCACCGCGGGCGAGAACAGCACGAACCGCACGAGGTCGACGGGGTCGGTGTCCGCGTGCGCGGCCGCCCAGCCCCGCACGGCGTCCGTCGCGACCCGCGCCACCTCCCGCGCCGGCCAGCCGTAGACGCCGGCGCTCACCGCCGGGAAGGCGACGCTGCGGGCGCCGAGCTCCGCGGCGACGTCGAGCGACCGCGTGAAGCAGGACCGCAGCAGCGCGGGGTCGGTCTGCCCGGCGCGCGCGTCCGGCCCCACGGTGTGGATCACCCAGCGCGCGGGGAGCCGGCCCGCGGCGGTGGCGACGGCCTCCCCGGTGGGCAGGCCGTCCGGGAGCGTCGTGCGCCGCAGCTCCCGGCACGCGGCGAGCAGGTCCGGCCCCGCCGCGGCGTGCAGGGCGCCGTCGACGCCCCCGCCGCCCAGGAGCGAGGAGTTCGCGGCGTTCACGACGGCGTCGACCCGCTCGGTGGTGATGTCTGCGTGCACGGCCTCGATCTGCATGGGGCCATCGTCGCGCGGACGAGCCCGGGCCGCCCTACCGTGAGCAGCGACGACGACCCACCCGGGAGGACACCGTGACCGAGCCCATCCCCTCCGACGCGCCCGTGCACGACGGCCGCGAGGACGTCCCCGAGCTCGAGTACGACGAGACCGTGCCGCCGCGCCCGGAGGAGGAGGTCGCCGACGTCGCGCGCGCGGTCCCCGACCCGGCCGGCCACGGCGAGCCGGAGCTCGGCGGCGGGGACGAGGCGCGCCTGCACCCCTGAGCGCCGGCGGCCGGTGGTTCACCCCCACGGCACGCCGCGCCGCCGCAGCGCCGCGCGCGCCGGGGTGGGGCATGCTGTCGGCGTGCAGATCCGGCGGGTGCAGGAGGACGACTGGGAGGTCGTCCGGGACGTCCGCCTGCGTGCGCTCCGCGAGGATCCCGGCGTGTTCGGCTCGTCGCTCGCGCGCGAGGAGATGTTCGGCGAGCCGCACTGGCGGATGCGCGTCCGGGGCGCCGCGACGTGGGTCGTCGACGACGAGGGCACCCCCCGCGGGCTGGTCGGGATGATCCAGGAGCCGGGCTCCCCGACCTCCGACCGGCACGTCGTGCAGCTCTGGGTCGCCCCGGAGGTGCGCCGGCGCGGCCTCGGCTGGGCGCTCCTCGACGCCGTGAAGGCGGCGGCCCGCGCGGAGGGCGCCGCGACGGTGTCGCTGTGGGTCGTGGACGGCAACCACGCGGCGGGCGACCTCGTCGTCCGGGCCGGCTTCGAGCGGACCACCGAGCGGCACGCGCTGACCCGGGACCCGTCCCAGGTGGAGGAGCGGCTGGTCCTGCGGCTCGGCTGACCGCGCGGCAGGCACCCGCTCTCGCGGCTCAGGCCGGCTCGGGCGCCGACTCCAGCAGCAGCGTCACGGGCCCGTCGTTCACCAGCTCGACGGCCATGTCGGCCCCGAACACCCCGGTCGCCACGGTCAGCCCCCGGGCTCGCAGGTCGGCGACCACCGCGTCGACCAGCGGCTCGGCGACGGGGCCCGGCGCCGCGGCGTTCCACGTGGGGCGACGGCCCTTGCGCGTGTCGCCGTAGAGCGTGAACTGGCTGACCACGAGGACCGGCGCGCCGGCGTCGACGGCCGACCGCTCGTCGCGCAGGATGCGCAGCTCGGCGATCTTCCGGGCGAGGTGCTGGACCTGCGCCGGGCCGTCACCCGGCGTGACCCCGACGAGGACCACGAGGCCCTGGCCGTCGAACGACCCGACGACCTGGCCGTCCACCGTCACCGACGCGCGGGTGGCCCGCTGGACCACCGCCCTCATGCCGAGGGCCCGCCGGGTCCGAACGCCGGCACGACGGCACCGACCGGCTCGCCGTGCCCGAGCACCGGCGTCGTCCCCAGCGCGTCGAGCGCCGCGAGGTCCACGCCCGGGACGTCCGCCGCGCCGGCGACCCGCAGCGCCGCGGCGAGGACGGCGGGCCGCGGCCGGCCACCGCCGTCCGTGACCTTGAACGCCACGGCGGACCCGTCCCGGAGCGCGGCGGCGTAGACGCCGTCCGCGCCGTCCTTCGCGACCAGGCCGGGGACCGCGCGCATCGCCCGCGTGACGTCGCGCGCCGCGCCGCCCACGAGCTCCGGGTGGCCGGACATGGCCGCGGCGACCAGGGCCGGCGGCGTCCCCGGGTCCTCGACGGGCGCCGACGCGATCCGAGCGAACGCCCGGGCGAGCCCGATCAGCGTGGTCGAGAACAGGGGGGCGCCGCAGCCGTCGACGGTGGTGTGCCAGGCCTGCTGCCCGGTGAGCTCCTCGATCGCCGCGCGGCAGGCGACCTGCACCGGGTGCTCGGCGTCCAGGTAGCCGTCGGTGCCCCAGCCCGGCTCGTCGGCGTGCGCGACGCAGGTCGCCAGCATCGCCGCGTGCTTGCCGGAGCAGTTCTGGGCGACCGGCTCGGGGCCGTGGCCGTCCTGCCGCCACGCGAACGCGGCGTCCGGGTCGAGCGGCAGGTCCGGGGTGTTGTCGAGCGCCGACTCGTCCAGGCCCGCGGCCAGCAGCGTCTCCCGGACCACCCGCAGGTGCTCGGGCGTGCCGTCGTGGCTCGCGCAGGCGAGCGCCAGGTGCGGCCCGTCGAGCTCGACGCCGGCCCGCAGCATCCCCACGGCCTGGAGCGGCTTGAGCGACGACCGCGCGAGCACGGTGACCTCCGGGTCGCCGAGGGCCAGCCGCACGTCGCCCTCCGGGCCCAGGACCACGAGGTGGCCGAGGTGGACCGACTCCACGAGCTCGCCGCGGACCACGCGCGCCAGCGGCACGGCGGCGGACGCGACGTCACCGGACCGGGCGGCCGCTGCCGCGACGACGGCCGCCGCACCGGGCGTGCCGTGCAGGCGCTCGGCCAGGTCCGGGCCGCCGGGACGGATGCCGGGCACGCTCACCACCCGCCGCGGGACGGGCCCGTGCCGCGGCCGCGGCGGCGCGAGTGCGGGCCGATCGCGGGGCGCACGTCCACCAGGTAGACGATCGCCGCGACCGCGCTGAGCAGGTCGAGGAACATCGGCACCCCGCCGATCCCCAGCGGCGGCGGGACGGCGAGGAACGCCACGACCACCGCGATGACGAGGATGATCGTCCAGATCTGCTTGGTCTGCTTGCCCGCCGCCGAGAACGCGGTCGCGGGCCGGCGCAGGGCGTCGACGAGCGCCCACACACCCAGGCCGAGGATGACGAGGCTGAAGGCCAGCAGCAGGAGCTGCTGCGCGGAGGCGAAGATCACGCGCCGAGCCTACGGGGCGCCGGAGCTCAGATCTCGGGGAGCGCCTCGCGCGCCGTGCGGCCGTCGACGCCGCTGGCCTCCAGCAGGTCGACCACGAGCGACCGCAGCAGCAGCACGAGGCTCTGCGCCTGCCAGTCGTCGCGCGTGAGCGTGAACGGGTCGAGCTCCGCGGCGAGCGCCAGCAGCTCCTCCCGCGACCGCAGGGGCTCGGTGCCGCTGCCGAGGGCCCCCGCGAGGGCGTCCGCGGCGAGGGCCACGCGGTCGACGGCGTCCGCCACCGGCCCGAGGTCGTGGGGCTGCTCGGCCTCGACCGTGGCCAGCGACCGGCGGGCCAGCACCCGGGCGTTGCGGACGGCCCGGTCCACCCGGACGGCGGCCTGCCCGACCCACGCGAGCTCGGTGCGGTGCCGGCGCGCGCGGGGCGACACCCGGCCGAGGTCCCGCGCGGCCGAGGCAGCGTCCCGCCACTCGTCGAGCGCCGGCTGCGAGGCGCGCCCGCGGATCAGCGCGTCCTGGACGTCGTGCGACGAGCCCGACCGCAGTCCCCGCGCCAGCAGCCGCAGCATCCCGGCCAGCTCCTCCACGGCGGCCCGGCCCTGGGCGCGCGGGCGCCGGCGCGGGTCGCTGGGGGTCAGCGCGGCGACGGCGATCGCGACCAGGCCGCCGACGAGCGCGTCCGTCCAGCGCCCGACGGGCCCGCCCGAGGCGCTGACCGCGGGCAGCCCGACGATGACGATGGCCTGCACGCCCGCCTGGGTGGTGAGCATCGGGCCCCGGTCGAGGAACCGGGCGATCAGCGCGGAGACCCCCAGCACCAGGCCGACCTGCCACGGCCCCGTGCCGATGCCGTGCACGACGAGGTCGCCGAGCGCGACGCCCAGCGCCACGCCCACCGCGAGCTCGGCCACCCGGCGCAGGTCCCGGTCCGCGGTGAACCCGAGGGCGATCCAGGCGCTGACCGGGGCGAAGAACGGCGCGCTGTGCCCGAGCACGTAGTACCCGATGGCGTACGCGACCCCGGCCGCGATGACGGCCTGCAGGACCGGCACGAACGCGGTGCGCACCCGGGACCAGCCCTGGCGCGCGCGGGCGCCGACCTGCACGCGCACCGACGACGGCCCGCGCGTGGTCGGCGAGGTGGCCGCTCCCGTCACAGCATCGGGTGGCCGCCGAGGCCGCGCGTCAGCGGCCCGTGCGCGGCGGGGCGGTCGGCGGAGACGCCGTCCCCCGGGACCACGGTCTCCTGCCCGGCGGTGATCGCACCGCCGTCGCAGTCCACGACCACGTCGACGTCCACCGGCGCGGAGCGCTTGACCACCGCGAGCGCGACCGGCCCCAGCTCGTGGTGCCGGACGAGGCTCGTGACCCGGCCGATCTCGCGGCCCGGCTCCCCGGTCGTCAGCAGGTCGCCGAGGTCGCGCACCGCGGCGCCCGGCTCGGGCAGCAGGTGCCCGGAGCCGTCGAGGTGCAGCAGGACCAGGCGGCGCGGCGGCCGGCCCAGGTTGTGCACCCGGGCGACCGTCTCCTGGCCGCGGTAGCAGCCCTTGTTGAGGTGCACGGCCGTCCGCAGCCAGTCCAGCTCGTGCGGGATGGTCCGGTGGTCGACCTCGCGGCCGAACCGCGGGCGCCACGCCTCGACGCGGACGGCCTCGCTCGCCCAGGTGCCGACCAGGGGCCAGCCCGCGGCCTCGCGCGCCCGCACCGCGTCCACCAGGCCCGCGCGGGGCACCAGCACGAGCCGCCAGACGCGGTCCGCGCCGGGGTGCTCCTCGTCGGGCACGCCGTACCGGGTGCCGCCGGGCAGCGTCCGGGGCCACGGGTCGCGCCAGGTCACCGGCTCGTCGGCCGTGCCCTCGGCGCCGACCGGCTCGCCGATCGCGGCCCAGTCGTCCGTGACGTCCGCGACCTCGACGCGCAGCATGAACCGCATCCGGTCCAGCCACGCCGCGAGCGCCGGCGCGGTCTCCGTGATCAGCCAGGTCGCCTCGCCGTCGTCCACCACGGCCGCGGCGTGCTCGACGTGCCCCTGCGGGCTGAGCACCAGCGTCTCGGTGGACGTCCGCGGCGGCAGGTCCGTCAGCTGCTGCGACGTGATCGAGTGCAGCCACGACAGCCGGTCCGGGCCGGTGACGCGCACGACGCCGAGGTGCGACTGGTCGACGACGCCGCCGCCGCGGGTCAGCGCGCGCTGCTCCGCGGTGGGGTCGCCGTAGTGCCAGGCGACGCCGGCGTCCGGACCGGACGCCGCGACCGCGCCGTGCCGGGAGAGCAGGGGGCTGCGGTGCCGGGGCTCGACGGGGCCCGGGGCCTCGGGCTCCGTGCTCGGGGTGGCGGCCTCGGCGGTCACGTCACTCCGCCACGCGGCTGAGGCGCGCCGAGGCGTAGGACTGCAGCTCGTGGCCGAACGCGGCGAGGTCGTGCGCCCACATGAGCTCGCCCTGCACCAGGCCGTACAGGCGCTTGCCGGCCGTGACCTCCGCGCCGGTGGCCGTGCGGGCGATCAGGTCGCTGACGAGGTCGATGCGGCCGTTGCCCGTCGCCCCGACGTACACGGCGACGTGCCCGGAGGGGTCGGCGAGCAGCAGCTCGACGGGGTGCAGCTCCGAGCCGAGGCCCTCGGGCCGGTCCGGCGGCACGCGCCAGTAGCCCTGCTCGGTGGCCCACACGGCGCCGTCGTCGCCCGCGTCCGGCACCGGCTCCTGCGCCGGGGTGCCGTCCGCGTCGGCGAGCGCGGAGGCGTCGTCCGGCGCCTCGACGAGCCGGATGGTCGACGTGTAGGAGAGGTAGGGCCCGCCGTCGTGGTCGATCACCACGTCCTGCGTGAACGCCGTCTCCTCGATGCCCGGGTACCCGACGACGCCCTCGCCGTGCCACCGGCCGACGAGCCAGGCCAGCGGGTACATCTCGGGCGCGAGGCCCTCAGGGAGGGTGAACGCCATTCGATGCCCTTCTTCCTCAGCGCTGTCCCTTGAACAGCCGGTAGACCACGAAGAATGCGAACCAGCCGATCGTGATCGTCGCAGCGACGAGCAGACCGATGAACACGATCTCGAGTGCCTGCATGCACCGATCCTAACGACGGAAACCCCGTGCGCCTTCCCGGCCCGCCCGGACCGGCCCGGGCCCGGGGCCCGGCGCGGGCCCGGACGGTCACGGACTGCGCCCCGCGCACGGGACTGCGCCCGCTGCAGGGGGCGCAGTCCCGGCGGGCGGGCGCAGTCTCTGCGGGCGGCCGGCGGGACGCCGCCGTCAGGCGGCGGGGTCAGGCCGGGCGGTGGAGGCGAGCGCCCAGGAGGTACAGCTCGCAGCCGAGGCACAGGCCGAACACGGCGTTCAGCACCGCCGCGACCAGCGCGAGGGCCGCCGCGACCGGGACCGCCGCACCGACGCCGAGGAGCGCCAGCAGCACGCCCGCCCCGGTGATGACGAGCCCGACGAGCTGGGCGAACCGCGGCGGGCGCGGGTCCTCGAGCTCGGTCGGCGGGGCCAGGCGGGGCCGCACGAGCGCTCGGAACAGCAGGCCCTGCACCGTCCCCTGGGCGCCGCGGACCGCCCCGAGCGCGAACAGCGCGGCGACGACCGCGAGCGCCACCGTCCCCGCGGCGCCGGGCAGCAGCAGCACGACGACCAGCAGGACGGCGGTGACGGCGGCGCCGAACCGCGGCCCGCGCGGGTCGATGCCCGCCGGGGCGCCGGCGGGGCTGAGCGGGGCGGGGCCCGGCGGGGGTCGTGCGGGGCGGGGTGCTCATGGCGGTCTTCCACGGGACGCGGGCGGGTGGGGCGGGGACGGGCGATGGCGGGGGCCGGGCCCGGCGGGCGGGGGCCGGGCGAGGCCGGGCGACGGCGGGGCCGGCGGGCGGGGCCCGGGACGACGGCGGGTGCCGGACGAGGACGGCCGCCGGCGGCGGGGCGGTCAGCGCGCGGCGACCGCGCCGGGACACCGCTCCAGCGCGTCGAGCGCCTGCGCCCGGGTCGTCCCGCCCGACAGCCGGCCCCGGACGGTCCCCGCGGCGTCCAGCACGAGGACCGTCGGGGTGCGGAGCACGTCGAACCGCCGCACGAGGTCCATCCGCTGCTCGACGGGCAGCTCGACGTGCACGAGGTCCGGCCGCTCCCGCGCGAGGGCGCCGAGCGCCGCGGCGGTGCGCCGGCAGGGGGCGCAGACCTCGGCGGAGAGCTGCACGAGGGTGGCGGTGCGGCCGAGCGTCACGCCCACGTCCTGCGCGGTGAGCCGCTCGGCGTCGGCGACGGGGACGTACCGGCCGTCGCGGGCGCGCCAGGCGAGACCGGCGGCCACGGCGACCGCCAGCACGGCGAGGACGAGCAGCACGCGCAGCTCCATGTCCCCCACCCTGGTCGGTCCGGCGGGACGCGCGGGCCTCAGCCCACCAGCACGCGTCCGACGACGTAGACGAGGATGCCGGTCACGGCCACGGGCAGGACAGCCACCGCCCAGCCCGCGAGACGACGTTCCAGGACGGGCATCCGGTCGAACAGGACGTCGCCCGCCGCGACGAGGATGCCGACGGCCGCGCCGAGCAGCACGCCGGACACGACGCCGACGGCCGGCAGGGCGGCGCCCGCGACGAGCCCGCCGGCGACGGCGGCGCCGACGGTGGCACCCGCAGCCGCCCAGCTCCGCAGGGGCAGCGCGGTGACGGCGGACCCGACCGCGAGCGCCACGGCGCCCGTGACGACGACCGCGTCGCCGGCCGCCGTGCGCTCGGCGGCCAGCCAGCCGGCCGCGCAGACCGGCACCAGCGCACCGGAGACGGTGCCGGCGACGGACTCGACGAGGCGCTCGCGCCCGTCCCGCCGGGCGAGCTCCGCGACGAACGAGGCGAGGACCGCCCCGGCGAAGACCGCGGGCACGTCGCCGAGCAGCGGCTCCGCCGTGGTGACGTGCACGACCGCGACCGCCGCGATCCCGGCCAGCCCGACGACGGCGGCACTGTGCACCCGCGCGGGAAGCCCGGCGACCAGGGGCCAGCCGAGGGCGAAGACCAGGGAGAGGACGACGAGCAGCGCGGCCAGGACGACCCCGTCCCGGCCCGCGACGGACACGCCGCCCAGCACGCCGGCGACGGCGACGAGCGTCGCCAGGACCGCCGTGGTCACGGCTCTATTCGACGCAGGCACGGGCGCCATCCTCTCAGACCCGGGGGGCCGCCCCGCATCGTCGCCGACCCGTCCCGCGGCCGGCCGCGGTGGCGCGCGACTCCCCCCGTCACATCCACGCGGTACCGTGTCCCCCAATTCGGACGGGGAGGAGGGTCGCTGCGTGGCCGATCTGCTGCTGCTCACACCCGCGTCCGGCGGGTCGTCCCAGGTGCTGCCTGCGCTCGGGCTGCTGTCGCACCGCGTGCGCGTGCTCCCGGTCGAGCCGTCGGCCCTCGTCGACGCCCCGGACGCCGACATCGTGGTGCTCGACGCGCGCCGCGACCTGGTGACCGCGCGGACCACCTGCCGGCTGCTGCGCGCGACGGGGCTGACGGTCCCGCTGGTGCTCGTGCTCACCGAGGGCGGCCTGACGGTCGTCACCGCGGAGTGGGGCGCCGACGACATCGTGCTGGAGAACGCGACGCCGGCCGAGGTCGAGACCCGCTTCCGCCTCGTGATCGAGCGGGCGGCCTCCTCGCAGTACGACGACGCGCCGCAGGAGATCTCCTCCGGCGAGCTGATGATCGACGCCGGCGGGTACACCGCCCGCCTGCGGGGCCGTCCGCTCGACCTCACGTACAAGGAGTTCGAGCTCCTCAAGTACCTGGTTCAGCACCCGGGCCGCGTGTTCACCCGCGCCCAGCTGCTCCAGGAGGTCTGGGGCTACGACTACTACGGGGGCACCCGGACGGTCGACGTCCACGTCCGCCGCCTGCGCGCCAAGCTCGGCCCCGAGCACGAGCAGCTCATCGGCACCGTGCGGAACGTCGGCTACCGCTTCGACCCGCCGAAGGACCGGCGCTCCGGCGACGCCCCGGGCTCCGGCGCGTCGTCCCCGACCGAGGTCGCAGCCGACGTCTGAGGCGGTGCTCGCCTAAGATCGTCAGCGGTGTGCCGGGAAGTCTGGTCGGCGTCCTCGTCGTCGACCCCGGGAGCAGCCCCGTGACCAGCACCACCCCCACGCCCCCCGGCGCACCGCGCCGCCTGTTCGCCGCCCTGACCCCGGGCGGCGAGCGGAACCTCCTCGACACCCTCCGCGGCGAGCGCACCGGCGGGATCCTGCTGCTCATCGGCGCGGTCGTCGCGCTGGTCTGGGCCAACTCGCCCTGGGCGGCGTCCTACACCGCCGTGTCGGAGACGGTGATCGGCCCGGCGGCGCTGCACCTCGACCTCAGCGTCGCCGGCTGGGCGACCGACGGCCTGCTGGCCATCTTCTTCTTCGTCGTCGGCGTCGAGCTCAAGCGGGAGATCGTCACCGGCGAGCTCCGGGAGATCGGCACGGCCGTCGTCCCGGTGGTGGCGGCGGTCGGCGGCATGGCCGTGCCCGCGCTGCTGTACGTGCTGGTCAACGTCGTCGCCGCGGAGGGAGCGCCCGCGGGCTGGGCGGTCCCGACCGCGACGGACATCGCGTTCGCGGTGGCGGTCCTGTCCGTCGTCGGCCGCAGCCTGCCGTCGTCGCTGCGGGCGTTCCTGCTCACGCTCGCCGTGGTGGACGACCTGCTCGGCATCATCGTGATCGCGGTGTTCTACACCGACGGCCTGCACCTGGTCTGGCTCGGGGCGTCCCTGGTCGCCGTCGCGCTGTTCGCGGTCCTCGTGCGCGCGCCCCGGCCGGGGGTCGCGGGGCACGCGGCCCTGCTGGTGCTCGCCGCCGGCGCCTGGGCGCTGATGCACGCCTCCGGGGTGCACGCCACGATCGCCGGGGTGCTGCTCGGCCTCACGGCGCCGGCGGTCGCCCGCGCCGGCGAGCGCGAGAGCGTCGCCGAGCGGCTGGAGCACCGGTGGCGTCCCGTGTCCGCGGGCTTCGCGGTGCCGGTGTTCGCGCTGTTCGCGGCGGGTGTCGTGCTGTCCGGGGAGGCCATCGCCGCGGCGGTCGGGGACCCGGTGGCGCAGGGCGTCGCGCTCGGGCTCGTCGTCGGCAAGCCGCTCGGCATCCTCGCCGCGACCTGGCTGGTCGCCCGGTTCACGCGCGCGTCGCTCGCGCCGGACCTGCACTGGCGGGACGTCGCGGCCGTCGGGCTGCTCGCGGGCATCGGGTTCACGGTCTCGCTGCTGATCGGGGAGCTCGCGTTCGGCGCGGGCAGCCCGCACGACGAGCACCTCAAGGTCGCGATCCTCCTCGCGTCCACGACCGCAGCGGTCCTGGGCGGCGTCGCGCTCGCGCTGCGGGACAGGCAGCACCGGGAGCGGGCCCTGACGCGGTAGGTTCGCCTCGATGACCGTCGACTCCTCCGCCCTGCTGCTCGACGGCCCGTGGCGGCACCACTTCGTCCCGGCGAACGGTGCACGGTTCCACGTCGCCGTCGCCGGACCCGACGACCGGGACGCGCCCCTCGTGGTGCTGCTGCACGGCCTGCCCGAGCTGTGGTGGGCGTGGCGGCACCAGCTGCCCGCCATCGCGGAGGACGGCTACCGCGTGGTGGCGATGGACCTGCGCGGCACCGGCGGCTCCGACAAGCCGCCCATCGGCTACGACGTGCCGACCCTCACGCGCGACGTCGCCGGCGTCGTCCGCTCGCTGGGCTGCGACCGGGCGGTCGTCGTCGGGCACGGCGTCGGGGGCGGAGACGTCGCCTGGGCGATGCCCGCCTACCACCCGGACCTGACCCGCGGCATCGCGGTGCTGTCCTCCCCGCACCCGCTGCTGCGGCGCGCCGACCCGCGGTCCGGGCTGCGGTCCCGCGCCGCCCGCCGGATCGCCGCGATCCAGATGCCGTACCTGCCGGAGCGGTCGATGACCCACGGCGACCTGGTCGCGCGGCTGCTGCGCGAGTGGGGCGGCGCACGCTGGCCGGACCCCGCAGCGCTGGCCCTGTACCGCCGCGCCGCGCTCGTCCCGTTCGCCGCGCACTCCGCCCTGGAGCAGGTCCGGTGGCTGTACCGCTCCGGCCCGCGCGCCGACGGGCGCCGCTACGCGCAGGCGCTGAAGGCCGCGACCGCCGTGCCGACCCTGCAGGTGCACGGCGGGTCGGACGGCTGCTACTCCGTCGGGCGGGCGATGGCGGACGGCCCGGTCGGCCGGCAGCTCGGCAACCAGTACCGGTTCGAGATGCTGTCGGGCGCGGGGCACTACCTCCCCGAGGAGGAGCCGGTACGCGTCACGGCCCTGCTGCGCGACTGGCTGCGGGAGCTCGGCTAGCCCTCGTCGGCAGGGGCCGCCGGGGCGGCCGGCACGGGCGGGACGCCGACGCGCACCAGCGCCGACGGGCAGTCCCGCGTGATCGGGCAGGTCGCGCAGTCCGGCTTGCGGGCGTGGCAGGTGCGCCGCCCGTGGAAGATCAGCCGGTGGCTCAGCAGCGTCCACTCCGCCCGCGGGATCAGCGCCGCGATGTCCTGCTCGACCTTGACCGGGTCCTCCTCGGTCGTCCAGCCCAGGCGCCGCGCCAGCCGCCCGACGTGCGTGTCCACCGTGATCCCGGGGACGCCGAACGCGTCGCCGAGCACGACGTTCGCGGTCTTGCGCCCGACCCCGGGCAGCGTCACCAGGTCCTCCAGCCGCGGCGGCACCTCGCCGTCGAACCGCTCGACCAGCGCGCGCCCGAGGCCCTGCAGCGACCGCGCCTTCGCGCGGAAGAACCCGGTCGGCCGGATCAGGTCCTCCAGCTCCTCGGGGTCGGCCGCGGCGTAGGCGGCGGCGTCCGGGTACCGGGCGAACAGCGCGGGGGTCACCTGGTTCACCCGCACGTCGGTGGTCTGCGCCGACAGCACCGTGGCGACCAGCAGCTCCAGCGGCGTGCGGAAGTCCAGCTCGCACCGCGCGTCCGGCCAGCGCAGCGCCAGGGCCCGGTTCACCCGGCGCGCGCGCCGCACCAGCGCCGTCTCCGGGCGGGGCCGGCCGGGGGGCTGCCGCGAGGTCATCGGCCCAGCGTAGGTCGCCCGGGCGAACCGGCGTCCTCCCGGAGGGTGACGCGGACTGGATCACATGACCAACTGCTCAAGTCGGCGCCGTCCGGCGTCGAACGACTACCAGGAAGCGCCCGCAGCCCAGCGGGCCGACGAGAGAAGCGGCGGACCGCATGACCCTGGCCGGCCCGGCTGCCGAGATCGTCGACCTGCGCCGCCAGCGCGGTGCCCTGCGGCTCGAGCACCAGCACGTCGTCCGCTGGCGGCGCCTCGTCCGCAACCGCCTGGAGCTCGCCGTCGCCGCCGCGGCACCGCCGCTGGCCCCGGGCGCCTGCCCCGACGTGCGCGACGTGCTGGGCCCCTCCGCGGGCGACGTCCCGCCCGCCGCGGAGCTCGCGGCCGCCGTCCGCGGGGCCCTGCCGATCGCCGAGGTGCACGAGCTGCCGCGCCTGCGGGACCTCGACACGCGGCTCGCCCGGTACGAGATGCGGCTGGAGAACGCGCTGCGCGACCTCACCGACCGCTACATCGTGCAGCTCGCGCGCGACGTGACCGAAGGCGGGGTCGAGGCGCTCCGCGGTCCTGCCCGCGCGTGATGAGGCAGACTGAGGACGTCACATCCCGGTCAGAAGGTGAGGTTCCTCCCGTGGAGGACGACGTCGTGCTCACGGCGCCCCTGTTCGCGAACATGGACCCCGAGGCGTCACGGACGCTGCTCGCGTCGATGACGCCGCTGCACGTGGCCCGCGGCGAGGTGCTGTTCCACGAGGGCGAGCCGGGCGACCGCCTGTACGTGATCCGCTCCGGCAAGATCAAGCTCGGCCGCCGGTCCACCGACGGGCGCGAGAACCTGCTCGCGGTGCTCGGCCCCGGCGAGATGTTCGGCGAGCTCTCCTTGTTCGACCCCGGCCCGCGCACCGCGACGGCCACGGGCCTCGCCGACGCCGTGGTGCTGGAGCTCGGCCACCACGACCTCATCCCGTGGCTGGAGCAGAACCCCACCGTCGCCAAGCACCTGCTCGGCGCGCTCGGCCGCCGGCTGCGGCGGACGAACGACGCCCTGGCGGACCTGGTGTTCTCGGACGTCCCCGGGCGCGTCGCCAAGGCGCTGCTCGACCTGTCACACCGGTTCGGCCAGCAGACCGACGAGGGCGTCCGCGTCGCGCACGACCTCACGCAGGAGGAGCTCGCGCAGCTCGTCGGCGCGAGCCGCGAGACCGTGAACAAGGCGCTCGCCGACTTCGCCGCCCGCGGGTGGGTCCGCCGCGAGGGCCGCGCGATCGTGCTGCTCGACCTCGAGCGCCTGGAGCGACGCGCGCGCTGATGCGCACAGGGCGACACGCGCGCTGATCTGCGCGACACCACCACCGACGACGACGGCCCGCCCGCTCCCCGAGGGGACGCGGACGGGCCGTCGCGCTGCGCGGGTCCTGCTCAGGCGTCCGGCGTCAGCTCCACGACGATCTCGACCTCGACCGGCGAGTCGAGCGGCAGCACCGCCACGCCGACCGCCGAGCGCGCGTGCACGCCGGCCTCGCCGAACACCTCGTGGAGCAGCGTGCTCGCGCCGTTGATGACGCCCGGCTGGCCCGTGAAGCCCGGGTCGCTCGCGACGAAGCCGACGACCTTGACGACGCGCGCGACCCGGTCGAGGTCCCCGATCAGGGACGCCACCGCGGCGACGGCGTTCAGCGCCGCGGTGCGCGCGAGCTCCGTGGCGGTCTCCGCGGAGACCTGCCCGGGCCCGGTGCCGACCTTGCCCGTCGCGGGCAGCTCCCCCGCGACGAACGGCAGCTGGCCGGACGTGTAGACGTAGCTGCCGGTCCGGACGGCCGGCACGTACGCGGCGACGGGCGCGGCGACCTGCGGCAGCTCGATGCCCAGCCCGGCCAGGCGGTCGACGACGCGGCCGCTCACCGCTCGCCCGTCGGGCGCTTGAGGTAGGCGACGAGCCCGGTCTCGGACTGCAGCACCTGGACGAGCTCCCAGCCGTCCTGACCCCACTGGTCGAGGATCGCCTTGGTCGCGTGGACGATGAGGGGGACGGTCGCGTACTCCCACGTGGTGGTGGCCATGGCGCCACCCTAGCCGGGGGCGCTCAGGTCGCGACGGCCTGCTCGGCCTCGGCGCTCACGAGCTCGTCGCGCCAGGACTCGACCTCGGGGCGCCGGCGGCGCAGGGCACGCCGCTCGCGCTCCGTCATCCCGCCCCAGACGCCGAAGTCCGTGCGGGAGTCGAGCGCGTCCGCGAGGCACTCCAGCCGCACGACGCACGACTGGCACACCGAGCGGGCGTCCCGCTGGGCGGCTCCCTCGACGAACAGCGCGTCCGGCGCGATCGTGCCGGCGCCGCACGCTGCGCGCGCCGTCCAGTGCCCGTCCAGGCCTGTCATCGTCATGCCACCACCTCGTGTCCCCCTGATCACGGGACAGCGACGTGAACCGGCGGCGCGCGTGCGACGTCGGACCGTTCGGCAGTCCCCCTGCCCGGCGACCGTACCGGGTCGTTTCGTCCCGGGGCATCCTCCGTTCGGGTTGTCTCGGGCAACAGCACCGCGCGCCGGGGCATGTGCAGGTACCGTGCAGGTCCCTGCGGGCCCTGTGGACGACCGGCGGGCCCCGCGGGCGCTCCCGTACCCTGCTGGTCATGGCTCCCACCCCCTCGCCGCGCGGGCGGCAGGTCACCGTCGTGCAGGCGCTGGCGCTGCTGCTCGCCTTCGTGCTGACCGCCGGCGTCGGCGGTCTCCTCACCGCCGGCCTGGTCATGCCCACGGTCGCCGCCGCGAACACCGCGACGGACCTCAGCATCGAGGCGTTCGAGGACCTGCCGAGCCAGCTCGACCGCAAGTCGCTGTCGGAGAAGTCCACGCTGCTCGCCGCCGACGGCACCGTGCTCGCGACCTTCTTCGAGGAGAACCGCGAGGTCGTGCCGCTGGAGCAGGTGTCGGTCCCGATGCAGAACGCCGTCGTCGCGACGGAGGACAAGCGGTTCTACCAGCACGGCGGCATCGACCCCATGGGCATGCTGCGCGCCGCGGTGCAGAACTTCGCGGGCGACCAGCAGGGCGCGTCCACGCTGACGCAGCAGTACGTGAAGAACGTGCTGATCGAGACGGCGATGCGGGAGAACGACCTCGCCGGGGTCCAGGCGGCGCGCGAGGCGGAGGGGGCCGAGGGGTACGCCCGCAAGCTCCGCGAGGCGAAGCTGGCCATCGCGCTCGAGAAGGAGCTGACGAAGGACCAGATCCTCGAGAACTACCTGAACATCGCGCAGTTCGGCGTGGCGACGTACGGCGTGCAGTCCGCCGCGCAGCGCTACTTCAGCAAGCCGGCGGCCGAGCTCACCTACCTCGAGGCCGCGACCATCGCCGGCATCACGCAGAGCCCCACGGCGTTCGACCCGGTCAAGAACCCGGAGGACTCCCAGGGCCGCCGCGACATCGTGCTCGGCCTCATGCGCGCCCAGGGCTTCATCACGCAGGAGGAGTACGACGCGGGCATCGCCACCCCGCTGCCGGCCACCCTGCGCGTGAACGAGGCGCAGAGCGGCTGTATGGCGGCCGGTGCCGTCGTCGCCGGCTCCGGGTACTTCTGCGACTACGTGACCCGCGTCATCCGCAACGACCCGGCCTTCGGCGCGACGCCCGAGGAGCGCCAGGACCTGCTCTTCCGCGGCGGCCTGACCATCACCACGACGCTCGACCCGCGCCTGCAGACCGAGGCGGACGCCGAGGTCAAGGCCGGGGTCCCGGTCGACGACGGCTCCGGTGTGGGGTCCGCCATCTCCGTGGTCCAGCCCGGGACCGGCCAGATCAAGGCCATGGCGCAGAACCGCAACTTCAACAACAGCGCCGAGGCCACCGGCCGCGACAACGCGGTCAACTACAACACCTCGTACTCGTACGGCGGCTCGGGCGGCTTCGCGCCGGGCTCGACGTTCAAGCCGTTCACGCTGCTGGAGTGGCTCAAGCAGGGGCACAGCCTCAACGAGCGCGTCGACGGCACCGAGCGCACGCTCAACACGAACCAGTTCACGGCGTGCGGCGAGCGGTACCCGAGCCAGACCTGGAAGGTGGGGAACTCGGAGGGCGGTGGCGGCAGCATGACCATCATGGACGCCACCCGGCAGTCCGTGAACCTCGCGTACCTCTCCATGGCGATGCAGCTGGACCTCTGCGCGATCATGGACGGCGCCGCCGCCCTCGGCGTCGTGCAGTCCCCGAGCGGGGTCGAGGGCCAGCCGTTCGGCGCCAAGCCGTCCTCCGTCCTCGGCTCGGACTCCACGACGCCGCTGATGCTCGCCGGCGCGTACGCCGCGTTCGCCTCGGGCGGCGTGTACTGCAAGCCGATCGCCATCACGAACGTGAAGAACGCCAACGGCGAGGACCTCCCGATCCCCGACGCCGGCTGCGCGCAGGCGATCGACCCGAACGTCGCCAACGCGATGAACTACGCGCTGAGCAACGTCTGGAACGGCACCGCGAAGAGCGTCGGCGCACCCCAGGGCTACACCGCGTCAGGCAAGACCGGCACGACCAGCGAGAACGAGCAGACCTGGTTCGTCGGCTACACGCCGCGCCTGGTCTCCGCGGTGTGGGTCGGCTTCCCCGACTCCTTCACCCCGATGCAGCGCATCACGATCAACGGCCAGTACCACCGGAACGTCTTCGGCGCGACGATCGCCGGCGAGACGTGGAAGCGGTTCATGGACCAGGCGCTCGCCGACGGCCAGCCGAACCCCGGCTTCACCGAGCCGAACAACGACGCCAAGTTCGGCAAGGCGATCCCGGTCCCGTCCGTCGCCGGGCAGGACCAGGCGACCGCGACGCGCACGCTGCAGGGCGCCGGGTTCCAGGTCGTCGTGGGCGGCACCACGAACTCCGACGTCACGGCGGGGTCCGTCGTCAGCCAGAGCCCGTCGGGCGCGGCCCCGCCGGGCACGACGATCACGCTGACGCTCTCCAACGGCCAGCCGGCGCCTCCTGCCGGCCAGCCGGGCGGTGACACCGGCGGCGGACAGGGCGGCGGCAACAACGGCCAGGGGAACGGCCAGGGCCAGCCATGAGCCACCCGGTCGCCCGCGTCCTCGGCGCCACGGCGCTCGCCGGCGCGGGCGCCCTCGCGTGGGGCACCCTGGTCGAGTCCCGCTGGTACGCCCTGCGCGAGGTGACCGTCCCGGTGCTGCCGCACGGGCAGGACCCCCTGCGCGTCCTGCACCTGTCGGACCTGCACCTGACGCCCGGGCAGCACCGCAAGGTGGACTGGGTCCGCGACCTCGCGTCCCTGGAGCCCGACCTGGTCGTGGACACCGGCGACAACTGGGCCCACCTGGACGCGATGCCCGCGCTCCTGCACGCCCTCGAGCCGCACCTGTCGACGCCCGGCGCGTTCGTGTGGGGCTCGAACGACTTCGTCGCGCCGACCCCGAAGAACCCCGCCCGGTACCTGCTGCCGGACGCGCGCACGACCCCGCAGGCGCCGCCGGCGCCGCTGCCGTGGCGGGAGCTCGGCCGGCGGTTCACGTCCGCCGGCTGGGTCGACCTCACGAACGCCCGCGGCGAGGTGAAGGCCGGCGGCCGGCGCATCTCGCTGGTCGGCACCGACGACGCCCACCTCGACCGCGACCGGTTCCCGGCCGCCGGGGGTCCCGGCGACGTCCGGCCCGCGCCTGTCGTGGACGACGCCGGGGTGGCGCGCGTGGACCGCAGCGACGTCGACCTGCACCTCGGCGTCACGCACGCCCCGTACCGCCGGGTGCTGGACGCGATGCACGCCGACGACGTCGACCTGGTCCTCGCGGGGCACACGCACGGCGGGCAGCTCGCCGTCCCCGGCTACGGCGCGCTGGTGACGAACTGCGACCTGGACCGCGGCCGCGCGAAGGGGCTGCACGGCTGGCCCGGCGCGCGGCCCGACGCCCGCGGCGGTGCGGACTCGACCTGGCTGCACGTGTGCGCCGGGCTCGGCACGTCCCCGTACGCGCCCGTGCGGTTCGCGTGCCGCCCCGAGGCGACGCTGCTGACCCTCGTCGCGGCCTGACCCGCGCGACGCTGCTCACACTCGCCCCCGCGGCGGCGGTCCCGGTTACCGACCACCCGCCGACCTCGGCTATGCTGGGCGGGCTTCACCGGGGTGTGGCGCAGCTTGGTAGCGCGCCTCGTTCGGGACGAGGAGGTCGTGGGTTCGAATCCCGCCACCCCGACCGGTGATGTCAGGCAGGACATCGACGAAGGCCCGGACCACACGGTCCGGGCCTTCGTGGTTCCCGCGGGGGCAGCCGCACGCGCCTGCCGAGTGGAACGTCCGGCCCGACACGCCGTGGCGTGTCCGTGGGAACCGTCCACCCTGGGGAACCGAGCGGTGAGCGACCCTCAGCGGACCGGGTGCTGCTCGACAGCGTCGCCCGTGACGCCCCCGGCGGGCGCCTCCGCGGGGCGGCGGCGCGCGCCCAGCGCCTCGGTCGCGATCCGGAACCGGTCCCGGCCGGCCTGCTTCGCGCGGTACAGCGCGATGTCGGCGGCGGCCAGCGCGCTCCCCGGCGGCGTCTCCTCGGTGATCAGCGCGATGCCGGCGGAGAACGTGACGCCGGTGCCCTCCTCCGCCCACTCGGTGCGCAGCGCGCGGAGCATGTTCATCGCCTGCACCGGCTCGGTGCGCGGCAGGATCAGCACGAACTCCTCGCCCCCGTACCGGGCCGCGTAGTCGCGGCGGCGCAGGTGCTGGTCGAGGTGGTGGCCGAACCGCTCGAGCACCGCGTCGCCCGCGGCGTGGCCCTGCGTGTCGTTCACGCACTTGAAGTGGTCCAGGTCGGCGATGACCAGGCAGTCGCCGGGCAGCGCGGCGGTGAGCCGCTCGTCCAGGTCGCGCCGGTTGGCCAGCGAGGTGAGGGCGTCCGTCCGGGCGTCGGACCGCAGGCGCCGGGCGAGGTCCCGCTGGTACTCCGTGGCCAGGGCCAGGGACTGCGCGACGGCCCACCACGTGACGGCGTAGACGGAGAGCCGGACGAGCGCGCTGCTGTCCAGGACGCTCACCATCGAGACGTACGCCGCGAGGGCGAGCGGGAGCACGGCGACCGCGACGCGACCGGGGTGGAACAGCCCGAGGTAGACGAAGCACAGCGGGATGAGGCCGGCGAACGACCCGGCCACGCCCGACGTCGTCAGCCCGAGCCCGCCGAGGGCCACGAGCACCACCACGGGGAACGCGACGGTGGCCCGGGACCCGCGCGCCCACGGCACCAGCAGGCTGAGCCCCACGGCGACGAGCATCGCGGCGGACGTGCCGGCGAGCACCCGCAGCGCGTGCTCGTCGACCCCGAGCAGCAGGGCGCCGAGCACCACCACGGCCCCGCAGAACAGCAGGAGCAGCCGGCCGACCGCGGCGGCGTTCCCCCCGACCCGGAACCGGGCCGGGATGTGCTCCATCAGCCGCACGACGACCGGCGCCTCGTGGGCGCGGTCGCGCGCGCGGGGGTCGTCCGGCGGCGTGGGGGTCACCCCGCACCCATCGGCCCGGGACGGCCCTCCCTGGAGGAGATCGTTGAGATTTCCACCGAGCCTTCGCCGTTCCCTCGGGTCCGGCGGTCACGCGTCACCGCCAGCGGAAGATCCGCGCCGCCAGCGGGACGAGCGCCACGGTCCAGGCAGCCATCACGAGGAGCTCGCGCGTCGGGACGCCCGCCCCGACCCAGCCGTCGAGCATCGCCTGCGCACCGGCCCCGAGCGGGGTCCAGGCGGCGATCTCCTGCACCACGTCAGGCATGATCGGCAGCGGCAGCCAGACCCCCGCGAAGAACAGCGACACGAAGTAGGTGGTCATCCCGATGCCCGTCGCGGCGCCGGCCGTCGGCGCGCGGGCGGCGATGAGGGACCCGAGGCCGAACGTCGACGTCGCGGTGAGCAGGAACGCCAGCAGGACGACACCCGGGTCCTCCGGTGCGGTGACGTCGACCACGAGCATCCCGACGGCGACCGCGAGCACCGCCGCCACGAGCAGCGCCGCCACGTTGACCAGGATCTGCGCGACCAGCAGCCGGGACGGCGGCAGCGGGGTGGTGGACAGCCGGCGCAGCACGCCCTGCCCGCGGTAGGTGGCGATCGTGATCGGGTACGACGACAGGGCGACGGTGCCGACCGCCAGCGTGAGCACCACCGGGGTGTACCCCGTGATGCCGCTGATCTGCGACAGGAGGGGGTCGCTCTCGTCGAAGGGCGTCGACCCCCACGGCATCGTCAGGCCCAGGACCGCCAGCAGGACGGCCGGGAACAGGACGGCGAAGAAGGCGTTGGACGGGTCGCGCAGGGCGAGCCGCCCCTCGACGGCGGTGACCCGGGCGAGCACCCGGGGGCTGGTCGCGGACATGTCAGGCCTCCACGCGGGTCGTGGTCTGCGGAGCGGGGACGTCGGCGCCGGAGCCGGGCTCCGCGCCGGTGAGGCGGACGAACGCGTCCTCCAGGGTGCTGCGGGTGACCCGGAGGTCGTCCGGACGGACGCCGGCGGACGCGAGCGCGACCATGACGTCCTGCACGACGTTGCCGGTCCCGCGCACGTGCACCGTGCCGTCGGCGTGCTGCTCGACCGCCGTGACGGTGCCCAGCGCGCCGAGGTGGGCGACGCCGGCGGGGGCGGACGGCCGGAACACCAGCGTCTGCTCGGCACCGACGAGCGCGGCGACCTCGGCCGGTGTGCCCTCCGCGACCACGCGGCCCGCGTCGACCAGCACCACCCGGTCGCACAGGCGCTCGGCCTCCTCCATGAAGTGGGTGACCAGCACGACGGTGACGCCGCGCTGCCGCACCCGCTCGATCACGTCCCAGGTGTCCCGGCGGGCCTGCGGGTCGAGCCCGGTCGTCAGCTCGTCGAGGATCGCCAGCTCGGGGTTGCCGACCAGGGCAAGAGCGATCGACAGGCGCTGCTTCTGGCCGCCGGACAGCGCCGCGTACCGGGTGCCGGCCTTCTCGGCCAGGCCCAGGTCGCGGAGCAGCTCGTCGGGGTCGGCGGGGTCGTCGTAGAACGCGGCGTACTCCTCGACGGCCTCCCGGACGGTGATCCGGGCCGGCAGGGCGGACTCCTGCAGCTGCAGGCCGACGCGCTCGCGCAGCGCGGCGCGGTCGTGCGCGGACCCGTCCGGGTCGAGCCCCAGGACGCGGACCGTGCCGCCGTCGCGCTCGCGCAGGCCGCCGATCATCTCGACGGTGGTGGTCTTGCCGGCGCCGTTGCGCCCGAGGACGCCGACGATCTCGCCGCGCGCGACCGTCAGGCTGACGTCGGCGACGGCGACCGTGCGGCCGTAGCGCTTCTGCAGGTGCTCCGCGTGGATCACGGGTGCTTCCGAGGGCATGACGGACTCTCCTGTCTGGCGGTGCGGTGGCAGAGCAGGGCGGCGGTGCTGTGCAGGGAGGTGCGGTGCTGAGCGGTGCGGCGTCAGCCGCGGCGGGGCGCGATCGACCGGCGGGTCGCGATCAGCCAGAAGGCGGTGGCGAGGGCCAGCGTCAGGACGAGGGCGACGGTCAGGACCAGCGCGAGCGGGGTGCCCTCGCCGTCGCCGCCGAACAGGTGGGAGAACGGCACCCAGTCGTTCGAGTTGCCGACGAGGATCGTCATGAGGAGCGAGGGCCCGGCGGTGAGCGGCAGGGTGAGGGTCCCCCACCAGCCGCCCGCGGAGGCGTACACCGTGCCGACCAGCAGGCCGCTGACGTACGCGACGACGAACGTCGCCAGGTACGCGACGAGCAGGGTGCCGAACGACAGGTCGGGGTCGAACCAGCCCTGGTCCTGCAGCGACCACTCCCAGCCCATCGCGCCGTACCAGGCGCGCTCGGCCATCAGCCCACCGGCCATGAGCAGCGCGAACGCGGCGGCGAGGCAGAACGCCGCGACCAGGGCACCGCGCACGTAGGCGCGCCGGGTCATGCCGCTGGCGACGTGCACCGGCGGGTAGCTCGTGGCGACGCCGATCAGCACGGAGAACGGGAACCAGACGCCGCTCTGCCGGGCGAACCACAGGATCGACGTCCCGACCTCGCCGACGGCGCCGATGACGAACGGCAGCGCGACGACGACCACCAGGACGAGCGCCCAGTACCAGAGCGCGATCTGCCCGAACCAGGCGAGCAGCGACACCGCGGTGCGGAGGACCGGGCCCTGCCGGGCGGCGGAGCGTGCGGGGAACAGCGGGCGGGTGGTGGCGCTCATCGGGCCCTCCCGAGCTCGCGGGCCACGTCGGCGGCCCCGTCGGCGGTCAGGTGCACGAACAGGTCCTGCAGCGGCACGGGCCCGAGCTCCAGGCCGGCGGCCCGGGCGTCCGCGGCCTCCCCGGCCGCGAGCGTGGCGAGCACGGTCGCCTGCGCCGTGCCCCCGAGCTGCTGCCGGCCGAGGACGGTGCGGCCGACGACGAACCGCTCGACCTCGCGGGCGGGGCCGGTGACGGAGACCCCGGTGACCCGCAGGGCGTCCGCGTCCTGCGCGAGCAGGACCCGACCGCGGTCGAGCACGACCACGTGCTCGAGCAGCCGCTCGACCTCCCCGATCAGGTGGCTGGACAGCACGATCGTGCGCGGGTGCGCGACGTAGTCCTCGAGCAGCGCGTCGTAGAACGCGTACCGGGACGGCGCGTCGAGCCCGAGGTGCACCTCGTCGAGGATGGTCAGGTCCGCGCGGCTGGCGATCCCGAGGACGATGCCGAAGGCCGACTTCTGCCCCCGGGACAGCTTCTGCGGCTTGGCGGCCGGGTCGAGCTCGAACGTGTCCATCAGCCGCTCGGCGACCTCGCGCGAGAACTGCGGGCGGCAGTCCTCGGTGAACCGCAGGTTCGACCGGAGCGACTCCGTGTCGAGCACGTCGCCCGACTCGCGGACCAGCAGCACGCGCGGCAGCAGCGCCTCGTTCTCCCACGGCTCCTCGCCGCCGACCCGCACCGTGCCGGACGTCGGCCGGCGGAACGCCGCGAGCACCGACGCGAGGGTCGTCTTCCCCGAGCCGTTGCGGCCGAGCAGGCCGGTGATCGACCCGGCCGGGATGTCGACGTCGACGCCGCCCAGGGCCACCTTGCGCCCGTAGCGCACCGTGAGGTCGCGGACGTGCACGCCGAGGGCGGTCACGACGCGGCCCCGTCCGCCTCGGTGGCGTGCGAGCGACCGGCGCGCGAGCGGCCGGCACGCGCGTCGTGCTCCCGCAGCCGCGCGACGACGTCCTCCAGGGGGATCCCGAGGGCGCGCGCCTGGTCGGCCACCACGTCGACCGTGTCGGCGAAGAACGACTCCCGCCCCTCGGCCCGGAGCCGGTCCCGGGCGCCCGGTGCGACGAACATGCCGACGCCCCGCCGCTTGTACAGGATGCCGTCGTCGACCAGCTGCGCGAACGCCTTCGCCGCCGTGGCCGGGTTGATGCGGAAGGTGGTGGCGTACTGCGTGGTGCTCATCACCTGCTCCTCGGGCTGGAGGTCGCCCCGCAGGACGTCCTGGCGGATCTGGTCGGCGATCTGCACGTAGATGGGGTCCCGGCCGTCGAACACGGGTGGACCTCCTCTGCGCCTCTGTGGTTCGTTACTCCACTAATGAACCACAGAGCAGGGCGCGGGCACAACCCCCCGACCGTCCGGGAACCCCCGGACGCACGCGAACCCCGGACGCACGAGAGCCCGGGACCGCTCGGGTCCCGGGCTCGCGCGTGGTGCGGTGCGGTGCGTCAGGCGGTGGCGGCACCCAGGCGCGCGGCCAGCAGCTCGGCCACCTGGACGGCGTTCAGCGCCGCGCCCTTGCGCAGGTTGTCGTTCGAGATGAACAGCGCGAGCCCCCGGCCGTCCGGGGCGCCCGGGTCCTGCCGGATGCGCCCGACGAGCGACGGGTCCGCGCCCGCGGCCTGCTGCGGCGTGGGGACGTCCGCGAGCTGCACGCCGGGCGCGCCGGCCAGCAGCTCGTAGGCCCGCTGCGGGGTGATCGGCCGGTCGAACTCCGCGTTGATCGACAGCGAGTGGCCCGTGTAGACCGGCACCCGCACGCAGGTGCCCGAGACCAGCAGGTCCGGGATGCCGAGGATCTTGCGCGACTCGTTGCGGAGCTTCTGCTCCTCGTCCGTCTCCAGGCTGCCGTCGTCCACCAGGTTGCCGGCGAGCGGGATGACGTTGAACGCGATCGGCGCGACGTACTTCTGCGGCTCCGGGAACGTCACCGCGGTGCCGTCGTGCACCAGAGCGAGCGTGTCCTGCTGGACGGCGCCCCGGACCTGCTCGTCGAGCTCCTGCGCGCCCGCGAGCCCGCTGCCGGACACCGCCTGGTAGGTGGACACGACGAGCCGGCGGAGGCCGGCCTCCTCGTGCAGCACCCGCAGCACCGGCATCGCGGCCATCGTGGTGCAGTTCGGGTTCGCGACGATGCCCGAGCGGATCTCGTCCAGCGCGCCCGGGTTGACCTCGGACACGACGAGCGGGACGTCCGGGTCCATCCGCCACGCCGAGGAGTTGTCGATGACGGTGACGCCCGCCGCGGCGAACCGCGGCGCCTGGGCCTTCGACGTCGCCCCGCCTGCGGAGAACAGGGCGATGTCCAGCCCGGTCGGGTCGGCGGTGGCCGCGTCCTCGACCACGACGTCCTCGCCGCGGAACGGCAGCGTCGTGCCGGCGGACCGCGCGGAGGCGAAGTACCGGATCTCCGCGACCGGGAAGTCGCGCTCCTCCAGCAGGCGGCGCATGACCGTGCCGACCTGGCCGGTCGCGCCGACGACCCCGACCCGCAGGCCCGTGCGTGCCTGCTCGGTACCCGGTGCGCTCATCGTCCCGTCCCTCCGTAGACCACGGCCTGCTCCTCGCTGCTGTCCAGGTCGAACGCCGTGTGCACGGCACGCACCGCGTCGTCGAGCTGGTCGGCCCGCGTCACCACCGAGATGCGGATCTCCGACGTCGAGATCATCTCGATGTTGATCCCCGCGTCGGACAGCGCGGCGAACAGCTTCGCGGACACGCCCGGGTGCGACTTCATGCCCGCGCCGATCAGCGACAGCTTGCCGATCGTGTCGTCGAACTGGAGCGAGGAGAAGCCGATGTCGGGCTGGTGCTGTGTCAGCGCGGCGGTCGCGGCGGCGCCGTCCGTGGCCGGCAGCGTGAACGAGATGTCCGTGCGGCCGGTCGAGGCGACCGACACGTTCTGCACGATCATGTCGAGGTTGACGCCCGCGGCCGCCACCACCTGGAAGATGCGCGCGGCCTTGCCGGGCACGTCCGGGACGTCGACGATCGTGATCTTCGCCTCGCTGCGGTCGTGCGCGACGCCGGAGATGATCGGCTGCTCCATCACTGCTGCTCCTTGTGTGTCGTCACCGGCGGGGGCCGTCGGCCCGGGCGCGTCCGTCACCAGCGTGCCCGTGCGGGTCGAGAACGACGAGCGCACGTGCACCGGGACGCCGTAGCGGCGGGCGTACTCGACGCAGCGCAGCATGAGCACCTTCGCGCCGCTGGCCGCCATCTCGAGCATCTCGTCGTAGCTGATCCGGTCGATCTTGCGGGCGGAGGGCACGATGCGCGGGTCCGCCGTGAACACGCCGTCGACGTCCGTGTAGATCTCGCAGACGTCCGCGTGCAGGGCCGCCGCCAGCGCCACGGCGGTGGTGTCCGAGCCGCCGCGGCCGAGCGTCGTGACGTCGTTCGTGTTCTGGGTGACGCCCTGGAACCCGGCGACGATCGCCACCGCCCCCGCGTCGACGGCGGCCTGGATGCGGCTGGGGCTGACGTCGATGATCCGGGCGCGGCCGTGCACCTCGTCGGTGATCACGCCCGCCTGCTGCCCGGTGAACGACTGCGCCTCGACGCCGAGGTTGCTGATCGCCATCGCGAGCAGCGACATGGAGATGCGCTCGCCCGCGGTCAGCAGGATGTCCATCTCGCGCGACGGCGGCAGCGGCGTCACCTGCTGCGCGAGGTCGATGAGCTCGTCGGTCGTGTCCCCCATCGCGGAGACCACCACGACGACGTCGTCGCCCGCGCGCTTGGCCTCCGCGATCCGCTTCGCGACACGCTTGATGCTGTCGGCGTCAGCGACCGAGGAACCGCCGTACTTCTGCACGATGAGGGCCACGAGAGGGACTTTCCGGGTGCGGGGGCCGGTCGCGGGCGGGCGACCGGCTGGGTCGGGGCGAAGTCTAGGACGCGCCGCTCGCCCGCCCTCCCGCACGCCCGCATCGCGGGACCGGCGGCGCGGGACCGGCGCCGCGGGATCGGCAGCCGTGGGCTACAGCAGCTCGGCGCCCAGCCGCACGACGAGCACCGCGACCACGACCAGGAACACCACCCGGACGAAGGCGCTGCCCCGCGCCACCGCGGTCCGCGCGCCGAGGTACGCGCCGGCGATGTTCGCGACGCCCACCAGCAGGCCCAGCCGCCACAGCGGGGCGCCCTGCAGCGTGAACACGACCAGCGCGCCGAGGTTGGTGGCGGCGTTCACGATCTTCGCCTGCGCCGACGCCTCGAGGAACGCGTACCCGAGCACACCGACCAGCGCGATCACCAGGAACGACCCGGTGCCGGGCCCGAGCAGCCCGTCGTAGAAGCCGATGCCGGCGCCGAGCGCGAGCGCGACGAGCAGGTGCGTCCGGCCCTCCCACCGGAGCTGCGTCGCCCGGCCCACCTGCGGGCGCGCCACGGTGTAGACCGCCACGGCGACCAGCGCGACCAGGATCACCGGCACGAACACGTCCTCGGGCAGCAGCGACGCCAGCGCGGCACCGCCGGCCGCACCGAGCAGGGCGGCCACCGCCATGGGGCCCGCCGTCCCCAGGCCCGGTTGCACGCGGCGGTAGTAGGTCGCCGCGCTCACGGAGGTGCCGAGGATGCCCGCGAGCTTGTTCGTCGCCAGCGCCTGCACCGGGCTGATCCCGGGGACCAGCAGCAGCGCGGGGAGCTGGACCAGCCCGCCGCCCCCGACCACCGCGTCGACCCAGCCGGCGGCGAAGCCGGCCAGCATGAGCAGGGCCACCGTGCCGAGCGTGAGCTCCAGGCCGGAGACGGTCACGCGTCGGCGGGGCGCGGGGCGCCGGGCGCGGTGGAGGACGCAGCGGCGTGCGCAGTGCCGGTGCCCCGGTGCGCGGCGACGATCGCCGTGCCGGCGTGCTGCAGCGCGGCCGCGACCGCCCGGGCCCGCTCCTCGCCGCCGACGTACCCGGCGACCATCGCGCCGTCGCGCAGGATCACCAGCTCCTCCGCCGTGGCCTCCGGGTCCGGCACGCCGAGCTCGGCGAGCAGACCGGCCGCGGTGGCGACCATCCACCGGCGGTGCTCCGCGACGACCGCCCGGACCGGGTGGCCCGCATCCGCGTACTCCGCGGCGGCGTTGATGAAGGGGCAGCCCCGGAAGCCGGGGGCGCAGGACTCCCGGCCCAGCGCGTCCGCGTACGCGCGCAGGACGGCCGCCGGGTCGTCCGGGTGCTCGGCACGCGCGGCGTCCAACGCGGCACGCTCGGCGGCGGCGATCGCGGTCAGGTACGCCACGACCAGGACGTCCTTCGCCGGGAAGTGCCGGTAGAACGTCACCTTGCTGACCTTGGCCGCGGCGATCACGCGGTCGGCGCTCACCGCCCGGATCCCGTCGGCGTAGAACAGCCGGGAGGCCGCGGCGAGGATGCGGTCCGCGACGGCGGACGGGCGGGGGCCGGCGGCGGTGGTGGTCGTCATGGCGGTCCTCCTCCGGGCGGCGGTCGGCGTTCGGGCGAGCGGGCGGGCGGGGCGGTCCGGGCGGCCGGCGCGCGGGGGCTGGGGCCGTCCGGGGCGCCAGTCTGGCACGACACCGCGCGAGGTGGTCTACTAGCAGACGTACTAGTTCGTCTACCTCGGGAGCACCGCATGAGCGCCGTCTACACCGCCACCGCCACGTCCACCGGCGAGGGCCGCGCGGGAGGCCAGGTCACCAGCGACGACGGCGTCCTCGACCTCACGCTGGCCGTCCCGCCGGCCATGGGCGGCCCCGGCGGCGGGACCAACCCCGAGCAGCTGTTCGCCGCCGGCTGGGCCGCGTGCTTCCACTCCGCGCTCAAGGGCGTCGCCGCGGCGGGCAAGACCCCGATCCGGGACAGCGCCGTGGTCGCGGACATCGGCATCCTCCCGAACGGCACCGGCGGCTACACGCTGAGCGCCGCCCTGCACGTCGAGATCGGCGGCGTGGACCAGGCCACCGCGGAGAAGCTGGTGGAGCAGGCGCACCAGGTGTGCCCGTACTCCAACGCCACCCGGGGCAACATCGACGTCACGCTGGAGACCACGGTCGCCTGACCGATCCCCGCGCCGGTCACCGGTCGTCAGCGGCGACGCGCACGCGCCGCGTCGAGCGCGCACTCCCCGGGGTGCGCGCTCGACGCGTCGACGGCGCGGTCAGCGGCCGGGCGGCGACGGTCAGCGCTGGAGGGCGTCGTACTCCGCCTCGGCGGCCACGTCGTCGTCGACGTCGAGGCGCAGGTGGCCGAGGAGCGTCTGCAGGGTGCGTAGGACGCTCGACGCCCGCTCGCCCCACGTCGACAGGTACGAGAACTGCCACCACCACAGGGCCTCGAGCACGTGGCCGTGGTCGTAGTGCCGCAGCCCCTGGACCAGCGACTGCGTGATCGACACCAGGTCGCCGGACAGCGTGGCCCCGGCCACCTCGCCCCCCAGCACCGGGTCGACGACCTCGGCGTACTCGTCGACCCCGTCCAGCACCTCGGCCAGCGCGGCGCGCAGCGGGTCGACGTCGGGGTCCGGGCCGACGTCCGGCTCGTACCGCTCGCTGGGCACCACGTCGACGATCGCGCCGAGGCGCGCGCCGACGCCGAGCACGTCGGACACGGCGAGCAGGAGCAGCGGGATCGCGGCGTCCGGGTTGGTGCCCGCACCGACCTCGGTCACGGTCGTGAGGAACGCCCGGCACTCGCGCGCGACGGTCTCGGCGACGACACGCAGGTCGGCGGCCTCCGGGTCGAGCGCCAGGTCCTGGACCCCGGCCGCTCCGGTTGCCACGCGCACGTCGTCAGATCGGGTCACGTCCGCCATCGTGCTCCATCCGGCCGCCCCGTGCCCACCCCACGCGCGGCGGGTGCGCCACCGGCACCGGCGCGGTCTCGCGCCCGCGGCCCGCGCCGCAGGTCAGGCGCTGATGCGGCGCCGGCCCTCGAACGCGCGGCCGAGGGTGACCTCGTCGGCGTACTCGAGGTCCCCGCCCACCGGCAGGCCGGAGGCGAGGCGGCTGATCGTGATGCCCATCGGCACCAGCAGGCGCGCGAGGTAGGTGGCGGTGGCCTCGCCCTCGACGTTCGGGTCGGTCGCGAGGATCACCTCGGTGACCGTGGCGTCCGCGAGGCGGGTCATGAGGTCCTTGATCCGCAGGTCGTCGGGGCCGATGCCCGCGATCGGGTTGATGGCCCCGCCGAGCACGTGGTACCTGCCGCGGAACTCGCGGGTCCGCTCGATCGCGACGACGTCCTTCGGCTCCTCGACGACGCACAGCACCGCCGGCGAGCGCCGCGGGTCGCGGCAGATGCGGCAGAGGTCCTCCTCCGCCACGTTCCCGCACTGCACGCAGAACCGCACGCGCGCCTTGACCTCGGTCAACGCGTCCACGAGCCGCCGCACGTCCGTGGGGTCGGCCGCGAGGATGTGGAACGCGATCCGCTGCGCGCTCTTGGGACCGACGCCGGGCAGCCGCCCGAGCTCGTCGATCAGGTCCTGGACCGCGCCCTCATACACGCACCCACCCTACGGCCCGGCACCCACACGCACCGGGAGCCGCGCGTCAGAAGCCCTCGTCGACGAGCTCCTCGATCACGGTGGCGTTGAGCATCTGGGCGAGCAGCGGCACGCCGGACAGGCCGGTGGAGCCGATGTCGGGGTCGTCCATGGACGGCTCGTCGTCGGACCAGCGGCGCGTCGGTGCGGTCGCCGCCGCACCGGCGCCCCCGGCCGCGGCCGCCCGGGCGGCGGCGCGCACGCGGTCGGCACCGCTCGGGGGTGCGGGGGCCCAGTCGTCCGCCGGAGGCTCGGGGGCACCCGGGTCGTCGGGGTCGACGTCCCACGGCGGCGGCGCGGTGGCGGCGCCGTCGTCGGAGCCGGCGGGCGCCGCGTCCGGCGGGGTGCCGTGCTCCGGGCGGCCCGGCTGCGGTGCGTCGCCGGCCGCGCGGCCGACCGGCGACGCCGCGGCGCGGTCACCCGGAGCGGCGGGACCGGCAGCGGTGCGGTCGCCCGGGCCCGGCACTGCGGCCTCGCGCTCCGCCGGCGCGCCGTCGGACGACGGCTGCGGCGGTGAGGGGCGGCGGTCCGGGACGTCGGCGCCGGTCGTTCGCGCGCCGGGGTCCGTGGCGGACCGGGCCGCCGCGTCGGGGTCCGCGGTGGACCGGGCCGCCGCGTCGGGGTCGTCGTCGGCAGGGACGTCGGGCCGGGCGCCGCCGCCGGGCCGGGCACCGTGCGAGGTGCGCTGGGCGTCGGCCGTCGAGCTCGGCACGGGCGCCGGGCGTGCGGCGGGCGCGTCCCACGACGCCGCCGCCTCGGCCGCGGACGGGGCGCCGCCGCCCCGCGCGGGACCACCGGCGGGGGCTCCGGAGCCCGGGGTCGCGGGAGCGCCGCTGCCCTGCTGGCCGGACGGCCCCGCGCCGGCGAGCACCGGCTCCACCTTCACGGTGAACCCGAGCGTCTCGCTGACGGCCTGCTGCACGAGGTCGGCGTGCGAGCCGGCGCGGAACGCGGACGCGAGACCCGGCGCCGCGAAGCCGAGCTTGAGCGTGGTCGCGTCGAGCTCCACCACCTGGGCGTTCTGGCTGATGAGGACCCACGTGGTCTTCTTCAGCCGGCTGAGCGTGTCGAGCACCTCGGGCCAGCGGCGCCGCAGCACCTCGGTGTCGCCGCCACCCGGGGTGCCGCCGGGGCGCTCGACCCGCGCGACCGGCTCGGCGGTGGGGACGTCGTGCCGCACGGGAGCGGCAGACCGGTCCGCGGGGTGCTCGGCCGCTGTCGGGCGCTCGGCAGCCACCGGCCGCTCGGCAGCCACGGGGCGCTCGAGGACGGGAGCCGGCCAGGCGTCGGCGGGCTCCGCCCGGTCCGGCGCGGGCCTTCCGTCGGCCGGTGCGGGCGTGGCGTCGGCGGCGGCCTCGTCCGGCGTCGCCACCTCGTCGAGCGGCGTCGGCTCGTCGAGCGGCATCGGCTCGTCGTCGCGCGCCGGCTCCTCCGCGACGTCCGGCACGTCGTCGACCGCCGGCACGACGGCCGCGGCCGGTGCGGACGCGCTCGCCGGGACCGGCAGCGGTGCCCGCGCCGGTCCCGGCGGCGGAGTCGTCCAGGCCCGGCAGCAGCAGCCGGGCCATCAGGAGCTCGAGGTGCAGGCGCGGCGACGTCGCGCCGGTCATCTCGGACAGGGCGGCGTTCACCAGGTCGGCCGACCGGGACAGCTCCGCGGCGCCGAGGTGGGCGGCCTGGGCCTGCATCCGGGTCATCTGGTCGCCCGGGACGTCGCGCAGCACCGCCGCCGCGGCGTCCCCGGAGGCCGCGAGCACGATGAGGTCGCGGAGCCGCTCCAGGAGGTCCTCGACGAACCGGCGCGGCTCGTGCCCGGTGGAGATGACGCGCTCGACGACCCGGAACGCGCTGGCCCCGTCGCGGGCCGCGACCGCCTCGACCAGGTCGTCCAGCAGGGAGGAGTGCGTGTACCCGAGCAGGGCGACGGCGTCCTCGTAGACGAGGCCCTGCGGCCCGGAGCCGGCGATCAGCTGGTCGAGCACGGACAGGGAGTCGCGCACGGACCCGCCACCGGCCCGGACGACGAGCGGCAGGACGCCGGAGCCGACCTGCACGCCCTCGGCGTCGCAGAGGGTGCCGAGGTAGTCGACCATCACGTCCGGCGGCACGAGCCGGAAGGGGTAGTGGTGGGTCCGGGACCGGATGGTGCCGATGACCTTGTCCGGCTCGGTGGTCGCGAAGATGAACTTCACGTGCTCCGGCGGCTCCTCGACGATCTTGAGGAGGGCGTTGAAGCCCTGCGGCGAGACCATGTGCGCCTCGTCCAGGATGAACACCTTGTACCGGTCGCGCGCCGGCGCGAACGTCGCGCGCTCGCGCAGGTCGCGGGCGTCGTCCACGCCGCCGTGGCTCGCCGCGTCGATCTCCACCACGTCGAGGCTGCCCGGCCCGCCGCGGGCGAGCTCCACGCAGGACGCGCACGTGCCGCAGGGGGTGTCGGTCGGTCCCTGCGTGCAGTTGAGGCAGCGGGCGAGGATGCGCGCGGACGTCGTCTTCCCGCAGCCGCGGGGGCCGGAGAACAGGTACGCGTGGTTGGTCTGCCCGGACCGCAGCGCCTGCCGGAGCGGCGCGGTGACGTGGTCCTGACCCACGACCTCGGCGAAGGTCTCGGGCCGGTAGCGGCGGTACAGGGCTGTCGTCACCCCAGAACTCTAGAGGGGCGGCCTGACAGTCCGGGACCCCGGCAGCGGGCCCCTGGGGACGAGCACCGCCGTGTCGGACGCCACCCGGGGGCGCGCGCGAGGCGGCTGACCTGCGACGCGACACGGCGTCTCGCATGACGGGCATCGGATTCCATTAGGCGAGACGCGGCTGCTAGGTTCCGTGCATCGTCGGACGACCGGTCCGGCGGCCCCTGCACGAGGAGACGGCACGACGTGAGCCAGCACGCCGGCACCCCCGACCGCCCGCGCCCCGTGCGCCGCGCGGCCGACGCCCGCGCGCTCACCTGTCGCTGTCCCGCCTGACCCCGCGCACCGCGGCCGGCACCGCGCCTCCGGCGCCTCGCCCCGCCCGCTGGACCACCCCGGTCCCGCACCTCCCGCGCGGGCTCCCGCAGGCCCGCACCCGCTGCCCCCGGCCCTCCGCCCCCGACCGCGCCCGCCGCGTCCTCGCGCGGCACGACCCCCCACGGAAGGCACAGACCATGAAGCGCAGACTCTCCGCCTCGATCGCCGCGATCGCCGCCGCCGCGACACTCGCCGCGTGCAGCTCGGGCGGTGGCGAGGCCGCGGCCGGTGCCACCGAGACGGCCGACTCCGACAACCGCGTGACCGTCCGCGTCGGCGTGGCCGACATCGCGCAGGAGTACTGGACCACGTTCACGGACCTGGCGGCCGAGGAGGGCATCGACGTCGAGCTCGTGAACTTCACGGACTACACGCAGCCGAACCCGATCCTCAGCTCGGGCGACCTGGAGCTCAACCAGTTCCAGCACCTGCTGTACCTGGCGAACTACAACGTGAACTCCGACGACGACCTGCAGCCGATCGGCTCGACGGCGATCTACCAGCTCGGCCTCTACACGACCAAGGGGTACGCCGCGCCGGAGGACATCCCGGAGGGTGCGGAGATCGCGATCCCGAACGACGTCGTGAACCAGGCGCGCGCCCTGCTCGTCCTGCAGTCGGCCGGGCTCATCGCGCTGGCCGACGGCGGCAACGCCTTCTCGACCCCCGCCGAGATCGACGAGGCGGCGTCCCGCGTGAAGGTCGTCCCCGTCGACGCCAACCAGACCCCGGTGCAGCTGCAGAGCCTCGACGCCGCGATCATCAACAACAACTTCGCGACGGACGCGGGCATCGACCCGACGACCGCGATCTACTCCGACCTGGAGGACACCGAGACCGCGCGGCCGTACCTGAACCTCTGGGTGGCCCGCGCGGAGGACGCCGACAACCCGGTCTACGAGCAGCTCGTCGAGATCTACCACTCCGCCGAGGTCACCGACCAGCTGGTGGAGGAGAACGGCGGCACCGCCGTCGTCGAGGACGTGCCGGCCGAGGAGCTGCAGCGCGACCTCGCGGACCTCGAGGACCTGGTCCGCGAGTCGGCCTGACGCGCCCCGCGCACCGCAGGGCGGACGGCGCCGGTCCCCTCCCCGGGGGCCGGCGCCGTCCGCTGCGGTGGCAGCACCGGAGCGGCGGTGGGACCGTGTCCGCGGGTCCGGCAGACGGCCCGTGAGACCCGCGGACGAGGCGATCGGGAGCGGTGCTAGGGTCGCCCGCGTCCGCCCCCACCCTGGGACAGGAGTCGAGCACGTGAGCACCCACGCCGCTTCCGAGCACCGCGCGCAGCGCGTCATCGCCGGGGCGTCCTGCGGGCTCATGTGCTGTCGTCAGCGAATGTGCTGACGCTGCACCCCAGCAGCCCGGCCCTCCGCGGCGGACGCCCGCCCCGACCCCGACGCTCCCCGCGAGCGTGACCGGTCGGCACGGGCTCCTCACCAGGTCCTGACGCCCGACGGCCCCGCCGTCCGGCCCGGGGGACGCCGCCGGACGGTCACCGGCACAGCGCCGCGCGCCACGTCCCGTCACGCCCCGCACGACGGTCCCGCCCGGACCGCACGGGCTCGCACCGCCCGAGCCCCCACCTGGAAGGCAGCACCACCATGAAGCGCAGACTGACCGCCGCCCTCGCCGCCCTCACGCTGGGCGCGCTGGCCGCGTGCTCCGGCAGCAGCGAGCCGACGGCCGCCCCGACCACCGCGGACCCGGACAACCCGGTCACGGTGCGCGTCGGGGTCACCGACATCAGCAAGGAGTACTGGACGACGTTCTCCGACCTCGCCGCGGACGAGGGCATCGAGATCGAGCTGGTGAACTTCACCGACTACCAGCAGCCGAACCCCGTGCTCAGCGAGGGCGACCTGGAGCTCAACCAGTTCCAGCACCTGCTGTTCCTCGCGAACTACAACGTGAGCGCGAACGAGGACCTGCAGGCGATCGGCAGCACGGTGATCTACCAGCTGGGCCTGTACACGACCAAGGGCTACGAGTCGCCGGAGGACATCCCGGACGGCGGCGAGATCGCGATCCCGAACGACCCGACGAACCAGGCGCGCGCGCTGCTCGTGCTGCAGTCCGCCGGGCTCATCTCGCTGAAGGACGGCGGCAGCGCCCTGTCCTCGCCGGCGGAGATCGACCAGGCCGCGTCGCGCGTGACGGTCGTCCCGGTCGACGCGAACCAGACCGCGATCCAGCTGCAGGACCTGGACGGCGCGGTCGTGAACAACAACTTCGCGGCCGACGCGGGCATCGACCCGACGACGGCGATCTACTCCGACCTCGAGGACACCGAGACGGCGCGCCCGTACGTGAACATCTGGGCCGCCCGGGCCGAGGACGCGGACAACCCGGTGTACGCGAAGCTCATCGAGATCTACCACCGTGACGAGGTCATCGGGCAGCTGCTCGAGGAGAACCAGGGCACGGCCGTCGAGCAGGAGCTCTCCCCGGAGGAGCTCGAGGAGAGCCTGACCGAGCTCGAGGACCAGGTCCGCGAGGCAGCCTGACCCCGACGCGCCGGGCGGCCCACGGTCGCCCGGCGCGCGTCCCCGCCGGTGCCACCCTGGTCCCGGCCCCGCCACCCGCGCCCCGCGGGCGACCCGACCCCCACCCAGGACGGTGACCCGATGACCGCCATGGTCTCCCTGCGCGACGTCTCGAAGGTGTTCGAGGGCTCATCCGGCCCCGTGCGCGCCGTCGACGGCGTCACGCTCGACATCGAGCGCGGCGACGTGTTCGGCGTGATCGGCTACTCCGGAGCCGGCAAGAGCACGCTCGTCCGCCTGATCAACGCGCTCGAGGCCCCGACGTCCGGCCAGGTGGTCGTGGACGGGACGGACCTCACCGGCCTCAACGAGCGTGGCCTGCGCCCCGCCCGCGCCGGGATCGGGTTCATCTTCCAGCAGTTCAACCTGCTGCAGTCGCGCACCGTCGCGGCGAACGTGGCGTACCCGCTGAAGGTCGCGCGGTGGCCGAAGGCGAAGCGGCAGGCCCGCGTCGCGGAGCTGCTGGAGTTCGTCGGCCTGTCCGACAAGGCCAAGCAGTACCCCGACCAGCTGTCCGGCGGCCAGAAGCAGCGCGTCGGCATCGCGCGGGCCCTGGCCACGTCGCCGCAGCTCCTGCTGGCGGACGAGGCGACGAGCGCGCTGGACCCCGAGACGACCAAGGACGTGCTGGACCTGCTGCGCCGGATCAACCGGGAGCTCGGCATCACGATCGTCGTCATCACGCACGAGATGTCCGTCGTGTCCTACCTGTGCAACAAGGTCGCGGTCATGGAGCACGGCAAGGTCGTCGAGTCCGGCGACGTCTACCGCGTGTTCGCCGAGCCCGAGCAGCCGATCACCCGCCGGTTCATCGGCGCCGCCCTGCACGACCGCCCGCGCCCGGACGTGGTCGCGCGGCTGCGGGAGCGGCACCCCGGGCGCATCGTCACCATCGCCGTGCGGGAGAGCAAGGCCACCGAGGGCGTCGTCATCACCGAGCGGCTCCGCACGTACGGCATCGACGGGCACGTGGTGTTCGGCGGCATCACGGAGGTCAACTCCCGCCCCCTCGGCTCGCTCACGTTCGCGCTGGTCGGGCCGGACGCCGCGATCGACGCGTTCGTCGCCGACCTGCGCGCGCACACCGAGGTGATCGAGCACGCGCCCGACGGCGACCATGCCGGTCCCGCGACGAAGGGAGCCACGGCGTGAACAGCAACGGCGTCAGCCTGTGGCCCGAGCTCTGGACCGCGCTCGGCGAGACCCTGCAGATGGCGATCGCCGCGCTGGCGATCGGCGGGCTCGCGGGCCTGCTGCTCGGCATCGCCCTCTACGTGACCCGCAAGGGGAACATCCTGGCCAACCGGCCGGTGTTCTTCGTGCTGAACGTGCTGGTCAACATCATCCGGCCCATCCCGTTCATCATCTTCATCACCGCCGCCCGTCCGCTGACCATCGCCCTGACCGGCGCGTCCTACGGCGTCGAGGCGGCGATCCCCGCGCTGGCGATCATGGCGACGTTCGCCACCTCGCGGATCGTCGAGCAGAACCTCGTGGGCCTCGACCCGGGCGTGGTCGAGGCCGCGCGGGCCATGGGCGCCGGGCCGCTGCGGATCATCGCGACGGTGATCGTGCCCGAGACGCTCGGCCCGCTCATCCTCGGCTTCACGTTCCTGTTCGTCGGCATCGTCGACATGACCGCGGTCGCGGGTGCGATCGGCGCCGGCGGTCTCGGAGACTTCGCGATCGTCTACGGCTACCAGCGGTTCAACGACGTGGTGACGTGGACGGCGGTCGCGGTGATCGTGGTCATGGTGCAGCTCGCCCAGTTCCTCGGGAACTTCCTGGCGCGCAAGGTCCTGCGCCGCTGACGCGCTCCGCGCGCCCGGCACCCGACGAGGTCGAGGGGTCCGTCCGCGGTCGAGGGGTTCGCCCCCCGCCCCGCGCGAACCCCTCGACCTCGCGGCGTCCCTAGAGCTTCTTGCCCGGGTTGAGGATGCCGCGGGGGTCGAAGACGCGCTTGATCTCCCGCTGGATCGACAGGACCGGCTCGCCGAGCTCGCCCGCGAGCGCCCCGCGCTTCTCCGTGCCGATGCCGTGCTCGCCCGTGACGGTCCCGCCCAGCTCGACCGCGAGGCCGAGGATGCGGCGGTGCGCCTCCGCGGCCGCGTCGACCTGGGCGGAGTCGGCCGGGTCGAACGCGATCACCGGGTGCAGGTTGCCGTCGCCGACGTGGCCGCCGGTGCCGATCGGCAGGCCGGTCTGCGCCGAGATGTCCGCGAGCCGCTCCAGCAGCTCGGGCAGCCGCGTGCGCGGGACGGCGACGTCCTCGTTGATGCTGCCGCCGCGCACCGCCCGCATGGCCTGGTTGAACGCGCGGCGGGCCCGCATGAGCACGTGCAGCCGCTCCGGGTCGTGCGCGACGTCGACGGTCAGCGCCCCGTGCGCGCGGGTGAGCTCCTCGTAGGCCGCGACGTCCTCGCGACCGCCGACCTCCTCGTCCGTGATGACCAGCAGCATCGCGCGCGCGCCGACGGGCAGGCCGGCCTCGGGGTCGTGGGCCGCCAGCGCGGCGAGCACCACGTCGTCCAGGAGCTCGAGCGTCGACGGCCGGTGCGGGCTCGCGATGATGGCGTTCGCCGCCTCGAGCGCGTCCGCGACGGAGCCGAACGTCGCGGACACGCCGCGGTCCGGGCCGGGTGCGGGGAGCAGCCCGAGCGTCGCCTCCGTGACGACGGCCAGCGTGCCCTCCGACCCGACGACGAGGCCGGTCAGGTCCAGCCCGGCGACGGCCTTCACGGTCGGCGGCGACGTCCGGACGACGGTGCCGTCCGCGAGCACCACCTCGAGCGCCCGCACGAAGTCGCGCGCGACCCCGTACTTCACGCAGCGCATGCCGCCGGCGTTGGTCGCGATGTTCCCGCCGATGGTGCTCTGCGCGTACGACGCCGGGTCCGGCGGGTAGAACAGCCCGCGCGCGGCGACGGCGTCGACCAGGTCTCGGGTGACCACCCCCGGCTGGACGACGGCGACCTGGTCCACCGGGTCGATGCGCCGGATCGCGGTCATCCGGGCGGTCGACAGCAGGATCGCGCCGGGCACGGCGTTGGCCCCGCCGGCCAGCCCGCTCAGGGCGCCCTGCGGGACGACCGGCACGCGGTGCGCGTGCGCCGCACGCAGGACGGCCGACACCTCGGCGGTGGTCGACGGCTCCACCAGCGCGAGCGGGCGGCCCGTCGGCGGCGTCGCGGAGCCGTCCTGCGCCCGGCCGGCCAGCACCGCCGGGTCCGTCACCACGGCGTCGCCGGGCAGGGCCGCGCGCAGGTCGGCGAGCACGGCGGCCAGGGCGTCGGCGGCCAGGGCGTCGGCGGCCGGGGCGCCGGAGCCCGGGGCGTCCGCCGCAGGCTCGTCCGGGGTGCCGGGGGCCGGGTCGACCGGCCGCGTCGTCGCGCTCACGGCAGCCGCACGTGGTCGGGGGTGAGGTCGGCGAGCGACCGGACGCCGAGCAGCCGCAGCGTGCGGGCGATCTCCGTGGTGAGGATCTGCCCGACGCGGTCGACGCCCCGCTCCCCGCCGGCCATCAGGCCGTACAGGTACGCGCGGCCGAGCATGACCGCCCGCGCGCCGAGCGCCACCGCGGCGACGATGTCGGCGCCGTTGCTGAAGCCCGTGTCGACGTACACCTCGGCCCGGTCGCCGACGGCCTCGACCGTCCCCGGCACGAGCGTCAGGGGGACCGGCGCGCGGTCCAGCTGCCGGCCGCCGTGGTTCGACAGCACGACCGCGTCGGCGCCCGCACCGACCACCCGCTCCGCGTCGGCGACCGTCTGCACGCCCTTGACCACGAGCGGCCCGTCCCAGTGCTCGCGCACCCACGCCAGGTCGGCGAGCTCCACGGTCGGGTCGAACATGTGCCCGGCGAGCTCCTCGATGGTGCCCTGCCAGGAGTCGAGCGTCGCGAACCGCAGCGGCTCGGTGGTGAGGAAGTTCAGCCACCAGCTGGGATGCAGCGCGCCGTCGAGCACCGTCCGCGCCGACAGGGCGGGCGGGATGCTGAACCCGTTCCGGTTGTCCCGCAGCCGCGCGCCGCCCACCGGGACGTCCACCGTGATGACCAGCGCCTGGTAGCCGGCCTCCCGGGCGCGGGACATCAGCTCGATCGACGCGCCGCGGTCCTTCCAGACGTACAGCCCGAACCAGTTCGTCCCGCCGGGCGCGGCCTCCGCCAGGCCCTCGATGGACGTCGTGCCCATCGTCGACAGGGTGTACGGCACGCCGGTGCGCGCCGCGGAGCGGGCCACCGCCGCCTCGCCCTCGTGCTGCATGAGCCGCGTGAACCCGGTCGGCGCGTAGACGAACGGGGCCGCGGCCTCGCGCCCGAGCAGGGTCGTCGTCATGTCGACCGTGCCGACGTCCCGCAGCACCGACGGCTGGAACTCCACGTCCCGCAGGACGCGGCGGGCGCGGCGCAGGGAGACCTCCGCCTCGGCCGCGCCGTCGACGTAGTCGAACACCGACCGCGGGGTCCGGGCCCGGGCGATCGTCCGCAGGTCCCGCACCGTGTACGCGCGGGACAGGCGCCGGGCCACCGGGTCCAGCTCGAGCGGACGCATCCGCAGCAGGGGCTTGAGCTCGGACCAGGTCTGCAGCCGCCGCTGCACGCGCGCCGTCACCGTGACGTCTCCTTCGTCGGGGTCGCGAGCCGGTCACGGCCCGCCCCGGCACCGTAGACCCGGGCCACGCGGGGCCGGCGGTGCGTCTCACCTCGTGCGCGCGGGTGTCAGCCCTCGCCCTTGCCGCCGTGCCCGGGGCCCTTCTCGTGGGCGCGCGGGTTGGCGTTGCCGGACGGGCCCTTGTGGGGCTCCGCGGCGTCGTCGGCCGCCTCCTGCGCGGCCTCGGCGGCGTCCTGCGCGGCCTCCTGCGCCGCCTCGGCCGCGGCCGGGTCGGTCGCGGGCAGCTCGGCGGGCGGCTGCTCGGTGACGACGACGGGGACCGCCGCGGGGTCGGTCGTCGCCGGGTCGGTCGCCGCGGGGTCGGTCGCGGTGGCCTCGTCCTCGACCGCGACCACGGGCGTCGTCCCCGCGTCCGGCGACACCGTCGGCGTCGGCGTCTCCGGCCCGGGATCCGCCTGGGTCCGGTCCCCGAGCGCCTGCGCCCCGAGCAGCACGGCCGTCACGCCGACGAGGGCGGCGGCCACACCGGCGCCGCGCACACCCCGGCGCCGCCCGGGGGTCGGCGCCGGGTGCCGGTGGAGCACCCGCCGGGTCGTCGGGGCGTCCGACGCCGCGGCGGAGGCGCCGTCACCGCCGACGCGCGGGACGGAGGCGGGCGGGACCGAGGCGGGAGGGATCGAGGCCGGCAGCACCGAGGCCGGCAGCACGACGTCGGGCACCAGGCCGTCGTCGCCCTGGGCGGCGAGAGCAGCGCCGACCAGCTCCTCGGCGCGCTCAGAGCCCGTCGGCACCGGCTCGGAGCCGGGGCGCGCGGCCACCACCGTGCCGAGCGGCACGGTCGCGGCGCCGACTCCCCCCGCCACCGGCCCGAGGCCGATCGCGCCGGGACGCAGCAGGCCGCGCAGCTCCTCCGCCGCCGCGGTCGCCGTGAGCCGGTCCAGCGGGTCGAGCGCCGTCATCGCGCCGATCAGCTCCGCCCACCGCGCCCCGAACCTCTCGGGCACGGGGACGGGCGAGTGCAGCCGCGCCACCGCGGAGGTGAGCGGGTCGCCGGGGAACGCGCGCTCGCCCGTCAGGCACTCGACCAGCACCAGGCCGAGCGCGTACACGTCGGACTCCGCGGTCAGGCGGCCGCCGGTGGCCTGCTCCGGGCTGAGGTAGGACGGCGTGCCGAGCAGCTCGCCGGTCATCGTCAGCGACTCGTCGGACGGCGCGCGGGCGATGCCGAAGTCGGTGAGCTTGGTCCACGGGGCGGTCCCGGCCGCCAGGTCCTCCCCGGGCAGCAGGATGTTGCCGGGCTTCACGTCCCGGTGCACAACGCCCTCGTCGTGGATGTACGCCAGCGCCTCGGCGACGTGCACCCCGAGGACGGCCACCTGCTCCACGGGCATCGGGCCCTCGGCGATCCGCGCGGCCAGGGAGGGCCCCCGGACCAGCTCCATCACGAGGAAGTCCTGCAGCTCGCCGTCGGGCAGCTCGGTGGTCCCGGCGTCGAGCATCATCACGAGGCCGGGGTGGCTGAGCCGGGCGAGCAGCCGCATCTCGGCGCGGTGCCGGGCGTCCGCGGCGTAGCCGGTCGCCGACGGGTGGAACACCTTCACGGCGACGTCGCGGTCGAGCACACCGTCCCGCGCGCGGTAGACCTCGGCCATGCCGCCCCGGCCGAGCAGCTCCGCCAGCACGTACCGCCCGCCGAGCGCGAGCCCGGGCGCCAGCGGCTGGCTCCGGGGGCGCGGCCCGCCGCCGGAGGGTGTGCCGAGCGCGGGCGCGGTCGCCACCTCGGGCTGCTCGCTCACGCTGAACCTCCTGGACGACGAGGTTCCAGGATCACCGGGGACGGCCCGATGCGCGCGCCGAGCGGCGCCGGGTCACCCGTACGGGTACCCGTCGGCGCGCCGGTCCCCGGCCCCGGGGCGGCGGCGCGCCGTGCCGCTCAGTCCGGCCTGACCTGCGTCTCCGCCAGGACCGACCGCAGCAGCGGCCGGCTCGTCTCCGTCGCGGCGAGCACGAGCGCGCAGCCGGCTGTGAGGCAGCCCACGAGCAGCAGGATCCCGCGCGGGTCCGTCACGCCGGCCAGCCCGAGCAGCGGCGCGAACATCAGCACCGCCACGGCCGCCGACCCGACGCCGACCAGCAGCATCGGCACGAGCACCTCGCGGCGCCGCACGGAGTCCAGCAGCTCGACCGGCGTGCCCGCGAGGACCTGCAGGGCGTACTCCCGGCGCCGGTCCAGCACCGACGCCGCCTGCGTGATGCCCGCCGACGCCGCGGCGACGAGGAACGTGATCGCCAGCGTCAGGAGCGCACCGCGCATGAGGTCGCCCGACATCGTCTGGGCCCGCGCCACGTCCGCCGCGCTCGCGTCGTGCGCCGCACCGCCCGACGCCAGCACCGGCACCACCGCGAGCGCGCCCGCGACGAACCCGGCGAGCCCGAGCCCGCCGACCACCCGCCACGTCGCCCGCGGGTCGTCCACGAGCCGCCGCGCGGCGAGCAGCTGCGCGGGCGTCCGGGCGCGCCGCACCCGCAGGCGCCCCACGAGGCCCAGCGTCCACGGCCCGATGAGGTTCAGCGCCCCGAAGCCGAGCGCGAGGGAGCCGATCCCGAACGTGACCGCGGCCGCGCCGAGCTGCCCGAGGACGAGCGTCACGACCATGAACAGCCCCATCGCGGCGAACGCCAGCACCGCGCGCACCGCCCGCATCGCCGGGGGCGTCTGCCGCCGGGCCACCCCGAGCGGCGACACGACCACCCGCCGCAGCGACACCACCCCGCTGACCACGGCGAGCACCGGCACCACGACGCACGCGGCGAGCAGCACGGGCCAGCCGACCCACAGCTCCGCGGCGGAGAACGTCGAGCCCTCGAACGGGATCCGCGTCCACACCGGCAGCAGCGCGACGTAGCCCACCATGCCGACGACCGCACCGAGCAGGCCCTGCCACGCCGTCTCGACCACCGTCAGCGCGACCACCTCGCGCGGCGTCACGCCGAGCAGCCGCAGCGTCGACAGCCGGGCGTCCCGGCGCGCCACGCCCAGCCGCGCGGCCGACCCACCCAGCGTCACCAGGGGCACCACCAGCAGCACCACCGCGGTCCACGCGAGGATCACGTAGAACTCGGCGTTCTCCCGCTGGTACGGCCCCACCGGGTGCGCGGCCCGGTCCATGAACCCGAGCAGCCCGCCGACGACCGACAGCGTCAGGGCCGTCATCACCGCGAACGCCGCCACCGCGAGGGCCGTCGTCAGCGCGCTGTCCCGGCCGCCGGCACGACGGAGCCGGGGCGCCAGGGCGAGGACGGCGCTCACCGGGCACCGCCGGCGGGGTGGCCGGGTGCGGGGGCCGCGCCCTGCCGGCGCACGTCCGCCACGACCCGGCCGTCGCGGACCTCGACCCGCCGGTCGCACCACGCCGCCACGTCGGCGTCGTGCGTCACCACGACCAGCGAGGCCCCGGCCAGGCGGGTCGTCTCGGTGAGGATCCGCATCACCTCGTGCCCGGTCGCCTGGTCGAGCGCGCCGGTCGGCTCGTCCGCGAACACCACCTCGGGCCCGGTGATCAGGGCCCGCGCGACGGCGACGCGCTGCGCCTGGCCGCCCGACAGCTCGCCGGGCCGGCGGCCCTCCATGCCCGCGAGGCCCAGCGAGGCCAGCCACCGGCCCGCCAGCTCGGTCGCCTCCTTGCGGGACGTGCCGTTCAGCATCGGGGCGAGGGCGACGTTCTCGATGGCCGGCAGCTCGGAGAGCAGCTGCCCGAACTGGAACACGAAGCCGTACTGCCGGCGCCGGACCAGCGACCGCTGCCGTTCGTCCAAGCCCTGCAGGGGGCGCCCCGACAGCGCGACCGTCCCGGTGTCGGGCACGAGGATCCCGGCGAGGCAGTGCAGCAGCGTCGACTTCCCCGAGCCGGACGGGCCCATCACCGCGACCGACTCCGCCGGCGCGACGTCCAGGTCCACCCCCGCGAGCGCCGTCGTCGCGCCGAACCGCTTGACCAGGCCGCGGGCCGACAGGCGCGCACCGGGGTCGGCGGGCGCGGGCGGCGCAGGGGCCGGGGGGCGCGGGCGTGGTCGGGGCGGGCGGTGCGCCCCAGGGCTGCGGCGGGGTCGGGTGGCTCATGCCTCCAGCCTCGCGGCCGAGGCGGCGCGGCCGCGTCGGCCCCCGGTCGCGTCCGCCGCCACCGGTTCCTGCGACCCCGGGGGGACCTCGCCCGGCGGGTCCACCCGCGGTGGGACGCCCCGTCATCCACGTCGGCGACGGCAGGCGCGCGGCCCCGGGCATGCAAGGACCCCCCGCACACCCGCCAGAGCTCACCTGCCCTTGCTGCCTTCCGGCCCTGGGGGGGTTCAGCGAGATGACGCCGCACGAGGGGTCTGCCGCCAAGCCTAACGCAGCCGCGCACCCTGCCTCTGCAGGGTGGTCAGGCGTCGTCGAGCCGCCGCAGGTACCGCTCGGGCGCGTCGAGGAACCCGCGCCAGGACACGACGAGGTCCGTCTCGTCCCACGGCGTCTCCCGCAGCCCCCACGGCCCGACCTCGAGCACCCGCGCGCCCGGCAGCGACGCGAGCAGCGGCGAGTGCGTCGACAGCACCACCTGCGCGCCCGCCGCGACGAGCTGCTTCAGATGCGCGAGCAGCGCGAGCGACCCGGTGAACGACAGCGCCGACTCCGGCTCGTCCAGCACGAACAGCCCCCGGCCGCGCATCCGCGACGTGATGAGGCTGAGGAACGACTCCCCGTGCGACATCTCGTGGAACAGGGGGTCGCCGCCGCCCGGGTTCGCCTCCAGGTACGTGTAGAACCCGTGCATCGTCTCGGCGCGCAGGAAGAACCCCCGCTTCGACGCGCCCGCGCCGCGCTCCAGCTGCAGGTGCCGCCAGAGCGTCGACTCCGACTCCCGGGTCGTGTTCCGCGCGCCGGTCGACCCGCCCTCGGCCCCCATGCCGAACGCGACCGCCAGCCCCTCGACCAGCGTGGACTTGCCCGCGCCGTTCTCCCCGACGAGCACCGTCGCGGCCCCGAGGTCCCACCCGTCCCGCAGCACCTGCGCCACGGCCGGGACGGTCCGGACCCAGGCGTCGTCGGGCACAGGCTCGCGGTCGTGGGTGCGCACGCGGCGCACGGGCAGCGTCGAGAACGTCACCGGGACACCCCACCACACGGGGCTGACAGTGGCCGACAGGCCCGGTTACCGAGCAGCCCCCGGGCTCGGGTACCCTCTACGGGCCGGGAGGATTCGCCTAGTGGCCTATGGCGCACGCTTGGAAAGCGTGTTGGGTTAACGCCCTCGGGGGTTCGAATCCCCCATCCTCCGCCGGTACGAGGGGCCCGTCACCGCGTTCGCGCCGGTGCCGGGCCCTTCGTCGTTCCGGCGCGACGCCGCCGGGCGGCGGGTGGCGTCACTCCACCTCGTCGCCCCCGGCGTCCTCCGTCCCCTCGTACAGCCCGATCTCGTTGCCCTCGGTGTCCAGGAACGACGCCCACCAGCTCGTCGGGCTGATCTCCGTCTTCGGCACCACGGGCCGGCCGCCGAGCTCCGTGACCTGCCGCAGCACGTCGTCGATGGAGTCCACCTCGACGTAGCTGCGCGGCTGCTGGAAGCTCTCGTCCCGCGGCGCGAGGCCGCCGCCGCTGAACTGGTTCGGAGCCCGCCACATCGGGTAGCCCTCGAACCCGGGCATCTCCTCGATCTGCCAGCCGAACACGCCGCCGTAGAACTCCTTGGCGCGGTCCATGTCGTCGACCGGGATGTCGATGTGCGTGATGTCGCCGTGCGCCATGGCTGCTCCTCAGGTCACCGGGCTGTCGCCGGACTCGGTCATGCCCTCGTAGATGCCGATCTCGTTGCCGTCGGGGTCGACGAACGCCGCGGACCAGCTGGTCGGGCTGATCTCCGTCTTCGGTGCCGTCACCCGGCCGCCGTGCTCCGTGACCCGGCGCAGGACGTCGTCGATCGAGTCGACCTCGACGTACGCGCGGGGCGCCGTCTGCGCGTCGCTGCGCTGCACGAGCCCGCCGCCGCTGACCTGGTTCGGGGCGCGCCACATGGGGTAGCCCTCGAACCCGGGGAACTCCTGGATCCCCCAGCCGAACAGCCCGTTGTAGAACGCCGTCGCGCGGTCCGTGTCGTCGACCGGGATCTCGACGTGCGTGATGTCGCCGTGCGCCATGGCCTGCTCCGTCCGACCGGCGGCCCCGCGCCGCTGCGGGGTCGGCTCCCGCCAGCGTAGGCGCGCGGTGCGGCCGGCGAACAGACCCTGCGCGGGGCCCGTCAGGTCAGCGCTTCGGGCGCGCGGCCGTGACGGTCCGGAGCTTGCGCGCCGCGACGGCCAGCTGCACGTCGCGGTACTGGGCCGCGCGGTGCATCTGCCCGCGCAGGTCGCTGCCCGACGGGCGGTGGCGCAGGTCGCAGGGCACCTCGACGGCGACGAACCCCTTGCGCAGCAGGTCGATGGTCATGCCGGTCTCGACGCCCCAACCGCGGGCCAGCGGCGTGGCCGCCTCGAACGCCTCGCGGGTGAGGCACCGCATCCCGGACAGCGGCTGCGTGGGCGTCCAGCCGGTCATCGACTGGATGGCCCGGCGGGCGGCGCCGACGACGATCCCACGGCCGCCCGCGCCGGGCTGCGGCGGCAGCAGGGCGATCGCGACGTCGGCGGTCCCCTCGAGCACCGGCGGGACCAGGGGGGCGGTGTTCACGGCCGTGTCGCCCAGGTCGCCGTCGATGAACAGCAGCAGCCGCGGCAGCCGGTCCGGGGCGTCCCGCATGGCGACCACGGCCGCACCGGTCTCCATCGCGGCGGCCTTGCCGCGGTTGTGGGAGTGCCGGACGACGACGGCGCCGGCCTCGCGGGCGACGTGCTGGGTGTTGTCCTCGGAGCCGTCGTCGACCACGAGCACCAGGTCGACGTGCGGGATGGCGCGCGCGGAGCGGACGGTGGCGGCGATCCGCCGGGACTCGTCCTTCGCGGGGATGACGACGGCGACGCGCTGCCGGGACCGTCCGGTGCGGGCCGTGGTCGTGGCCGTCTCCAGCGGGGCCGGCTGCTGCGGCTGGTGCCGGCGGGGCTTGCGCGGGGCGGCGGGGGCCGGCTCGGCGGGGGCCTCGGTGGCGGGCGCCGCCGCGTCGGGCACGTCGGGCGCCTCGGCCACCGTGTCGTGGGCAGAGCGGTCGGTGACCGATCGCTCCTCGGTCCTGTCCTCCGCCTCGCCCGTCACCCGGCACAGCCTACTGATGGGCGGCGGGCGTCGCGCCCTCCGGCGGTGGGACACGCGGAGGCTGCACACGACGGTCACACGGGCGGCGCGGCGCCCCCACCAGCGGGTCCGCGGAGCCTCCGTACGGCGGGTGGTGCGCAGGGCCCTGCCGCCGACCGTGCCGCCGGGACGCAGCAGGGGGTCCGAGAGCGCACCCCGGGACCCCCTGCTGCGACCGGGGTCAGCGGAGCGTGACCTGCCGGGCGACGATGCCGGCACGGGCGCGGCGCGCGTTCGCGTCGAGCGGCTCGGTGTCCGCGAGCGCGGCCTCGAACGTCGGGACGAACGCGGCGACGGCGTCCTCGATGTCCTCGGCCTCGCTGCCGCGCGCCAGCTCCCACACGGGCACGACCAGGCCGTTCGAGCGGAAGTAGCCGATGAACTTCGCGCCGTCGAAGCCGGACTCGCGGCGGCCGTGCAGGCGCGCGAGGCCGTCGATGACCTGCTGCTCGTCGTGCGGCTGCGCCCAGCGCAGGTACTCGCGCGCGCCCATCCGCACCCAGTACGCGGCCTCGGCGGCGGCGAGCTTCTTGGTGTCGACGACCCCCGCGTCGGCCTCCTCGACGGCGGCCTTGAGCTCCGGGGTCATCTCGGTGTCGGCGGCGATCCAGTAGGCGAAGCTGTCCTGGACCGTGACCTCGAAGGGCACCGACAGGTCGAGCACGTCCTGCAGGCGCGGGCCGGGGCCGGGCAGGCCGGACTGCTGCACGGCGGTGCCGGGCTCGGAGTCCAGGGCCTCGAGGAGCGCGGCGGCGAGGTCGCGGCTCGCGTCGCCGGAGCTGCCGACCACCTGCAGGGCGAGCAGCAGCACGCCGTCGGCGCGGTTCAGGGCCGCCCAGCCCTCGGGCAGCACGGTCGTGACGGTGATGTCGCGGGCGCCGTGCTCCTTCGTGGTGCGGGCGGTCGCGGTCGCGGCGGGCACCAGCTCGCGCAGGGCGACCCAGTCGGGCTCACCGGGGAGGCCCTCGAAGGGGCGCAGCACGAAGTCGACGGAAGAAGGCATGTCGGCCAGCCTACCGATCCCCGCCGCGGGCGGCCGCGCCGCGCCAGGCGTCGTCCACAGACCCCGCCGTGGACGCCGCTTCGGTGGCAGGATCGTCGGCATGGACCCGCGCGCCGGAACCCCCGCCCAGCCCTCCGACCTGGTCGACGTCGAGGCGATGCTCGCCGCCTACGTCGACCGCCGCCCCGACCTCGACGACCCCGCGCAGCGCGTGGTGTTCGGCACCAGCGGCCACCGCGGCTCGAGCCTCGACGGCGCCTTCAACGAGGCGCACATCGTCGCGATCACCGCTGCCATCGTGGAGTACCGCCGGGCGCAGGGCACCGACGGCCCCCTGTTCATCGGGCGGGACACCCACGGGCTGTCGCTGCCGGCGTGGCAGACCGCACTGGAGGTGCTGGCCGCCGCCGGCGTCGAGGTGCGCGTGGACGCCCGCGACTCCTGGACCCCGACGCCCGCGGTCTCGCACGCGATCCTGCTGCACAACGGTGCCGCGACGTCCGAGGGCGTGCGCGCGTCCGGGCCCGGCCTCGCCGACGGCATCGTCGTGACGCCGTCCCACAACCCGCCCCGCGACGGCGGCTTCAAGTACAACCCGCCGCACGGCGGCCCCGCCGGGTCGGAGGCGACCTCGTGGATCGCGAACCGCGCGAACGAGCTGCTGAAGGACGGCGTCGACCGGGTCCCGCGCGTGAGCGTGGACGCCGCGCTGGCCGCCGACACGACCCGCAAGCACGACTTCCTCGGCGCCTACGTCGACGACCTGGCGCACGTGCTGGACCTCGACGCGATCCGCTCGGCGGGCGTCCGGATCGGCGCCGACCCGCTGGGCGGCGCCTCGGTCGAGTACTGGGGCGCCATCGCCGAGCGGTACGCGCTGGACCTGACGGTCGTGAACCCGCGCGTCGACCCGCAGTGGTCGTTCATGACGCTCGACTGGGACGGCAAGATCCGGATGGACTGCTCCTCGCCGTCGGCCATGGCCTCGCTGGTGAACGCGATGGGCGGCGACGCGCCGTTCGACATCGCCACCGGCAACGACGCGGACTCCGACCGGCACGGCATCGTCACGCCGGACGCCGGCCTGATGAACCCGAACCACTACCTCGCCGTCGCGATCCAGTACCTGTACTCCGGGGCGCGGCCGGGCTGGCCGGCGGACGCCGCGATCGGCAAGACCCTCGTGTCGTCCTCGCTCATCGACCGGGTCGCGGGCCGCCTCGGCCGGCGCCTGCTGGAGGTGCCGGTCGGCTTCAAGTGGTTCGTGCCCGGCCTGCTCGACGGCTCCGTCGGCTTCGGCGGCGAGGAGTCGGCGGGCGCGTCGTTCCTGCGCACCGACGGCAGCGTCTGGACCACGGACAAGGACGGGATCATCCTGGCGCTGCTCGCCTCCGAGATCCTCGCCACCACCGGCAAGTCGCCCTCGCAGCATCACGCCGACCTGGTCTCGGAGTTCGGCGAGTCCTGGTACGCCCGGGTCGACGCCCCCGCGACGCTGGAGCAGAAGGCCACCCTCGGCAAGCTCTCCCCCGAGCAGGTCACCGCGACGACGCTCGCGGGCGAGGACATCACCGCCAAGCTGACGTCCGCGCCCGGGAACGACGCGGCGATCGGCGGACTGAAGGTCACCACCGAGAACGCCTGGTTCGCCGCGCGGCCGTCCGGCACGGAGAACGTCTACAAGATCTACGCGGAGTCGTTCGTCAGCGCCGAGCACCTGACGCAGGTGCAGGACGCGGCGAAGGAGGTCGTCTCCGACGCCCTCGGCTGAGCGCGAGGACCAGGGCCAGCGGCGCGAGCGACTCGGCGCCGGCGACCAGCCGCTCGGTGAGACCGACGCGGTCGCCGGCGCCCGTCAGCTCGACGACGAACCACGCCAGCAGCCCGAGCAGGACGGCGCACGCGGTCCCGGCGACCACGGGGCGCAGAGCCGCCGGTCCGTCGCGCCGAGCCGTGGCCGCGGGCCACAGGGCCAGCGCGCCGAACGCGATGCCCGCGGCCACGGCGTGCGCGGCCGGGAGGCGGTCGGCCGGCAGCAGCCCGACGGCCGCCGTCCCCGCACCGCCGACCGCGAGCAGGACCCGGCCGGGCACCGGCACGCCCGGGAGCCCCGACGCCGTCGCCACGTGCGCCGCACCGGTCACGAGCAGCCCGGAGGTCATCACGCCCGGGTGGTCCACGGCCCGGGTCGCGAGCTCGCTGATCGTCGCGCGCACCGGGTCGAACCCGCCCTGCGCGGCGGCCGCCGCGGTCCAGCCCCCGATCATCGCCACGGGTGCGACCGACGCGGAGAGCAGCGCCCAGCCCCGCGGGCGCACGACGGGCCGGGTCGGTGGCACGTCGCTGGGCGGGGGCACCGCCGCACCGTAGCCCCGCGGCGGTGCGCCCGCCCGGGCGGGCGGGGTGGCTCGGCGGGCGGGGTGGCTCGGCGGGCGGGGGGCCCGGCGGGGGCGCCTCGCGCCCCCCGCCCCCGCCGGGG